>NZ_CP025572.1:1459909-1804615 GCF_018336975.1 Marinomonas sp. CT5 | reverse complement strand
GCATCGTCTGTACCTGTGATGGTGATCACGATGTCTTGGGTCGTGCCATCATCGGCTGTCAGTGTGATCGTGTCTGTCACTTGGTCCGCTGGCTGGCCATCTTTCGCACCATCCAAGTCTTGAACCTTGCTTTGATCCAAGGTGTACGTCCACGCACCGTCTACCAGAGTCAGGCTACCGTAAGTACCTTGCACTGGGCTTGTGGTGTCGGCGAACGCTGGGCTGTCATCCGCATCCACATCGCTGATGCTGATCGTGCCTGTCGCCGTCACGGCCGCATCACCTTCGTTACCTTCGGTCACCGCACCTGTGAACGTGCCTGCAACCTCTGGCGCATCGTCTGTACCTACAATATTAATTGTAAGCCTTGTGGTGTCGGTTGCTCCTTGATCATCGGTGACCGTTACGGGGATTTTAAGTGTTAGTCGCTCACCCGCAGCCAAATTACTATAGGCTTCATTAGAGGCATCAAATTGGTATGTGCCATTTTCATTAAAAGTTAAGCCTTTCACTTCTTCTGAAAGGGTAAATGTTAGAGAGGCATCAGCAGGAAGGTCTACATCTTCAGCGGTAACTGCACCACTGACAATAGAGCCTTCTCGCACAATTGCGGCGGAGGCCTGGGCAACAGGCGCATCATTTGTTCCAGTAACCGTAATGTTTAATTGACCTGTCCCTTGGCTTCCTTGATCATCAGTTGCAATAACGTTTATTGAGATTTCTTTTTTCTCGCCTACTGATAACTCATCATAGGAAGAAGCATCAAAACTATAGCTACCATCACTATTAAACGTTAACCCAGTTACAGTGGAAGTCGTTGTGAAAGTGAGTGTTTTGTCAGCAGGAAGGTCAAGGTCAGTGGCACTGATCGTTCCACTTATTGTTAAGTCTTCTGTTACAGATGCCTGCTGATTTTCCACTGTAGGAGCTTGGTTAACAGTTGAAGGATTAGGCGTAGATTCTCCTGATGACGTAATACTTGACCTAGTAGACGTAGAAGGAGCTTGATATGTCGATTCATTTTGCTGACCACGACCAAAACTATTTACATCCGTGTCATTGCCAAAAGTTGGTAGTGCATTGAAGGAATCAGCACCAAATGTAGGTTGGGCGCTATTATCGTTTCTATCAATATCGACATCAAAACGATCTTGTTCTGCTTGAGCATCGCCCGCGGCTGGAGCATCTTGAATTTGAGTAGGGTCTTGACCAGAAAGAATTGCTTGCTGTAGTGCATTAGGATCAGTTGAAGAGTCTGCAACCAACTCTTCGTTATCACCAGTGTTGTATACTTCGTTGGTTATTTCAACGACCGACTCTCTTCCAATCTCGACTTCAGTTCCATCCACAAAGGAAATAACCACACTAGCACTTGCACCAGTCAATACCGTCTCACCAAAGAAAACCGGATCGCCCACTTTCACCACTCGTTCCTGACCATCAATGGATTGAATGGTCACTGAACCTGTTATTTTGGAGATAAAACCGATCGCGCTGCCTTGTGTTGCAAATGATACTTGACTGTCGCTCATGATACGTTTCCTAAAAATGAAGACTAAAAGTAAGTCGTATTAGTTCTATAATTACTCTCAAGATAGGGCAGAAAAGCCAAGATGACTATTGTACCTTGGTACAATCATCTTATTTATGTTCTGCTTTTTACTCTTCTCGATGAATCGCAAGGCTCTTGCGTCCTATTAGGATTGCCATGCATAGGCCAACTCTTTATAATTTGCACACTTTCGGGCACAGATCTTAAACACTTAAGAATCCAACGCTGCGCGATGCCTATTTTCGGAGTCTCTTGACTCACTCAATGAGCCTTAATGGAAGCTTTTTATGTAGCTCCAAATCATGGCGTAACATTCCGAGCTTATTTTTTATAAAACAGGTTAACGAGATAAGAAGCCTATAGAGCAAACTGCTAACCAAATAGCACCTGCTTAATTGCTCCACTTTATTCAGAAGGTAATACATGATCGATACGATAAAACAAGACTGGTTCTCAAACATTAAAGGCGATTCTCTCGCCGGTACTGTGGTTGCACTTGCGTTGATACCTGAAGCTATCGCGTTTTCTATCATTGCTGGCGTTGATCCAAAAGTAGGTTTGTATGCCTCTTTTTGTATCGCTGTTGTCATTTCGTTCTTCGGCGGCCGTCCTGGCATGATTTCTGCAGCGACAGGGGCAATGGCTCTACTAATGGTTACTTTAGTCAAAGATCACGGTTTGCAGTATTTACTGGCAGCAACCCTGCTCACAGGTGTTTTCCAAATTATTGCTGGGTATTTAAAACTCGGGGCACTAATGAGATTTGTTTCGCGATCCGTCGTAACGGGGTTTGTAAATGCCTTGGCCATTTTGATTTTTATGGCTCAATTACCCGAACTAACCAATGTTACTTGGCATGTATACGCGATGACGGCGGCAGGCTTAGGAATCATCTATCTATTTCCATTACTTCCTGTTATCGGTAAAGCTTTCCCTTCTCCACTAATTTGTATCGTTGTACTAACTGCCTTTGCAATGGTTTATGGGTTAGACATTCGCACAGTGGGCGACATGGGCGAACTGCCCGATACACTGCCAATTTTCTTATGGCCAGATGTTCCACTTAACCTTGAAACACTATGGATTATTTTGCCTTATTCATTAGGTCTGGCGGTTGTCGGCTTATTAGAGTCTATGATGACGGCGACCATTGTGGATGAGTTTACTGATACCAGCAGTGATAAGAACCGTGAATGTAAAGGCCAGGGGGTAGCCAATATCGCATCGGGGCTTTTAGGTGGTATGGCGGGTTGCGCCATGATTGGCCAGTCCGTCATCAATGTGAAGTCCGGCGGTCGCGGTCGTCTTTCTACCTTTATTGCCGGCTTCTTACTATTGATCATGGTGGTTTTCTTAGACGACTTAATCGGTCAGATTCCGATGGCCGCTTTGGTCGCTGTCATGATTATGGTGTCTATTGGTACTTTCTCTTGGGAGTCCATTATCAACCTGAAAAAACATCCGCTATCAACTAATATTGTTATGTTAGCAACCGTGTCTATCGTCGTTGCCACACACAATTTGGCGATCGGTGTTTTTGTCGGAGTATTACTTGCTTCATTATTCTTTGCTCATAAGATTGGTCGCTTTATGGTCGTAAAAAGTGAACAAGGTGACAAAACAGGACATCGCACTTATAAAGTAGTCGGACAAGTGTTTTTTGCGTCGTCAGATCAATTTAATGCGTCTTTTGATTTTAAAGAAGCGGTTGAAAGCGTTACGATTGATCTTACTGAAGCACATTTTTGGGATATTACCGCCGTATCCGCACTGGATAAGGTTGTCATTAAATTCCGTCGCGAAGGCGCTGATGTTGAACTCGTTGGAATGAACGAAGCCAGCGCAACCGTTGTTGATAAATTTGGGGTGCACAATAACCCTGAAGAAGTTGAGAAAGTAATGGGCGGTCATTAATAGCCGCCGAATAATAATTAAGTTCTTTGCACAAGGTTACGAGCGAAGCCAAGACAATGCAAAAATAAACGAGAAAGCATAGCTGATAAGCTAACATTTTCAGTCTATTTTTTAACAAAGTAATGGCAGGCTCAGTCGTTGTGCAAAGACCTAAACAAGGAGTGCAATATGACTAATGTAATTGCCTGTATCGATGGTTCTTCTCTATCTGAGTGCGTCACCACAGCATCTGTCTGGGCGGCGAAACAATTGGGCTCGCCATTAACCTTAATGCACTCTCTCGAAAAAGAAACGGTAAGAACGGATGAGGACCTTTCTGGTTCAATTGGACTTGGCAGCCGAGAGCATCTATTAGAAGAGCTCGTTGCATTGGATGCAAAACGCGCCAAGCTTGCCTTAGAACACGGCAAACTCGTCTTAGAGAACGCCAAAGAATTTGCTCATAAGGCCGGCGCGAAGCAAATCGAATTACTTCAACGCCACGGTGACTTAGTCGAAAATCTTCTCGAACTCGAAGAAGAATCCCGCCTGATCGTACTTGGCCGTTGCGGCACTGATCACACTGAAAGCGCCCATACAATTGGCTCCCATATTGAGCGGGTAGCACGCACTTTACATCGTCCAATTCTAATTAGCGTTGGTCAGTTTAAGGCACCAACCAATTTTATGATCGCTTACGATGGTCGAGAAGCGGCCGACAATGCGATCGCACGTATTGCGCAAAGTCCATTATTGCTCGGCTTACCTTGCCACCTAGTCATGGCAGGAGAAGCAACGCGAGAAAAGCGTGAAAAACTCGAAGAGGCACACCGAATTCTTGAAGAGGAAGGCTTTGAAGTCACCGCCTCTATCATTCCAGGCAAGATCTACCCAGTACTGACTCAATACCGTGAAGACAATCAAATTGATCTAATGGCAATGGGAGCCTATGCCCATTCTAAAGTACGTCAATTTTTTGTTGGCAGTAACACCAGCAAAATGATAATCGAAAGCGACATTCCACTTTTGGTTCTGCGTTAAAAAAACCAATACCTTTCAAGGGCGATTTCCATGTAATTCGCCCTTTTTATTGCTATTTAATTTCAGACTTCACTCAACCATGTACTAAACTTTCACAACAAAGTGATAAATGAATTTTTTGTTAAATCTTAAACTAAATTCATATATGGTTTTGCATATATATGCATTTTCCGCATACACTTTGATCAACATTAACTGATGGCTTTTTCCATGACCCCGGAACATTTCTATAAAGCGCTTGCCGATGACACCCGTTTGCGAAGCTTATTGTTGATTACCCAATATCAGGAATTATGCGTTTGTGAACTCACCGAAGCTCTGAAGCAAACACAACCTAAGATCTCTCGTCACCTTGCCCAGTTACGCAAGAATGGCGTGCTAAGTGATCGACGACAAGGACAATGGGTGTTTTATCAGTTACATCCTGACTTACCTCATTGGGCTAGAAGTGTTTTACAGATCACATTAGACAATCAAATTTTGTGGTTAAAAGACAATGTAGACCAACTCGAAACCATGAATGGCAGACCCAAACGAACGGGTTCTTGCTGTTAATAAAACAATTTTCATCATTTATTTGAGACAACATAATGACTATTAAAGTAGGAATAAACGGCTTTGGTCGTATGGGACGACTTTCTTTCCGAGCAGCTTTTGACTGGGAAGATGTTGAATTTGTAAAAATAAACGATCTAAAAGGCGACGCAGCTACGCTAGCCCACTTACTTAACTTCGACTCAATTCATGGACGCTGGCACAATGAGGCAAGAGTTGAAGGCAACAATATTATAGTAAATGGCAAAAGCATCGCTTGTACTCAACACAGCGCAATAGCAGAAACAGACTGGTCACAATGCGATGTCGTCATTGAAGCCACTGGCGTAATGAAGTCCAAAGCGGCTTTACAAGCCTATTTAGACCAAGGTGTTAAACGCATTGTCGTCACAGCACCAGTCAAAGAAGACGGTGTCATAAACATTGTTATGGGTGTAAATGACAAGGACTACATTCCCAGCCTACACTCAATCGTCACTGCCGCCTCATGCACCACTAACTCACTTGCACCAGTCGTCAAAGTGCTACAAGAAAACATTGGCATTAAGCATGGTTCTATGACCACCATTCATGACATCACCAATACGCAAACTATCATAGACGCCCCACACAAAGACTTACGTCGCGCTCGCGCTTGTGGCAGTAGTTTGATTCCCACCACCACAGGTTCAGCAACCGCCATTACACATATATTTCCAGAACTGATGGGTAAACTAAATGGCCATGCGGTCCGAGTACCTTTGACCAATGCTTCTTTAACTGACTGCGTATTCGAAATGAAACGCCCAACATCAAAAGAAGAGATCAATCAATTACTACAAACTGCCAGTGAAGGAGAACTAAAGGGGATTCTGGGCTATGAAATACGCCCGCTGGTATCCATTGATTACCGTACAGATCCTCGTTCTTGCATCATTGACGCCCCTAGCACTTTGGTCATTAACGACACCCAAGTCAAACTCTACGTGTGGTATGACAACGAATGGGGCTATGCTAACCGCACAGCAGAGCTGATGTACAAAGTTGGCCAACTCGATAAATAGCCTGTTAGCAAAAACAAAGTAAGAGCGAAGTAAACAATCCATGCTGTCAAAATTACCCACCAATGTTCGTCAGTATCTTATCATCACCGGTAACTACTGGAGTTTCACGTTAACTGACGGCGCTTTGCGCATGCTGGTCGTGCTGTATTTCTACCAGCTCGGTTATGGTGCTTTAGACATAGCTTTGCTCTTCTTGTTTTACGAGTTTTTCGGTGTTATCACCAACCTCTTTGGCGGTTGGCTTGGAGCCAAATGGGGGCTTAATCGCACTATGAATATTGGGCTTGCTCTGCAAATCATCGCTCTTTCTATGCTGCTACTTCCGAACCAATATTTAACAGTACCATGGGTCATGGCCGCGCAAGCCTTGTCCGGCATAGCCAAAGACCTCAACAAAATGAGTGCAAAAAGCGCCATAAAAACCCTCGTGCCTAAAAATGCTAGCGGCACTTTGTACAAATGGGTTGCCCTACTCACTGGATCAAAAAATGCGCTCAAAGGCGTCGGCTTTTTCTTAGGCGGACTGTTATTGAGCACGATAGGTTTTCATCATGGCATTTTAGTGATGGCTCTCACATTAACGCTTGTCTGGCTTAGCAGTCTATACCTACTGCAGGGCGATTTGGGTAAATCTAAAAACAAAGCTAAATTCTCAGAAATACTGTCTAAAAGCCGTGAAATCAACCTACTTTCAGCCGCTCGACTTTTCTTATTTGGTGCTAGGGATGTATGGTTTGTCATTGCTGTACCCGTTTATTTGTCTAGCCAATTTGGTTGGGATCACTGGCGGGTGGGAAGTTTTCTTGCCTTGTGGGTTATCGGCTATGGCCTAGTGCAAAGCCTTGCCCCCCATGTCACAGGCAAAGCAAAACAGCAGAACCCAACTGGCGCACAGGCCAAATTCTGGGCAATACTGCTAACCGCCATTCCCGCCTCTATAGCCATTGGCTTACAGAGCGTCGATGACACTTTAGCGGTTTTGCTCATTGGGCTTATCCTGTTTGGGGTGGTATTTGCGGTTAATTCATCTCTACACAGTTATTTGATCGTGCATTATGCCAGCGAAGATGGCGTGTCTTTGGATGTGGGCTTTTATTATATGGCGAATGCCATGGGTAGACTCATAGGTACGATTTTGTCTGGCTGGATATATCAAGACTTCGGTTTGATTGCTTGCCTCTGGGTATCATGTGGTTTTCTTTTTCTCACCAGTGTTATTTCATTTTGGTTACCACAAAAAGCCTGCCACAAATCTTCGCCTTGATTTAAATAAAAAAAACGCCAAGCCTATTCGGTTATCAACCGATACACTTGACGCTTCTTCCAATAAGAACTAACGGTAACTAATGAGAACCTATCGCTTTGATATGCAGCTTACCCACTTCGGCTTCTGTCACCTCTACTTTCGTCCCAGCCTCAATAAAATCTTCGCTTATTAAAGACCATTCGATACCGGAGTAGTGATATTTAGGCGACAAAGTCGGTGACACAGGCTCTTTGAGAATAAACTGATGATCGGTAAACTCGCTTTTCGCTTTCTTTGTGCTTACTTCCGACTGCAAACGCTTCAACGGCTGCCATAATATTAAAGCGGCAACCGCTGTAATCACGCCGGTGCTTAAAGAAGCACTCAATACACTATTCGGCAACACACCAAAGTACACTAAAGCGCCTGTGGCCATTGCAGCTAAGCCAACGAAAAAAAGCACAAAGGTCGAAAAGCCTAACACGGTGACTTCAATGACCAGCAGAATCAAACCAACAATAAACAAGCTTTGCGCCAGATTATTGGCAATGATATCCATAGCTAGCTCCCTTTTGTCATTTTCTGAATAATGGTCATCGCCTGAGCCACCACAGCAGAGGCTTCTGTTGCGCCATCGGGCAATAGCACCACAGACGACTCTTTGGCAATGGCTTGCTTGGCTTCAATGGCTTTCGTAGCAAGATCAAGCTGAATCGCTTTTTGCCCTTCCTCAGTCGCGGCCGCTTCACCCACTTGACGAAGCGCTTCGGCCTGAGCCGACGCAACCGCCACAATAGCCTTAGCCTCACCTTCAGCACGCAGCACCTGCTCTTCTTTCTCGGCTTCAGCCGCTAGGACGACAGACGCTTTTTCACCTTCAGCACGGTTGATAGCTGCCTGACGATCCCCTTCGGATTCCAAGATCTGCGCTCGCTTCACACGTTCCGCCTTCATTTGGGCTTCCATTGCCTCCATGACAGATTGCGGAGGTACGATGTCTTTTATCTCATAACGCAACACCTGAATTCCCCACGGGCCTGCTGCATCATTAATAGAAGACACAATATTGGTATTTAGCAAGTCACGCTCTTCAAATGTTTTGTCCAGTTCCATTTTACCTAGCTCAGAACGCATCGTTGTTTGCGCCAATTGAGTCACAGCAAAAACATAATTATCAACGCCATAGGTCGCTTTGTAAGGGTCTAATACGCGGAAATACAATACGCCATCGACATGCAAGGATATATTATCCTTGGTAATGGCACTTTGTTCAGGCACATCAACCGCCTGCTCTTTTAACGTACGATCTGCGGAAATACGATCAATAAAAGGAAAGATAAAGTTCAATCCCGCTTCCTTTGTGGATTGATACTTACCAAAACGCTCAATCACATAGGCTTGATTCTGTGGCACAAACTTAATCGAAGTTTTTAGCAACAAAACCACCAGTACAAGTACCAGAGTTTGAACGCTTAATAGATAGCCCAATAACTCTTCCATAACAATGAATCCTTAATTATCAATAACATATACGGCTTATAATTTTCTACGTTGCTCTGAATTACCGCGCACAAAAATACAAGCAGAACGACAAATTTATCGCTACCATAAGTAAGCCCTGTTATGGGGCAAAAGTCATCAACTAAACCAGACTAAATAGAACAATTGACGAGATCTTTGCACTATGACAAGCACCGAGTCCTTCCGCTATCAACATATTCTTGAATATCCAGGTACGGTTATTTGTGAAGCGACGCTAGGTGAATTCCATTTTCAGCCCCATTACCACTTAGACTACCACATTGGTCTCGTTACCCATGGCTCCCAACACCAGACCGTAAACCATAACACCCTAGACCTTTTACCGGGACAAATTTGCTTAATGCCACCAGGTGAAGTACATGATGGATCTGGACGAGACAATACCAAACGCCATTTGAAAACCGTGCGAGTTCCTATTGAACTCATGCAAACGATTCGTCTGGATAGCCAGGATAAGGACTCACCATTCGAACTTGCTCCTGCCGTGATCGACAACCCAAGTCACAATCAAGCCTTTATCCAGCTCATTAGAGCATTTGCCCCGAGTCAGCACGCCAGCCAGCTTCAAAAAGAGAGTTTATGGACCTCAGCTCTTTCAAATCTAATACTGGCATCAGAGAAAAAAGCACAAATCCAAGAGATGCCAGCTCTAACTGAACAACAAATTCGAACCGTTCGAGACTATTGCGAAGCCAATATATCCAGCAAAATTTCACTCAACAATCTTGCTAAACTTTGTGGGTTAACACGGTTTCAATTTATTCGACGCTTTCAAAAGCAAACAGGGCTGGCCCCACATGCTTGGTTAATGCGCTTAAGATTGGAAAAAGCGTGTGCGCAATTAGCCAAACCGAATGCGGTAATCACCGACATCGCTGCCGATGTCGGCTTTTACGATCAAAGCCATTTCAATCGCGCGTTTAAACAAGCTTTTGGCGTTGCACCGTCAAGCTATCGCTCTTAATCATGCTTTTTCTTGGGCTGCAAACGCCTTTGCTGAAGCGATAAAAGCCTCAACACCTTCTTTGGGGGTTCTAAAAGAGGTTACCAGCCTGATCACGCCTTCTTCCCAGCGGCCGCCATAAAAACCAAAACCTTCAGCTTGAAGGTGTTCAATCATGTCGGTAGGCAAGGTACAGAACAGCATATTGGCTTGCGCTGGCGTGTTAATTTTCACCCCAGGAATGGTTTTTAGGCCGTCTTGTAACAAAGCCATCATTTCATTGGCATGTGTGGCATTTTTGCGCCACAACTCATTGGTTAAATAGGCGATCATTTGTGAAGAAAGCAAACGCATTTTCGAATGCAAATGCCCACCACGTTTGCGGCGATAACCCAGCTCTTTTGCCACTGTTTCACTCGAAATGCCTTTCGCTTCCAAAGTCTGTTTGAACACGACAATGGCTTCTGCGGCCATGACGCCATTTTTCGTAGCCCCAAAGGACACAATGTCCACACCTGCCTTCCAAGTCATTTCCGCTGGCGTACAACCTAAAGCCAGCAAAGCATTAGCAAAACGTGCACCATCCATGTGAACAGGCAACCCCGCCTCTTTCGCCACATCGGTAATGGCTTGAATCTCTTCTAACGAGTACACGCTGCCCACTTCGGTCACTTGTGACAAACTGATCACCGATGGCTGACAAGAATGCACATCACCAATTTTTTGACTGACTAATTTCGTAAGCTGAGCAGGATCCATCTTCGCATCAGAACCTCCAACCCCAACAAAGCGCGCCCCATTGGTATAAAACTCTGGAGCCGTACATTCATCGTTTAATAAGTGACTTTCTGTGTGACACAGTACGCTGCCCCATGGTGGCGTTAACGCACTAATACTTAAAACATTCGCGGCGGTTCCCGTAGAAACCAAAAAGACATCCACGTCGCATTCAAAAAGCTCCGACAACATACGGGTAACTTGCGCCGTGCCATCATCATTACCGTAGGGCATGGCATCGCCTTGTGACGCTTCCATCATAGCTTGGAAAACAAACTCTGAAGCACCGGCAATATTGTCACTGGTAAACGCAACCTTCATTGAACCACTCCTTTAATAAGATTATTCCAGATCAGTGAGTAATATCATGACAGCGTTTAAAAATGATCGCTTGGATTTTTGTGCAGAATAGTCATTCGGACGAAATTATTTGAACCTAGTGGTTTCGTTGTAGCCACTCTTTTTTAAGAATGGCATATTGGAAGGTATTCTCATATTTGGGCGTGCCATCAGGATGATTAACAAAGGTCACAAACTCCATAAAGCACCCTTCTTGACGCATCCCGAGCTTCTTACATAAAGCTTGAGAACGAACATTATCATCCTCCACATAGGCATAAATGCGTCGAACACCTTTCTGCATAAATAAGTAATCGAGCAATGCCATTGCACTTTCGCTGGCGTAACCTTTGCCTTCATACTTGGCATTGAAGTTCCAACCGACCGAATAGGTATCGGCAGACCAGGTTTTCTCCTCTAATTTCGATGAGGCTTGAGATTCACCACTTTTAGAAGGGTCGCCATGCATATCATCTTCATGCAGAAATAGGTCGCCAATCACTTCACCCGTTTCTTGCAAACAAACCGCGAGACATGAATCGTCCTGACTGCGCTTTTCAGCCTCAACGATGGCCTGCTCCATCGTTGACACTTTGCCATCGATAAAACAATTCACTCTGGGGTTAGATAAGTAGTCAAATAAATCAGCCGCATCCGACACGGTGAAACGTCTTAGCTGTAAACGAGGGGTAAAAATATCTTGCATCATAAAGCCCAAAATGGATTGACCTAAATGGTCTTTAGGTCAATCACTTAGAAATAAAATCTAGCATAGATCAAGAGTGTAACGTGGGACTGAGCAAAAGCCAATAATGAGAATCGATCTCATAAATCAAACCCTTAACACCACTGTAGCCTGCAAACGGCTTTGCCCAAAGCGTGACATCTTTTCAAACTCATCACGGGCAATGGGCACAAACTGACAATCCAGTGGGCTTGGCGGATCATCAGGCAATTGTTTGTCATCATCTAGATCTGGATCATGCACCAAAATACAATGTTCATCGTAACCAGACATGACAACCCAATGGGGCGATTTTTTACCGTCCATACGAAAAGTGCTGATCAAGATAATTGCTAAGGCGCCCTTATCAAAGGCTTCAATCAATTGTTCCAATGGCATTGCAGCATAATGCAGAGGAACACCAACTTCCTCACATTGCTGAGCAAAGCTTTCATGCACACGAGTGATGACACTTTTCTTTAATTCGTTACGGACACTATCAACAAATAACGGACCAGCCTCACTTAACCAAACATCCGCTGACAAGCCACGTTTCTTCGCGGCCAAAGCCAATCCCATAGGATGACAACCACCATGACCAGATGTCATAAAAATAGTCGTCGCTTCACGCCAAATTTCCAGCTCATCGTGTGGTGTCGCTTGATAATCTGGATGCATTGAAGACAACACCATTTGCAAGGACGCCGGGCCACAGGTGAAAGGTGTGCCCTGAGCTAGCCAAGGAATCGCACGAGTATTTTGCTCACCACCAGCGTAGCGAAGACGTTTCTGCATACGAATCGCATCAGTTTGATCTTCATAGTAAGCATCATAGTGGCCAAATTCTTTGTAGCCCATCTTTTGATACAAGGCGATCGCATTATGATTCACATCACTGACTTCCAAACGCAGCAACATCTTGCCTTTTTTGAGAGCCTTTTCTTCACAGGCTTGCACCAATAACTTCGCAATACCAAGACCACGCGCATTAGGCGATACAGCCAGCGAATATAAACGCGCCAAATGAGTACCCTGTCGCAGGTGTAATAAGGCATAGCCGAGTAAATCACCACTTTCCCCCTTTGCAATAAAGAGCGCAGAGCCATTACTGGTGATCGCGTTACGAAAACTGCGGCGACTCAAACGATCCCCTTTAAAAGCGCTCTCTTCTATCGCTAATAAAGCCTTAAGATCATTTAAATGGGCCAAACCAATATCTATGTTAGACAAAGTTGAAATAGCGGTAGGTGTATTCATGGCATCGCCTCGAAAGGGCAAAAGGTCGCAAGGATCGTCAAATACGCGGTTAGACATCAAAGACGAAAAGCCACCATCAGACGATGTAAATTTTTGCGAATTCTAGGGCTAAATTTCTCTAAAAGATAGTTTATTTATTCATCAAGAAAACAATTTATTTTTTCATACAAAAACGCACTTTTGATGTCACGAAAAAAGTGAAAGAGAGCCCATTTTTAACCAAAAAATATCAAGCGCAATCGTCGTAAAAAGATCTTTTAGCCTATTGTTAAATTCATAAATTAAGCGCAATATCCGCACAAATTGAGGACATTTTTTAAACACCTTTTTAAGGTGCTTTTGCTCATTTCGAGCCCATTTCAATAGAAGGAAAAACAGAACTAATGTCGCAGACATACATTGTTGTTGATCAGGCCAAAGATTGGTCGGCGTTTCTTCCCAGTGATCGAGTGATCACCTTTACTCAATACCTAAACTTGGCTTCAACCAAAAGCCAAGGACGCACTCGGATCATCAACTTATGTAAAAGCAGTAAATATCTGTCTGACGGCTATTATTGCTCCTTGTTGGCAGAAAGTCGTGGTCACCACGTTATGCCTTCTGTGCGTGTGCTCAACGACTTAAGCAAAAAAGACCTATATGAGTTAGAAATTTCTCAATGGCTACCATTATTGGCCAAAAAACTCGCCAAACCAGAAACAACAACAGAGCTAAAGTTTCACTGTGTATTTGGTAAAACGATTCATCCAGAGATGAAGGAATTCGCGCGTAAACTGTTCGAGAGTTTTCCGAGCCCTGTATTGGAAGTTACGCTAAAGTATCGTAAAGAATGGCAAGTTACCGCGTTGCAATCCACCTCCCAAAGTAAACTGAACGATGAGGAAGAAACCTTATTCGCAGAATCCCTTGAAGCATTTAGTAACAAGGTATGGAGCAAGGGTCGTACACAACGTACTGCAAAATTCGATATGGCAATTTTGGTAAACCCTGAAGAAAAGCTACCACCAAGCGATGAACAAGCCATTAAAAAGTTTATTCAAGCCGGCAAGCAATTGGGAATTCACGTGGATACCATTGGACCTAAAGACATCATGCGTCTGCCGGAATACGATGGCTTGTTTATTCGTGAAACAACCAACATCGACCACCACACCTACCGCTTTGCCAAAAAGGCAGAAGGCTTAGGCTTGGTCGTTATGGACGACCCACAATCCATCATGCGCTGTACCAATAAAGTTTATTTAGCCGACTTGTTCAACACTCACAAAGTGCCGTGTCCAAAAACACGCATCGTACACAAGGGTGAAAGCAACGTGGAAGACGCATTGGAAGCCGTGATCAGCTATCCAATGGTGGTAAAAATTCCCGATGGCGCTTTTTCAAAAGGCGTGATCAAAGCGGAAAATCGTGACGCTTTAACCGAAAGCTTAAACACCTTGTTCAAAAAGTCTTCTTTGTTATTAGTACAAGAATACCTTTACACTGAATTCGATTGGCGTATCGGTGTCCTGAATAACAAGCCGATTTTTGCCTGCCGTTACTACATGGTGAAAGATCACTGGCAGATCTACCAACACAGTGACAGTGCCAGCGAAAGTGGTGGTTTCGATACCTTACCAACGTTTGAAGTGCCTCGTCGCGTGTTACAAGCTGCCATTGCTGCAACCAAACCTATTGGCGATGGTCTTTATGGTGTAGACGTAAAAGAAATTAATGGCCGCGGTTACGTGATCGAAGTAAACGACAACCCAAGTATCGACCGAGGTGTGGAAGACAAATATCTGGGCAACGAACTTTACATGCACATCATGTCAGAGTTCTTGCGCCGTATGCAGGTCAAGCGTGGCGACCAACCCGCTTACTAGAAAAACGCTAAAGGCGACTCGAAGTCGCCTTTTTTTGTTTTTCGATTACGCAAGTACGTTTGTTTCCTCTCAGTCGATTTTTACTCATGACCTTTATTCCGCCCTGCTGGGCGTGTAACTTTTGCCAATCGATGCAAAAGTAACCAAAAGATCTTTTTATCGGGCTTTCAGCCCAAACGTCTCATTTACTCTGTTTGAAATTTGGTTTAGCAAGACGAAATAAATTGCAAGGCATAAATTATTTTTGATGTGATTAGAAAGGATATTTTGAACTGACGCTGAAACTCCATAAGGTCGCGCAATCGGGATTGCGTCGAACTGATTTCTTCGGAGTTTCAGAGATAGAAAGACAAAGACAGCAGCCAGCTGAAAAGTACGACCACTTTTCTGTAATTTTAGTGTAAGTCGCGCCTTTAGGTCGACAAGAAACTTAAGATCAATAACAGTGCTTTAAATTCATGATTTTTAAAAAGAATACCTGTCATTTTAAAAGCACAAACATCGTAAAAACAGTCACCAAAATAACAAGCATGCAAAGCGCTCTTAATAAAAAGCGCTTAATCAAAGTTCGTACCTCTTTCAGGAAAAACGTATCTACTAAAAAGAAGCCTAAAGCACTCAAAATGCCGACTGGAATACCAAAATACACCGCAATAACTGGCCAGCCGGTATACCAGTAAGCAATGGCCATTCCTAAAATGATGGCAATCGTTAACCAAGCGATGTGTTGAGCACTGATGGACAAGGTGACTTTCAAAATATTACCTTTTAAAAAAATAGAAGCCCTTCTAGCTCATACGAAACTGTGTTTGAAACTCAATAATCTCATTCTCTCTCGCATACCTTCTTTCTATGAGGTTTTCCTTTACCTTGGCTACATCGGATGTATAAATCACATGAGCAAGACTATTCTTAGCCCGTGTGGATGTGACATAGAACAATCGTCGAGTACGGTCTCGACCTGTTTCAGCACCGGCTTTTACTTTTTGTTGACTCGCTATAGAAGGCTCCTTCACGCCAAAATACTGCTCGTAAGAAAACATGAATCCACCAGCTTCATCGTCATCCATAATAGCCATAACACGTTCGAATTCATTACCTTTTACACCTTGATGAGTTCGATACATTGTATTTTCATCGATGTAGTCTTTATAGTTTCGAATTTGAAAGAAATTAGTCTCTAAGGCTTCCGCCCAAGCAGCAATCTCGCTTCTATCCTTTTCCTCTGACTCTAAGTCTGCGGACTCCGTTTGGGTTGTTTCTGATTGATAAGTTTCTATCTCAGTTTCAACGTCTTCATAAACCGACACAAACGACTTCAACTTATCTGGAATTTTAAGCAGCTTGTACTCAGCAAGCACCTCAAGAACTTCACGAAAGCTAACATTTTCATTTGAAATTACTTGTCTAAATGCATGTTCCGCAGTTCTGGCAGCCTTTAGCGGATCGTCCTTATCAGCTTCTAACTCTTCAGCTTCAAGCAACGGTGAATTACTTTGTCTCAAAATAGACATCAAGTCTGCTCGTCTTTCCTCCAAACTCGCTTCAGCTAAGGGAGACACAATATCTGAGAAAAACATCAGCTCAGTAATACTACCTTCAGTAATCCGATACTTCATTTTTTCTGAGTTTGAGAGTGCATCCCAAAGATTATCAAAGCCAAGCCGTCGACCAGCCATTTTATGCTCCAGAAGTAAGATTGCTGTTTCTTCAGATTTAGTATCTATCCAATTTGCATCATCGGTGATTTCTGCCATAGCCTGTCGTATTTTCGCTTCGACTTGGTCTTTATTTGTAACACCATGAGGTAATAAAAAAAATCGAACATGACCTTCAAAAGCCCCATCTCGGGCGAACTGTTTACGCCCATCATCTTCGCTACGAATATGATTGCCCAAGCCAACAATACGTCTTCTAGAGCGATGATTCATTTCCTTGTTAAAAGCAGTCCAGTCAGTCGGTTTTGACTTACCAAGCTGCGGCTCTCCCCCACCAAAAATACGCTGCATTCTATCTCCAAATAAACCGATGACAACTTCATCAGTTTTAGCCTTTTGAAGATCAAAAAAAGCATTAACTACATCGTTGTTAGTATCTTGACTTTCATCGATAAATATAAAAGGAAACTTGTTTACAATAACTTCGGCCATCATCGGTTTGACCGTCAAAAAGTGAGAGAAAATCTTCAAGACATCCGCATGCGATAATGCTTCGGGAGAAGAATTTACGCCATTTGGATCATAAACAAATGTACGAGGCTCAGCTAACCAAATCATTTTTTCCTTTAAACGGACAATAGTTCTCTTTCGCGCATCCGATGCCTTTCCTGCTCTACCACGCTTTTGCAGGTCTTCGACCTCCGCAAGCTCTGACGGAATCGTATCTAAGTACCACCTACGAATGTCTTCATTAAAACCTGTAATAGCCAACCAACAAAAACTATGAATTGTCGAAACAGAAAAAATTGGATTTTGCTCGATTCGATCAACAATTTCCTCTGCTGCATTGTTAGTAAAGGTTACAACCGCAATTTGCTTTCCCTGACGAGTGAAAGCATCAGAATATTGATCACTCAAAAATTCAAGCGCCTTTTTTAAAGAATAAGTTTTACCTGATCCCGCCCCTGCAAAAGTGATGAAACTTTTTCCTGATCCAATTTGAAGACACCCTTGGATAGCCCTATCAACACTATCATCATGATTTACAGGTCTAACTTCCGCCAAATAAAAGTCTTCTGACATAATGTCCTCCTAAACCTTTGGTGAAAGTTGCGCTTGCAACCACGCCAGCCCATCACTTATATATTCAGGGGGATTAAAATCTTGAGTGTCTTTACCTGAGAGGTGAAAGAGACAATCGAAGGCAAAGTCGCCTTTTTTTAAGCCTTGCACATAGTTATAAAGAGACTCTTCCAAGTATTTATCCTTCGTTTCAAAGCTATCTTTTGCCTCTTTGATTTTGTCTTTTCCCTGAAAATATTCATTTTCAAAATTCGCCAAAATTAACGCATCTTCAAACGTTCGAGATAAAACTTCTTGCTCAGAAATCTTCGTTGGTTTTTGATAAGCAACGTAGACCGATATGCCTTGACCAGTTACTGCACTTTGAGAAGAGTCCAATAACTCATCTATTGAGTCTTTTCTGGGGTGCCATAGCCTCAATGTGTCATTATTAGTCTTCTGACCACTTGCTCTTTTTGGGTAGCAAGACTTTCCTTCATCATTAACTGAATCAAGATCTGTCAAAACTAAAGTCACGATCCCAAGCTTCTCAACCAATTCCCGATATTTATGAGAATGAGCGCCACTCACCTCAAGCATAGAAATATACCTTTTTGTTAGCTCTGGAAATCTTTTAGAAATAAACTCAGGCACTAGCAGGCGCTCTGCTTGACCTTCAACAAAAATAACGCCATCAGCAAAGAAAATATCACAATGAGTTAATTTCAAATGCTTCCTAACAAACAGAAGCTCATTTTTAGCCTTATCAAAAAGCTCCGACATATTAGCAATTAAAGTATGATCCATATTTAAAGAGGCATCAGCATCATTACGACGGAAGTAGCGTAAATCCTTAAAGTCAATATCATCAATGATGTGAGTGGAGTGGGTACTAATCACCATCTGTGTATTGTATGCAGGGTTCTCCTTTCCTCGTAAATCGGGATGATTCCTCAACGTATCATAAGCTTTCGAAACGAATACACGCTGAACCTGCGCATGAAGATTTACTTCTGGCTCTTCTACTAAAACTAAATGAATTGGCTCAATCTGTTCTCTGACATTCTCCCCTGAAGAAACTGATTTCCCGACACGCATCCACTTATCACGGAATTCTAAAAGCCTAAAGGTCAAATATATGAGATTCTGGTAACCAAGCCCAAGATAACTTTCAGGAAGAAACTCTTCTTCATTTTTATCAAAGCGATATTGAACTGATGATGATTTTTGTAAAGCATCCATTCCACTAATTTTGGCAGCAATTTCGACAGTTGGATTACCGCCAATTCCCGGATAACCCATATTTGTTAACTCTCTAAAAGGAGCTTCAAACTGTTCATTCAGTCGATCCGTAAAGCCCTTTTCTAAAGTCTGCTGCTGCCCCAAAAATTCAAGATCTTTTTTCTCAGGAAAATCTTCAGGGTTCAAAATACGGTCATAATAATCGCGAAGTAATTTATTTAATCGCTGCTTCTCTGAATATGGTCCCCTCTGATCAGCGCTGTCTTCTGCACCTAATCCACGCTGTTCGGATATGACGTCTACTCGAATTAACTTTTTTAACGATTCAGGTTTCAGGGGCTGTAAAGCATCGTGAACCGTTGGCTCTGTTTCTTTGCTTAGAATAAAATGTCCTTGAACAAAATACCTCGCTAGATTTTTCCCCTTCTCTAAAAAATCACAAAGGTCTTTAGGCCAAAGGCTTACATGATCATGCTCAGCAACAACGGCCCTTGCGTCCGCAAACTCTCGACACAGTTGAGAAAGATCACGTACTTTGTAAATCATACGAACATGTAGAGCGCCACCACACCATTCCAAATGAGGGAGAATATCTCTAACCTTATACGCCTCACTCGCTTCCGCAGTGATCTCAATGTCTAAACTTGGTAATAAGTTAACTAAAGTTGACGATATTTCGTCCATTCTCTCGGTAGAAGGGAAGCCGTGTTCGAGTTGAATCCCCAGTTCTCGGATTTTCTTCCAATTACATTTAGATATATCTCTGATCTTTAGATTCTCAGGACTTTTCAGAAATGTGTGTAGCGCCCCTATACAAGAGGTTTTACCACTATTATTTGCACCAACTAGAACCGTTTTCTTATCACCCAAAACAAGAGTTACATCAGAGAGTCGACGGTAATTTTTCAAAGCAAAAGAAGTAATTTTCATATTAAAAACCTTAAAAAAGTAAAGTTAATCAGCTTGGAAAGACAACTAAGGTTGTTTAATAAAAATACGTATTCACTTAAATCAATCCCTGACAATAATACGACACTACATTGAAAGCTCATCCAAAACCACAAAATACTTGTGTGTTTTTATTGAACAATTACAGCGAATTAAGATGGCTTCGGCACTTTCGTACAGATTACGCTCGTGACTCTCTCGTGCAGCCTAACGGTGAACATTAGGTGAATGAAGATTAATGAAATATCGATATTGAGTGATCTCAAGCACCGCTCAATTCAACAAGTAATGTGGTTACAACAATGAGAAAGAAAGAACACTACTAGTCAGAGCTAACAAGTGATAACCCCATACAAAACGAGCAAGCGGTTCATGCCGTAATAACTTGCCCTCAACGTACTTTTCTACCTTACCAACCCCTATTAATATCAAAGCCCCAAAACCTAAGCCAAGCGCAAAAGGAGCCAGCTCACTTTCAATTTGTAAATGAGAAAGTATTACAATAGGGGCAGAAAATCCGAATGGAAGCCACACGGCAAAAGACAAAGGGCATTTTGCCCAATCAGATTGAATGAAATACACGTGCGCAATTTTACGCTTTATTTTGTAGAATCGCTTTGACCTAGCTTCGCTCTGCACTTCCGCTCGCTCAGCGTTGCTTTGACTACTCTTATGTCGATACTTTCTAGGTTGCCTAGCCGATGTAGTCGACTCCTCCTCTGACATTCTCTTCATCCTCCATTTGATCCATATTGGTAAAAAGCAATAATTATAAACAACCTCACCTAAGATAGGACAGGCTTGTATTTTCCAATATGAAAAACTGTCTGATGAGAAATAGGAAGGAAATGAAGCCAATATATGGTTACATTTCCTTCAATAAGATCTTACCCGGCCAAAAACTCATCGACCGCAGCGAGTGCTTGTGTACCATAAATAACTGCAGGGCCTCCCCCCATCATAATTGCAACGTTAATGGTTTCAATAAGCTCCTCCCGTGTTGCGCCAGCACGAAGTGCCGCTTTGGCGTGGGAGGCGATGCAGCCATCACAACGTGAAGCAATGCCAATGCTTAGTGCCATCATTTCTTTTACTTTAACTGCCAGTGCTCCCTCTTCCATGGCAGCTTTATGCATCGCCATAAATCCATCCAATATTTCAGGAGAAGATTTACGGTATTCACGTGCGAAGGCATTTTGGTCTTTGTTGATTTCTTTATAACTTTTCATGGTTCACCTTAATAAGACTTAATATTAGATAAAACTAATTTAAAGCGAATAACCAAAAGAAGATAGCACTTTTTTAGCAAAACATGACTCTGGACAAGATATAAGCAGGCACGCTTCCCTCAAACATAGCAATCGCACTTTTTACACGCTGTTCTTCAGGAAGATAAAGGATTGCTGGTGTGATGAAGGAATAATGGTAAATTAAGAAATTCATCGGTTAAAACCAGCTTTGTATTTTTTTCTTATCAGGAATAGAGCCGTAATGCACAACAACCTCGTTTATCACTACGGCAGGCGTACTCATCACACCATAACTCATGATGACTTCGGCGCTGGTTTCTTTCTCTACATTCACTGGCACTTCGTTTTCCGCTGCGACCGCTTTGATAAGTTCAGCCGTTTTCACACATTTACTACACCCACTACCTAACACTTTGACTTGTTTCATTTGATTATTCCTTTTTTGATTAGCTTTTCAGTTAACAAGGTTCAAAATCCACCCCACTAAAGTGAAGGAGAAAAGTAGCATCACCAGAATGATGGCAAGCAGTTTCCACGTCATCACCTGTTTAAGCAAAATAAACTCTGGAAAGCTGGCTGCAACGGTGCTCATGCAAAACGCCATAGTGGTACCAATTGGCAGACCTTTAGTGATCAAACTTTCCATAATAGGAATCACGCCCGTGGCATTTGAATAAAGCGGAATACCAAGCAGCACAGCCAAAGGCACAGACCACCATTGGCCATCACCAAGATTACCTTCCAGCCAAGAGACTGGTACATAACCATGCAAGGCCGCACCTAATCCAACGCCGATAAAAACCCACTTCCATACTCGTGAGAAAATATCCCATAGCTCATTCTTAGCAAAGTTGTGTCGCTCACGAAAAGACAATGTTGGCTTTGCGACAGAAGCACTACCCGAGTCAGCGATAGGTGTCGCCGATTGATAAGCTTTTAAAGCAAAAGGTTGTAGCATTTTTTCAGCGCGAATAAGGTCAAGAAATACACCACCCAAGACACCAACCGCCATACCAACCAAAACGTACATCAAGGTGATTTGCCAGCCAACCAAACTCAGCAGCAACAAAACAGCCACTTCGTTAATCAACGGTGAGGTCAATAAAAACGACATGGTAATGCCAACAGGAATGCCTGCAGAGGTGAAACCAAGAAATACAGGAATGCTTGAGCAGGAACAAAATGGCGTGATGGCGCCGAACACAGATCCGGTTAAATAGCCAACAAAGCGATTTTTCTTGGCAAGATAATCCCGAACTCGTTCAATATTGAGCGACGCTCGCAACAGCGCAATAAAGTAGATCATGATGACCAAGAGGAAAAAAATCTTGGTTGTGTCTTCGATAAAGAAATGTACCGCATCACCCAATTTCGAATTCGGTGACAAGCCAAATAATATGAAAGTGAGCCAATCTGCTAAATCAGTAAAAATAGCCAGCATAGTATTTCTCGTATTTGACCGTTACTTTATAGTGAACTCACAATGGTTACCTTTCACCCTACTCCGATGCTCACGACAAGACTATGAATGCTTTGTCATTAGCTGACCGAAATCAAATAAAAAAGCGACCCGTAGGTTAATGCTGTTCACTTAAGCGGAACAGTATTACGAGATACAGGATATCTCGTCTTTGATTGCTTTATCATGCGAGGTCTACTAAGCCTCGCTTTCTCTCTAAAAACCAATTACACACCCCAGACCTTAACTCCTTAAGCCGCATTCCTGTCTTCGATTCTGGCTTAGCGGCGGCCATTATGATTAAATTCAAAGCAATAAACGTAAATGCCATTTTAAAACGCACATCGCTCGCTCGTTGACCATGTGATACTGCAGCATGACTCGCCTCTCGACGTACGATGTTGTAGGCCAGTAACATCCCCCACACTTCTTGGTAGATTAAATCGATTTTCTTACTGCGTAACGTAATGGCGTTGTTGAGCATCGAGGATTTGATGTCCCGAAACCCTAGTTCAATTTCCCAGCGCTGATGGTACAGCTGAGCAATTTTATCCGCTTGGTAATCACTACGAGGAAGAGAAGTCAGTATTTTCCTTGAACGTCATAAGCAACAACTCGCACATCCCAGTACAGAGGTAACTAAGGGTTCTTTTTACGCGCTTGAGGTGAAACGGTCATACGCCATAAAGCATCACCATCCCCATACTCTTCAACGACGTCATAGACAGCATTACTGCGCTTAGGTATCAACCAATGTCGCTCATTACCTCCACTCATCAATGTATGCATTAGATTGGCACTCCAGAAGTTCCTATCCAGCAAGGTGATGCTGCGATCAGGAATCTTGTCTAACTTGGCTTCTGCCAAAGGTGTTTCCGCTGTTCGATAATCGCCAACTTAAGCATCTAAAATAACATGAGAGTGAGTATTCATCAGCGCGACACAACGTAACAGCGGATAAGCACTTTGCTTTATGGTTGCATTGCTGGCACTACCAAAATGTGTTTGTAAATCAAGGGTGTCAGGCGTACGGAAAATAACCCCATCCATAGCGAACACTTGTAGCCCTTGCCAATCATCTTTAGCAAATCGCTTATTAGCCCAGTGTTAACCGGTACGCTGAAAGAGCCATTGCATAGGATTAGCTCCAAGGCGTTGCCTTACTTGGGATATTCCGCTTTTAGCAATCAATTGCTCAGAAGAGAGTCCTTCAGAACAAATATTTAATCGTCTTGCCACTTTCTCAATCGACTCATCTCGAAAAAGAGCCATACCTAGAACCAGCCAAAGAACTTGATCTTCAGGTAAGCGGCGACGCCTAATAGTCGCTTTTGAAGCGAGTGTTAATGCGGGCTCAATCCATTCGACAGGTATGTTTTGAGTGAAAGTTGAATGATTCGAGAAGGAATGAAATTCATCAATACTGAGTAAGAGCTGTTGAATAGACACAAAAATTTATGGTCCGCCTCGTTATCGAAATATCATTTGCAATAACGAGGCGGACCATACATTTTTATAACAAAATGAAACTTAAAAAACTCGGTTAAAACCATTCAACGCAGCAACGCGGTAAGCTTCTGCCATAGTTGGGTAGTTAAAGGTCGTATTCAAGAAGTATTTCAAGGTATTCTGCTCACCAGGCTGCTTCATGATCGCCTGGCCTATGTGAACAATTTCGGATGCCTGGTCCCCAAAACAATGAATTCCAAGCAATTCCAACGACTCACGGTGGAACAAAATTTTAAGCATACCAACCGCTTCGCCTGTAATTTGTGCACGCGCTGTATTTTTAAAGAAAGCACGGCCTACTTCATAAGGCACTTTTTCTGCGGTTAATTCTGCTTCGGTCTTACCAACAGAACTAATCTCAGGAATGGTATAAATCCCGGTAGGGACTTCACTAATAAATTCACCACCTGGCGCCCCAAACATATTCGCTGCGGCAGCACGACCTTGATCATAAGCTGCACTTGCCAAGCTCGGCCAGCCGATAACATCACCAGCAGCATACACATTTTCAACTGCGGTTTGATATGTATCATTTACCGCTAACTGACCTCGACCATTAACTTCTAAGTTAATTGACTCAAGACCTAAATTATCCGTATTACCTGAGCGACCATTACAGAACAATAACGCATCGGCACGCAACTTCTTACCAGAAGCCATATGCATAACTACACCACGCTCAGTGGTTTCGACAGAATCGTACGTTTCATTATGACGAATCAGTACGCCACCATCACGTAAGTGATAACTCAACGCATCAGTAATTTCGTCATCAAGAAAACTTAATAGCTTCTTAGCAGGGTTGATCAACTCAACACGTACGCCCAATCCACAGAAAATGGACGCATACTCACAGCCGATAACACCAGCACCATAAATGATCAAAGAGCGAGGCGTGTGACTCAAGCTTAAAATAGTATCAGAGCAATAAATACGTGGATGCGAAAAGTCGATATTAGCGGGACGATATGGACGAGAGCCTGTAGCAATTACCACTTTTTTGGCAACTAGAAGCTCAGGTCCTTTCTCATAAGTATTTACTTCTATTGTATTTGCATCTTTGAATTTACCTCGACCGAAGTAGATATCAATACGGTTACGAGCATAATACTCAGTGCGCCCCATAACTTGCTTATCAATAACTCGATTCGCACGATCCAAAACTTTTGGGAATGAAAACCAACGAGGCTCACCAATATCACGGAACATTGGATTAGTGTTAAAAGCAATAATTTCCTTTACAGCGTGACGCAACGCTTTTGATGGGATAGTTCCTAAATGTGTACAGCTACCACCAACCTGTGAACTTGCCTCAATAACAGCCACTCTTTTGCCAGCCTTTGCTGCGCTCATTGCAGCGCCCTCTCCGGCAGGTCCCGTGCCTAATACAACCACATCATAATGTCTCGTTGTCATAATACCCTCTTTACTATCAATTATTTAGATGCGTCATAAAACGTGTCATCAGAAACCGTTGCAGCCATACCTTTTTTTGTTTCTTTTTCGCACTTCCCTTTGTCGCCACCACAAATATCACAAGCCACTTCCATGCCCAAAGCACTCATACCACCACAAGATCCAGAAATAGGTTTTCTACCCATTAACACACCAACAGCCATAGCGGCAACCAACATCAGCATTAGGCCAAATGCCAAAACAATCGTTAACATATGATTTCTCCTAAAAATATATTTTGAGAATCTAATTCAAGTAAGCTTTAAAGGCATCAGACGGATGTTCTTCAAAACCAAAATCTGTTTTCACCAATAGATAAGCCGCGATACCATTTTTTTGCGCGAACTCAAAACCTTTATCTGGACCAAGCACTGTAATTGCAGTCGCAAGCCCATCAGCCATTGTTGTTGTTTTCTCTACTACAGTAACAGAAACTAATTTGTGCGTAATTGGTCGACCTGTAATTGGATTAATCGTATGAGAGTAACGTACACCATTTTTTTCAAAGTAATTTCGATAATCTCCAGAAGTCGCAACCGCCACATCTGTCACAGATATAACACGCTCAGCCATAGAATGCCCACCAGCTGGGCTCTCTATGGCGATTCTCCAAGGCGTTCCATCAGACTTCACCCCTTTGGAGATAATTTCTCCCCCAACCTCTATCAGGTAGCTATCTATACCTTTATCTTGTAGAACTTTTGCCACCACATCAACGCCATACCCTTTAGCGATAGAGGACAAATCCACATAAATATCTTTTTCTTTCGTCAAACGACGGCCATCAAGATTTAAATACTGATAGCCAACTCGTGCTTTTGCCTTATCAATTAAGTCCTGACTTGGCACCTTATCTTCACGCTTACCAGGACCAAATCCCCATAAATTTACCAAAGGACCAACAGTCACATCGTATTCACCGCCACTCATTTGACTGATGAGCAAAGCCTTATCGATTACATAGGCAAGATCTTCACTAACACCAACCGACTGACCAGCAGACAACTTATTAAATTTAGAAAGCTCTGAATTGGGATCATAAGTCGACATAAGCGCATTCACACGAACCAATGCGGCATCTACGTCCCCCTTCAAGTCCCAAGAACCATCAACCTCTTTCGTTGTATAAAACTTCACCGTATAAGTTGTGCCCATAGTCGGGCCTGAGAAGCTTACTAATTCAGGGGTAAAAACAGAAAGGCGATAAACAACCGCAATAGCGATAAGCAGGAAAACTGGAAATAATATTTTTTTACGCATATAAAATCTTTTTTAACCGCTAATAAAATAAAGACCCACCAAAAGGTGGGTCTTTATTCAGGCGCTAGCCACCGAAATCATCAAGTAAGATGTTTTCTTTTTCTACACCTAGATCTTCCAGCATCTTAATAACAGATGCGTTCATCATTGGAGGCCCACACATGTAGAACTCACAATCTTCTGGTGCCGGATGGTCTTTCAAGTAGCTCTCATAAAGAACATTATGAATGAAACCAGTTTTACCTTCCCAGTTATCCTCTGGCTGAGGATCAGAAAGCGCCAAATGCCATTCGAAGTTTTCGTTTTCTTCTTGAAGCTTATCGTATTCTTCAGTATAGAAAGCTTCGCGGACACTACGTGCACCGTACCAGAAAGAAATCTTACGCTTAGAATTCAAACGCTTAAGCTGATCAAAGATATGTGAACGCATTGGCGCCATACCTGCACCACCACCAACAAATACCATTTCAGCATCTGTATCTTTAGCAAAGAACTCACCAAATGGGCCGTACACTTTAATCTTATCGCCTGGCTTAAGGCTAAACACGTAAGAAGACATCTGACCTGGAGGTAAATCATCTTTACCTGGAGGTGGAGAAGCAATACGAATATTGAACTTCACAATGCCTTTCTCTTCTGGGTAGTTCGCCATTGAGTATGCACGGATAACGGTTTCATCTACTTTAGAAACAAATTTCCAAAGATTAAATTTATCCCAATCACCGCGATATTCTTCTTCAATATCAAAATCTTTGTAGTGAACTGTATGAGCAGGTGCCTCAAGCTGAACATAACCACCAGCACGGAAATCAACGTTTTCACCTTCAGGTAATTTCAACGTTAATTCTTTAATGAAGGTCGCCACATTAGGGTTGGAATCAACCGTACAATCCCACGCTTTAACACCAAACACCTCTTCAGGCACTTCTACATCCATATCTTGCTTCACGGAAACTTGGCAAGATAAGCGATAGCCCTCTTTTTCTTCACGGCGAGTAAAGTGAGACTGCTCAGTAGATAGCATAGAGCCGCCACCACTAGTCACCTTACACTTACACTGGGCACAAGTACCACCGCCACCACAAGCAGACGATAGAAAGATACCACTGTTCGCCAAAGTTTGAAGCAACTTACCGCCAGCTGGCGCAGTTACTTCTTTTTCACCGTTGATGCGAATTGTAACGTCCCCAGAACTTACCAAGCGAGCACGAGCAGCAAGTATAATTGCCACCAATGCAAGCACGATCGCTGTGAACATCACCACACCTAGAATAATCTCTAAGTTGACCATGTTAGTTAAACCTTATTCTTGGTTGCCTGATATGTGCAGCCAATTAAAGCTGCACACCAGAAAATGACATAAAACCTAAGCTCATTAGACCAACAGTAATAAACGTGATACCAAGACCACGAAGACCTGCAGGAACATCTGAATACTTTAGTTTCTCCCGAATACCAGCTAGCGCAGCAATAGCTAACGCCCAACCAACACCAGCACCCACACCATAAACAACACTCTCACCGAAATCATAGTCACGCTCAACCATGAACAAAGAGGCACCCATGATGGCACAGTTTACTGTGATAAGCGGCAAGAACACACCAAGCGCGTTGTATAACGCTGGCATATATTTGTCCAAAGTCATTTCCAGTATTTGAACGACAGCAGCAATAACACCAATGTAGCTCAACAGACCCAAGAAGCTAAGATCAACTCCAGGCAAACCCGCCCATTCAAGAGCACCATCTGCTAAAAGGTTTTTATACAATAAATTGTTAAGAGGAACCGTGATTGCCAAAACAACAACAACCGCTATCCCTAGACCTATTGCAGTTTCAACCTTTTTAGATAAGGCCAAGAAGGTACACATACCTAGGAAGAAAGCTAACGCCATATTTTCAACAAATACAGCCTTAACAAATAGACTTATTAAATGTTCCATTTATAGCGCCTCCTGAGAACGAGAATTTGCTGCAATCTTAAATTCAGGCTCTTCAACTTGCTCTTTCTTATATGCGCGCAACGCCCAAATAACCAAGCCAATAACAAAGAATGCACTCGGCGGAAGCAGCATCAAGCCATTAGGCTGGTACCAACCACCGTTCTGAACAGTCGCAAAAATCTCGACACCAAACAACTTACCAGCACCAAGCAACTCACGGAAAAAGGCAACAACAATCAGCATTGCGCTGTAACCAAGACCGTTACCGATACCATCAACAAAACTCATTGCTGGACCGTTTTTCATAGCAAAGGCTTCTGCACGTCCCATTACAATACAGTTTGTAATGATAAGACCAACGAAAACAGAAAGCTGCTTACTGATCTCATAAGCAAAGGCTTTTAAGACCTGATCCACCACAATTACCAAAGAAGCAATGATAATCATCTGAACAATGATACGAATGCTATTCGGAATATGGTTACGGATAATCGCAATAAAAAAGTTTGAGAAAGCCGTTACCATGGTCAAGGCTATCGCCATAACCAAACTTACTTTCAGACTACTTGTAACAGCCAAGGCAGAACAAATACCCAAAATTTGCAAAGCAATCGGGTTATTAGCAAGAATTGGCCCAAAGAGGACTTTTTTTACATCAGACATTATTTAACTCCTTCGCTACGTAGTCGCGACAAGAATGGCCCAAAGCCTTCCTGACCCAACCAGTATTGAACAAGATGAGTAACACCACGACTTGTCAGTGTAGCACCAGATAAACCATCTACTTTATAAGCTGCTTTTGGATCAGAGCTATCTACACCACCTTTAACAAGATGGATAACAGCCTCACCTTGGTCATTGTAAATCTCTTTACCTTTCCATAGCGCTTTCCAGTTAGGGTTATCAACTTCACCACCCAATCCAGGTGTTTCAGCTTGGTCATAAAAACCAAAACCAATCACCGTATTAAAGTCATCCTCTAGAGCCATAAAACCATACATGGTTGACCATAAGCCATAACCATGAACCGGCAGGATAATTCGCTCAATTTTATCACCATTCATCACAAGATAAACGGCAGAGAAATTGGAACGGCGTTTAATACCAGCTGGATCGTTTTCGCCTTTAAGAGCAATCGACAACTTAGGGTCTTTAGAAGCGGCTTTCTGATCAAACGTTTCAGGTTTGATACCCGCTTCTTTTAACTCTTCTTGCGTAGCAAACTTACCAGTTTGCAAATTCACAATACGAGTTTCAACTGACTCAAAAATTTCATCAACAGACTTACCTTTCTCAAGCATGCCAGCAGCCGATAAAATATTGCGTTTACGGTCTAAATCTTTGTTAGTGTTCTGAATAGGCTTGAGGCCAACAGCTGCTGCCGCAACAAAAATAGAACACACTAAACACAAAGATAAAGCGACTATAATGGTCTTTTTAATACTATCGTTACCGCTAGCCATTGCGTGCAATCCTCCGTTTAATGTTCGCCTGAACAACAAAATGGTCAATAAATGGCGCAAACAAGTTCGCAAACAGAATTGCCAACATCATACCTTCTGGGTAGGCAGGGTTAACAACACGAATCAATACAACCATCAAACCAATCAGGGCACCATAAAAGAACTTACCACGATTTGTCATTGAAGCAGATACTGGGTCAGTCGCCATGTACATCATACCGAATGCAAAGCCACCTAAAACAAGGTGCCAGTACCAAGGCGTAGCGAACATTGGGTTAGAGTCTGAACCAATTGCATTAAACAAGGCTGACGTCAATATCATACCCAGCAAGACACCAGCAACGATTCGCCAAGAAGCAATACGCATAATCAGCAGCGCACCACCACCTATTAAAATCGCCAACGTAGATGTTTCACCCATTGAACCTTGAATGAAGCCAAAGAAGGCATCAGACCAAGCAACGGATAAACCAGCAACACCGTCAGCAGCAAGTTGACTCAGAGCTGTCGCACCAGAAAAACCGTCTACCGCCGTCCAGACAGCATCACCAGACATTGACGCTGGATAAGCGAAAAATAGGAATGCACGACCAGCCAAAGCAGGGTTAAGGAAGTTTTTACCTGTACCACCAAACACCTCTTTCGCCAAGACAACACCAAAGGTGATACCTAACGCTACTTGCCATAAAGGCACAGTGGCGGGTAAAGAAAGAGAAAAAAGAATAGAGGTAACAAAGAAGCCTTCATTTACTTCGTGCTTACGTACAGAAGCAAATAGCACTTCCCAGAAGCCACCAACTACAAAAGTGACAAGATATACAGGCAAAAAGTACATTGCACCGTAAATCATGTTATCCCAAATGCTTGCGGCATTATAATTAGTTAAGCCACCAATAATGGCATGACGCCAAGTGTCAGCAGGAGCAACACCCATTGCGTCCATTGCCGTATTGGCTTGAAGACCAATATTGTACATACCAAAAAACATAGCTGGGAATGTACACATCCATACCAAAATCATGATGCGTTTCATATCGACTGCATCACGAACGTGAGAGCCATTTTTGGTCACAGAACTTGGGCGATAAAAAATAGTATCCACTGCTTCATATAGCGCATACCACTTTTCGTATTTACCACCTGAGTGAAACTCAGGTTCCATTTTGTCGAGTACTTTTCTAAGCCCCATGAATTAACCCTCTTTCTCTATTAGAGTTAGACAATCCCGAAGGATCGGGCCATATTCGAACTTACCTGAGCAACTGTAAGTACACAAAGCCAAATCTTCTTCATCCAACTCAAGCGCACCCAATTTTTGAGCCTGCTCGGTATCATTCACAACCAACGCACGCAGCAATTGTGTTGGTAAAATATCAAGCGGCATAATGCGCTCAAAATTACCAAGCGGCAGCATGGTACGATCACTACCATTAGTCGTTGTTGTCATATCGAATGATGTTTTACCAGTAAGCTTAGATAAAAATACATTCATAATAGAATGTTTCTCAACACCGGCACGAAGGTAATGCATCATTTGACGCTCACGGCCTTCAAGTAAAACAGATACTTGATTATGGTAACGACCCAAGTAGGCAAAAGGCCCAAAAGCATTACGACCAGAAAGAACAGAACCGGAGACGATACGATTGTCACCTTCGCTCAATTCACCCGTCAACAAGCCATCTAAGCTTGCACCGAGTTGAGTACGAACTAAGCGTGGTTTCTTGACTTGAGGGCCAGCGATAGAAATAACACGCTCAACACTCAACTCACCAGTTACAAAAAGCTTTCCAACAGCTACAACATCTTGGTAATTAATAGACCAAACCGTCTTCTTATCGCTTACTGGATCCAAAAAATGAATATGCGTTCCAGCTAACCCAGCAGGATGAACACCTGAGAACTCTTCAACAGTCACATCAGATGTTGTCGGAATTTTTGTGCCAGCGGCTTTACACAAGAACACCTTACCTTCTGTCAAACGGCTTATTACCGTAAGACCGTCAGCAAAGGCCTCAGCTTGATCAGCAAGAACAATTTCTGGAGACGCAGCAAGAGGATTCGTATCGATTGCCGTTACAAAAATAGAATTCGGCACTGAATCAATTTCAGGAACTTTTGAGAATGGGCGCGTACGAAATGCTGTCCATAGACCGGAATCGACAAGATTATCAACAACCTTACTACGTTCTAAAGACTTTAATTCAGAGCCAGAATAAGCTGAAAATGTTTCAGATTCGTCACCTTCAACATCAATTACGACGGATTGAAGAACTCTTTTTTCACCGCGATTAATCGCTGATATAGTACCTGAGGCGGGCGCGGTATACTTAACACCTTCCGTTTTCTTATCTGTAAAGATAACCTGCCCTTTTTTGACCTTGTCCCCTTCCTTTACCAGCATGGTAGGTTTCATGCCATGGTAATCAGGACCAATAACAGCAACCGCCTTAGCAGCAATTGTCGCATCAATCACTTGATTGGGAGCACCAGAGATCGGTAGATCTAGGCCTTTTGAGATTTTAAACATATGTTCTGCCCAACAATAAATTGAACACAAAAAGCGTAATGCGAAATGTCCACACCCCCCTCCGGGAAAACATGCATGAACAAACAATTAATCTTAAGATAATTGTAAAACGCAAACTCACTTCACCAAAAAACCGACGTATTATAAAGCTCATTCCCCCCCTTGACCAGCATATGAGACGGTCTTTAAGCATCAACTTTTACCTAAAACTACGACTTTATCCTTAATTTTGGACTTGCAAATTATAAAAGACCCTTTTTTTGTGCTTTTATAACCACATTGCATTTAACTTATCTAACAAAACACCGCATACAAATTAAAAAACTGGCAATGTAATCCAAAACAATGCATTGCCGCGTATTTTAGTGAGTTGCCATACCCGAATGAAAACGACACAATATCGCCCATTAAATGAATAAGCTCAAAACACGGAAGCACGCCATGATAAAGCCAGAAGCTCAAATTCATATAAAAAACTTACGTTTACGAACCTATATTGGATTCAATGAATCGGAGAAACAAAATAAACAAGATGTTGTCATTAATGCTTGGATTCACTATCCAGCCTCGCAGGCTTATGACACTGATGATGTTGAAAACGCAGTGAACTATCGAACCATTTGCAAAAAAATGATAGCTCACACAGAAAATAATCGTTTTCTTTTATTAGAAAAACTCACTGCGGACTTACTTGAACTTTGTATGACTCCTAACAACGTCACTTTTGCAAAAGTTGAAGTAGCAAAACCCCATGCCCTTCGTTTTGCTGACTCTGTATCACTAACACTGTCTGCCACTAGAGAACACTGATCCCAACATGCCAGAAACTGTATCGCTCACTATAAAGCCCGGCTTCAAAAACTTAATCTCAGGATTAGATGGTAGCCGCAAAGCCCTACAACTGCTTTCCTTAGCCTCTCAACACCCACACCCCATCATATATATGGCCAACACGGTTGGAGAGCTAAACGAACTTGAGGATGAAATACAGTTCTTAAACCACAGTAAACGGGAAATACTGAGATTCAGCGATTGGGAAACCCTACCATATGATGCATTCTCTCCACACCAAGACATCATTTCTCAACGCCTAGAAACTTTAGCAAAGCTTACCGAAACCAAGACCCCTATCGTCTTGACAACAGTAGCCTCCTGCATAACTCGTCTGTGCCCAAAACAACACTTAGAAGCTCAACGCTTTCATTTAAAAGAAGGGCAGGAACTTCCTCTCGAAGACTTGTCTCGCAAACTAACAAATGCAGGCTATTTAAATGTGGAGAATGTTCATGAACATGGTGAATATGCGATTCGCGGCGCTCTAATGGATGTTTACCCTATGGGGGCCGAAAACCCAATTAGAATTGATTGGTTTGATAATGAAATTGATTCGATTCGCTGGTTTGACTCTGAAACTCAGCGCAGCATTAATAAAGTGCCAGAAATAAAAATGCTGCCAGCAAAAGAATTCCCCACCACAGCACAAGGCATTCAACAATTCCGCCAAGCCTTTCGAGAGCGCTTTGAGACTAACCCACTTTCCAGTCCTATCTACCAAGATATTTCTAGCGGAATCATCCCAGCTGGCATTGAATATTATCTACCTTTATTTTTCGAACAAACAGCCAGTGTATTTGACTACCTGCCAGACAATACACTAATCATCAGATCCGATAATTTTAATGAGCAATTTGCGAGCATTCAACTAGATTTCCGCAGCCGCCACGAATCGCTGAGTTACAACATTGAAAGACCAATACTTAAACCAGACGAAATCTGCTTAAGAGAAGACGAAATTTTTGCCAAGCTCAATCATTATACAAACATAATTTTTTCTTCCGCTGGAGAGCATCTTAATTATCAAGCGCCCAAAAATGTCAAAATCGATTCAAAAGCCGCTCAACCACTTGAAAAACTACAAACATTTCTAGCAGACACAACGACTAGAGTATTAATTGTGGCGGAATCCGCAGGACGGCGAGAAGCATTACTTGAACTACTCAAAAAACACAATATAAAACCCAAGCAAGTAGATAGCTGGGAAGCCTTTACCAAATCAACAAAATCACTCGCTATTACAGAGGGCAACATTAGTCGCGGCTTCATTATTAATGATGAATTAGCTCTTATTCCTGAGAGTGAAATATTAGGCGAACGGGTTTCTCAGCACCGCCGTCGAAACAAACAAAACAACATTAATGAAGATGCCATTATTCGTAACCTCACTGAGTTACGCTTAAACGCCCCCGTTGTTCACATAGATCATGGAGTGGGTCGGTACTTGGGACTTACCAATTTAGAGATAGATGGACAAGAAACAGAACTACTAACTCTTGGCTACGCCAATGACGCCAAACTGTATGTTCCAGTTTCATCATTACAATTAATTTCTCGCTATACAGGCGCCGACGAGGACACAGCCCCTCTTCATAAACTGGGCACTGACAAATGGAGCACCGCAAAACAAAAAGCCGCAGAAAAAGCCCGTGACACAGCCGCAGAACTGCTTGAAATCTATGCTCAACGCGAAGCTCGCGTTGGTTATGCCTTTGCTAAACCCGATGATCAATACGAGCTATTTGCGGCAGGCTTTCCGTTTGAAGAAACACCAGACCAGCAAATGGCCATTGATGCCGTCGTAAAAGACATGTCATCGAAAAAGCCTATGGATCGTTTGGTCTGTGGCGATGTCGGCTTCGGCAAAACAGAAGTCGCTATGCGAGCGGCCTTTCTAGCAGTTCAAGACGGTAAACAGGTGGCAGTCCTTGTGCCAACAACCCTCCTCGCTCAACAACATTACGAAAACTTCTGCGATCGCTTTGCGGATTGGCCAGTGGAAGTCGAGCTTTTATCTCGCTTTCGTTCAGGAAAGCAATCTAACACATCTATTGATCGCTTAGAATCAGGCAAAGCAGACATAGTTGTTGGCACTCACAAGCTTATTCAAAGTGGTATTAAATTCGCCAACCTCGGGCTTGTAATCATCGACGAAGAACACCGTTTTGGAGTTAAACAAAAAGAACAATTTAAAGCCTTGCGGGCGGAAGTGGATATCTTAACACTCACAGCAACCCCTATCCCTCGTACCTTAAATATGTCTTTATCGGGTATTCGAGACCTGTCTATTATTGCGACGCCGCCAGCTAAACGCCTATCTGTTAAAACTTTCGTAAAACAAAAAGATGAGCACCAAATTAAAGAGGCCATTCTGCGCGAGCTCCACCGTGGCGGCCAAGTGTATTACTTACACAATGAAGTACAAACCATCCAAAAAGCCGCCGAAGAGCTGGAGGAACTCATCCCAGAAGCGCGAGTCATTGTTGGTCATGGGCAGATGCGCGAAAGAGAGCTTGAGCAAGTCATGTCAGACTTTTATCACAAAAGAGCCAATGTACTGGTCTGCTCAACGATTATTGAAACAGGCATAGACATACCCAATGCCAACACCATTATTATTGAACGCGCTGATAAATTTGGTTTAGCCCAACTCCACCAATTGCGTGGTCGTGTTGGCCGATCCCACCACCAAGCTTACGCCTATTTGCTCACTCCTAATGATCGTAAAGTCACAGGTGATGCAGAAAAACGCTTAGAAGCCATTACTTTAGCCGATACATTAGGCGCAGGCTTCACATTAGCTACCCATGATTTAGAAATTCGAGGCACAGGTGAATTACTCGGTGACGGACAAAGCGGTCACATTGAACACGTTGGATTCTCCCTATTCATGGATATGCTAGACAGAGCCGTAAAATCCCTGAAAAATGGTGAGTCACCAGATATCGATATCACCTCGCCAACCCAAACCGATATCAATTTGCGTGTTCCAGCCTTAATTCCAGAAGACTATTTAGGCGATGTACATTCACGCTTAATTCTGTATAAACGCATTGCCAGCGCCCACACCAGCGAAGAACTGAAAGACCTGCAAGTAGAGATGATTGATCGTTTTGGACTGCTGCCGGACGCCACTAAAAACCTATTCCGTCAGACAGAATTAAAACTAAAAGCCGAAAGCCTTGGAATTAATAAAATTGAAGCTAATGCAAAAGAGGGTAAAATCTTTTTCAATAGCAAAACGCCTGTTGACCCAATGAAGCTGATTAAATTGATTCAAACAAAACCAAATACGTACAAACTGGCTGGCTCTGACACTTTAAAATTTCTTGCCACAATGAACAGTGCAGAAGAACGCTTCCAACAAACAACAATGACTTTGGAATTATTACATTGAAAACCCTAATAGCCATATTCTCAACACTCACCCTACTCAGCACCTACACAATGGCTGATGAAGGAGAGATTAATCCGGATACTGCTAGAGCCTATGAAGGCTATCTTGTCACATTTCAGTGGCCTGACGGTCAATCAACAGAGCAAGTGGATTATAAAAACATACTGTCCACAGAAAATCTGCTTCGTCTATCAACAACCGAAGAACTAACAACCAAACCGGAAAATAATATAGATCCATCAACCCCTTTCGGGAACATTGAAGCAAGACTGGGCACACATGTAAAAGTTTTAGCAAACCAAGAGTGGACGCTGATTTTCAAGTTCCCAGGAGATACCATTAAAAAGTCCTTTTACAGCACTCAAGAAAAAGACGGTTACCCAGAATTGACCGGTGACATTGCCATAAAACTTGGACGATATTTGGAATCTGACATTGAATATAAACATTATCTATTTGATAGTTTTACTCAACCTGAGACAGCAAATACCAATTCAGCCCCAGAAAATATTTTTTCACGGCCAACTCTGGAACCTGAAAACCAGCCAGAAATTAAACAGTTTGAACCAGCTTTGGTATTAAAACTTAATCTGAAAAATAAAACCGCGAGCAAAAAAATTAACTACTTAGACCACCCTATTATCGGAACATTGCTATATTTTGAACCAATAGAACTAGATGATGCTCTAGAAAAAATAGCAGCTCAATCAGTCACTCCGGAGACAGGTTCAAGCCTAAACTACGACGAGCTACAAAGTACTAACGAACTTTCAGGCCAATAAATAAAAATGGGGGGCTACTAAGAGCAGCCCCCCATTTTAAAACAGACAATTTACTAATTAATAACCTCGAGATTGAGTAAGTTTCCCAACCCAAGACACCGCTTTTTGCTCTAAAGCAGAAAAGAAAGACAAACCAAGACGCTCAGCCATACCTTTTGGTTGCTTATAAGCTATCTGAATAACTTCTGCGTTTTCGTAATTTGAAACCAAATAAGCATCACTGGTCATCACAACATCGATCAACTTATTCTCAATTGCTTCGGAACCATACCAAGTATCTCCTGTAGCAATCTCCTCGATATCTAACTGTGGACGCTGACTTGAAACAAACCGCTTAAACAGTCCATGAGTGTCTTCTAGATCCTGCTTAAACTTTTCACGCCCTTCATCTGTATTCTCACCCAGCATAGTGAGAGTTCGCTTGTATCGTCCTGCAGTATGCAACTCAACATCAATCAAACTCTTATCCAACAATCTATGCACGTTAGGTATTTGTGCCACCACTCCAATTGAGCCGAGAATAGCAAATGGTGCTGCAATAATTTTATCTGCCACACACGCCATCATGTAACCGCCACTAGCAGCCACTTTATCAACACAAATAGTTAAAGGTATATTTGCTTCCCGAATACGCTGCAATTGAGAAGCCGCCAACCCATAGCCATGCACGACACCGCCACCACTCTCCAAGCGAACAACTACTTCATCTTGTGGCTTAGCAACACTCAGGACAGCGGTAATTTCCTCACGCATGGTCGCTACTGCAGAGGCTTTAATGTCACCCTCAAAATCCAACACATAAAGACGCTTTTTAGCCACTTCCTCAGCTTCTTTAGGCGCTTTTTTCAGCGCTTTCTTTTCGAGTTTTTCTTTTTTCTTTTTTTCTTTCGCCAAGTTTTTAAGGTCTTTTTTATCTAACAGCTGATTATCCAACTGAGCTTTCATCGCATCATAACTTTCGTTCAGTTTCGTCACAGACAAACTACCAGGCTGAGACTTACGTTTCCCATTAGATAAAGCAGCCAAAAGAAAGCCAATAACCAAAGCGACACTTATCAACTTCAGCAAAAAACCTGCATAATCAGTTAAAAATTCCAACATTTATTCCTCTAATTAATTATAACTTCTTGAGATAGTGGGGCTATTTAAAAAAATAGCAATATCTAAAAGTCATTAAACACTATAGATACTGCTTTCTTTATCCCTTATTATCAACACACTAAAAAACATAATAATATCTTGAAAAACAGCTAATGCCTTCCCCAAAGGAGCAATAAATGAAGACAACTTTGTCACATGCGCTTGGCAACAACTTTTTAGGGGCCTCTCCCCTATGGTACAAGCAAGCCGTGATCGCTTTTTTAATCATCAACCCTATTGCCGTAATCACTTTAGGCCCTTTCATTACAGGTTGGTTCTTCATCATCGAATTTATTTTCACCCTTGCTATGGCGCTAAAATGCTACCCATTACAACCTGGGGGATTGATTGCAATAGAAGCGATTTTATTAGGCTTAACAACCTCAGATGGTGTTTATCATGAAGTTATAAAAAATTTCGATGTTATTCTTTTGCTCATGTTCATGGTCGCCGGCATTTACTTTATGCAAAGTATGTTGCTTTTTATTTTCAATAAATTACTGGTCAATATTCGATCAAAAACAATTATCTCGTTAGTTTTTAGTTTTACTGCCGCAATACTCTCAGCCTTTTTAGATGCATTAACCGTAACTGCAGTTTTGATTAGTGTGAGTGTTGGGTTTTATTCGGTTTATCACAAAGTCGCCTCCGACCAGCCATCTAGTGGCAATTACAATCACAGTAACGACGATCAAATTCTTCCTATTAACCAAATCGATCTTGCTGCATTCCGTGCTTTTTTGCGCAGCTTATTGATGCATGGCGCCATTGGGACAGCATTAGGCGGTGTTGCTACCTTAGTCGGTGAACCACAAAATCTTCTGATCGCCAAAGTAGCTGACTGGGACTTCATTGAGTTCTTTATCCGTGTTGCCCCAGTATCAATGCCAGTACTCGCCTGTGGTCTCTTGACTGTGATTATTTTAGAAAAAACAAGATTGTTTGATTACGGTGCAGAGCTACCGGAAAATGTACGCAACATTCTGAAAAACTTCGAAAAGGAAGAATCCAACAAAAGCACAAGTAAGCATAAGGCACAACTCATAGTACAAGGCATCGTTGCCGTAGTACTGATTCTTTCATTAGCTTTCCATGTCGCTGAAGTTGGCTTAGTGGGCTTAATGGTCATTGTATTACTCACTGCTTTTAATGGCATTACAGAAGAACACCAAATTGGCCATGCATTTGAGGAGGCGCTACCATTTACCGCTCTTTTAGTCGTGTTTTTCACTATCGTTTCAGTAATACATGAGCAACATTTGTTTCAGCCTATTATTGACTTTGTTTTACATATGCCGCCACACGCTCAGCCGATTATGTTTTTTATTGCCAATGGCATTTTATCTGCGATCAGTGATAACGTTTTTGTGGCAACCGTTTACATTAGTGAAGTAAAAGCAGCCCTCGATGCTGGTGCAATTTCTCAAGAGCACTTCAACACTTTGGCTGTCGCAATCAATACAGGCACAAACCTTCCAAGTGTAGCTACGCCAAATGGACAAGCAGCCTTTCTGTTTTTGTTGACCTCAGCAATTGCACCATTATTAAGGCTTTCTTATGGAAAAATGGTATGGATGGCATTGCCTTATACCATTGTACTCAGCGTTGTTGGTGGACTTAGCGTTGCGTATTTACTCTAAATCAAAAGCTAAAAAAGACGCCCTCGTTTAAGAGGGCGTCTTTCATTATTCGATATATAAATATTCTTAATAATTAGTGCTGTATCCGCCAAAGCGACTGACCAGACTTTTTATCTATCAAATCCAAACGCTCTTCGTGTAACTTCAGCTCACTTTCACTTGCTTTAATAACTTTCAGAGCAGGTCGATCTGCGGAAAATCGGCGAATGGCTTCTACTTCACCCTCTCCTTTAGAATCCGAATCCGAGTTATTTGCCAAGCCTAGGCTGGTTTGCCCGCCAGTCATTAGCAAATACACATCAGCCAGAATTTCCGAGTCTAATAACGCCCCATGCAATTCACGGTGCGAATTATCAATACCATAACGACGGCAAAGAATATCAAGGTTATTTTTTTGTCCAGGGTGCTTTTTACGGGCATAAACCAAACTATCAAAAATGCCGCACACTTCTGCTGTTTTCGGATAGCCTCCAACAAGGGAAAACTCATGATCCATAAAACCAACATCAAACGGCGCATTATGAATAATGAGCTCAGCCCCTTTAATGAAGTCAAAAAACTCTTGAGCAATTTCGTGAAAACGTGGTTTATCGGCGAGAAATTCATTACTAATACCATGAACACGAAATGCTTCTTCTTCCACCTCGCGACCTGGATTAATGTAAACATGGAAATGGCGGTTCGTTAACTTACGACCGATCATTTCAACACAACCAATCTCAATAATTCTATGACCTTGCTTAGGATCGATACCTGTAGTCTCTGTATCCAATACCACCTGTCTCATGATGTCGCCCTCAACTCTTCAATGCCAAGATTAGCAAGCTGATCCGCAATTTCATTACCTTCTATTCCTGCGTGACCCTTTACCCACTTCCAAGTTACTTCATGATGTAAACACTGCTCATCTAAAGCTTGCCAAAGATCTTTGTTTTTGACTGGCTGCTTTGAAGCGGTCACCCAACCTTTACGCTTCCAGCCAGCTAGCCATTCTGTAATGCCTTTCTGCACATAAGAAGAGTCAGTATAAAGCGTTACGGCGCATTTTTCTTTCAAGGCACGTAAACCCTCAATGGCCCCCATTAACTCCATCCGATTATTTGTTGTATTATGCTCACCGCCACAAAGTCGTTTTTCGTGCTCACCAAAAGTTAACCAAGCCCCCCAACCACCAATACCTGGATTGCCTTTACATGCGCCATCTGTGTACATTATTACCTTTTTCACTCTTTCATCTCTTTTGCTGTCGGTTTTGTTAAAGGAGGCACTCGAACCCGAGCGCCTGACCAACGAGGTTTGATAGGAATACAACGCCTTACTTGTTTTGTTGCCGTCATCACATATACACCACTAAAAGGCAGTTTTAACGGTTTCAAAATTTTATCTAGCCAAGCAAAGCGATAACGCCACTTACTACTCTGTATAGGGGGTTCATAATGTATAAAACGCTTACTTTCTAAAGTGAGGCCTGCCACCTTTAACCAGTCTTCTAGACGCTGATGAGCAATAAAGTGTCCGCACCAAGGCGCTTTCACTTTCTTGGAAAATATACGCCGACACCCCCATAAACTCCAAGGATTAAAGCCGACAATAACCAACTTACCACTTGGCAATAAAGTCCTTGCCGCCTCCCTTAGATCATCATGAGGCGTTGCAGAAATATCTAGGGTGTGATGAAAAACATGTACATCGATACCATCAGCTTCAAATGGCAATTCACTTGCTCTGGCTACCACTGTTGAACTAGGCGCTCCAAACTCCAGCTCAGGTGCGATTAAGATACTTTCACGTAACCTGTGATTTTTAAGCGAAAAATCTTTTAAAGGAGACTGACTCACTAAATAGTAACCCACAGCAGAATCAAGCTCGGAAGCGATTTCAGTAAGCTCCAATTGTAACAAGCTTTTACCTAAGTTACTTTTATACCAATTTTGAAAAAATTGTCTTGATTGATCATCCAACATACAATGAATTCTCTATTTAAAACGGTATGGCGTTATCTGAATTATTTTTGGCACGCCATAGGAAACACAACAACCTATTAACAGTAGACAACTTATGACTATCTTTCCGCTTCCCGCCTTCGATGACAATTATATCTGGATAATCCAAGATAAAGATAGTTCAAGCATTTGGGCCGTCGACCCAGGCATGGCCAATGTAGTGTTAGATTACTGCCATAAACATGAGAAAAAATTAGTAGGCATCTTAATTACTCACCACCATAAAGATCATACTGGTGGCGTTGCTGAATTAAAACAACACACAAATTGCCACGTATATGGTCCAAAGCACCTTACTGAGCTGGTCACCCATAGTGTTGAAGACAAAGATCTAGTAAAGGTTTTTTCCCGAAATTTTAATGTTCTCGCCACACCTGGACACACACTTGATCATTTGTGTTATTTTTCAGAGCAGGATGAACCCATTTTATTTTCAGGCGATACCTTATTCAAAGGAGGTTGCGGACGCATAATGGAAGGAACGCCAGAGCAAATGCTGGAGGCAATGCAAAAGATATCTGATTTACCTGACCACACTCTCATCTATGGTACTCACGAGTACACCTTAGCCAATTACCGATTTGCACTTTCCCTAGAGCCCGACAACCTTTCTCTGGTGAATAGCAATCTAGAATGCCAAGAACTAAGATCAAAAAACCTCCCTACATTGCCAACTAAATTAAATTTAGAGAAAAAAACCAATCCCTTTTTACGAAGCCATATTGAGCCTCTTAAAATTCAAGCAGCACAACAACTTAACGAAAAACCGGCGAAAAATCCTATCGATTCTTTCAGCCAAGTTCGTCGAGCAAAAGACAGTTTTAGTTGACCTCTTCCTCCACACCTTTAAAATGGCGAAACTTTACTCAAATTTGTGACCTACATGATATATAAATTTTTATGGATTTGCCTTTTAAGCCTAGTGCTTAGTGCATGTCAAACCGCCTCAAAAATAGAAAGGCAGAACACGTCCAGTGATCTAGTTGAATCATCAGACGATACCGATATCGTAGAAGCCGATACGGAACAACTTGGCTTTATTGATACTGTCCCTCCTGTCGATTCTTCTGCAGAAGAAGTAGAAGATGACAAAACAACAGAACCTGTTATCGCAATTAGCAAGCCTAGACCGCCTAAAGATATATGGGAACGAATTCGTGCAGGCTATCAGCTTAATTTAGATATAGACCGCCCTCGACTCTCTTCACAACTTCGTTGGTTTAGCTCTCACCCATCTTATTTAGATAGAGTGTCAAAGCGTGGTGAGCGTTACCTTTATTATATCGTCAGCGAGTTAGAGAAAGCAGGAATTCCGACTGAAATCGCGCTTCTTCCAATTGTAGAAAGCGGTTTTGATCCCTTTGGCTACAGCCATGGACGAGCTTCTGGCCCCTGGCAATTCATTCCATCTACAGGCCAAATGTATGGATTAGATCAAACTTGGTGGTATGACGGTCGCCGCGACATTATAAGCTCCACTCAAGCGGCTATCGCTTATTTGACACGCCTACATAAAATGTTCAAAGGTGATTGGCTTCATGCCCTTGCTTCCTATAATTCGGGAGAAGGCACTGTATTAAGAGCCATCAGAAAGAACCGGAAACTTGGGAAACCTACTGATTTTTGGTCTTTAGACCTACCAAGAGAAACCCGTGCGTATGTACCAAAACTCATCGCGTTAGCAAAAATCATTAAAAACCCAGAAAAATATAATTATTCAACGTACTTTATCCCAAACAAACCATATTTTGATGTCGTCAATATTGGCGGTCAACTTGATTTAGCTCAGGCAGCGGATATGGCAGACGTAAGTATTGATGAAGTGTATTTACTCAACCCTGGTTTTAATCAATGGGCCACCTCGCCAGAAGGACCACATCGCCTTCTTATGCCCGTTTCCAAGGCCAAGCAATTTAGAACGAAGTTAGCCGAGATCCCAAGTAAAGACCGAGTCACCTGGGTTCGCTACACTGTTAAAGCTGGTGACAACCTTCTGTTGGTCGCTAAGCATCACAATACAACCGTTAACGTACTGCAAAACGTTAACAAAATTTCTTCTACCATGATTCGTGTTGGACAGGAGCTAATGATCCCAGTCGCAGGGAATGATATAGAAAGTTACACACTCAGCTCTCATCAGCGACTACTTGCGAAACAGTCTCGTGCGCCGAACCGTAACCGTATAAAAATAAACTATACAGTTAACCCTGGTGATAGTTTATGGCTGATATCCAATAAATATGGTACAGATAGCAAAACCTTAGCCCGATGGAACAATATGGGCCTTGCCGATCCGCTTATGCCAGGAAAAAAATTAGTTGTTTGGCTAGAACCTAAAAAATCAGAAAAGACAACCCGCAGTGTAATGAAAAAAGTCATTTACACTATTCGATCGGGAGATTCTTTAGCGGTTGTTGCCAATAAGTTTAAGGTTTCTGTCAATGACATTCGTGATTGGAACCCTAAAGTCGGCAGTAAAAAATACGTGCAACCTGGCGATAAAGTCACGCTACTTGTGAATGTGGTTGGTGGGTAAGACGGTTTTCAGACATAAAAAAAGGGCTGTTTTCAGCCCTTTTTTATACCAAAGCACCACCACTGTGACGCTTAAAATAACAGATTATTCATAACGACAAAGATAAGCTGTCGTCTCAGACACCTTCACCTGAAATTTTTGGTTTGCTTCAACAATAAAGGTCTCTCCCTTATTGAATGTCTTCCAATCCTCTTCAGTAGGCAATTTCACCGTTAAAACCCCTGAAACAACCGTCATATATTCTCGCTGACTGGTTCCAAACTCATATTCACCAACCGCCATAACACCAACTGTTGATACGCCTTCCGCATTATTCAATGCAATAGACTTAACTTGATCATTAAAATAACTGTTTACTGTTAACGCTGTACTCATATACAAGATCTCATTTACGTTTTAGAAATACGCTTTCATCAGGGCAAAATACATTTATGTCGTCTTATTGCCAACCATTTCTTCAATTATCCATTCTTTGAATGCCGACATAGCCGAGGTAACAGAACGTCGCTTTTCATAAACGAGATAAAAAGACCTTGCTGTCACCAAAGGCTGATCAAAAAGTACTTTTAATGTACCAGCTTCAATTTCAGGCATTACCAAGTCCACATTGGATAAAGAAATACCTAAGCCTTGTGCCGCCGCCCCAGCCGTTAAAGAACCACTGGAAAACATCAAACCGCGACGAAATACCTTAGGATCCAAGCCATTTTGCTTCAGCCAATCATGCCATTCATCTTTGCGTTTGGCGACATGAAGCAAAGGATAAAAACGCATATCCTCCGGCGTATTAATTGGCTGATCAGGACGAATCAATTTGGGGTTACACACGGGTGACAGTTTGGCTGGAGTTAAAAAATGAGATTCTACGTCATCCCAATCGCCGTAACCAAAATACACAGCCATATCGATATCGCCAGCCGCAAAATCAACCAAGCCAGTAGAAGAACTTATTTCAATTTCAATATCTGGATATTGGCGCTGGAAACTCTCCATTCTTGGCATTAACCAACGAGTCAAAAAAGCTGGCGCTACAGCTAGCCTTAATGAGCCTGATTTTTGCTTACTTTTCAGCTCAGCCGTCGCATTTTCCAGTTGCTCAAAAATGCTTCTTATTGGCTTTAGGTAGGATTCCCCAGCTTCGGTTAAGATCACTTTACGCTTAGTACGGCGAAATAGCTCAATACCAAGAAAGCTTTCTAAACCTTTGATTTGATGGCTAATCGCAGAAGGTGTTACAGACAATTCCTTAGCTGCTTTATTGAAACTGCCGTGACGCGCCGCAGATTCAAAACACTTCAATGAGTTTAAAGGGGGTAAACGATTAATAGGCCTATCTCCAATAGATAAGAAAGTAAGTAAAAGTACACTCCTTCTGAGCAAGAATGAATGTAGCTATTCCTTCCTTTCAAACTCACTCAGGTTTTACAGGTTAAATTGCATATTACTTAACCAATATCGTGAATACAGCTCATCTGTCAATTAATAAAATCTAACTCATTGTATAAATTAACAAAAAATAACGAACACTACTCATCTTCATCGCCGACATTGTTTGTCGACGCAAACCGTTTAGGAGGTAATTTAAATGCCTCAAAGCCATCTTGTTGATTATCATGGAAACGCGCTTTGCGTGCGGGCTTTTTACTTGTCTTTTTCGATGTCTTAGTCTGAACCTTAGCACCACCTTTTTTAGACTCTGTGCAAGCAGGCTTAGGAGGCTGTAATCCTTTAAACTTAGGCTCCAGTCCTTCTATAGATTCTGTCGTGAAGGTTTTTTGCAAGAAAGCCTCTATGGCTTTGAAATTTACCCAATCTTTTGGACCAACCAAAGAATAGGCATCGCCTTTAAAACCAGCACGGCCAGTACGCCCAGTTCGGTGAACAAACTCTTCCGCTTGCTTAGGCAAATCAAAGTTGAAGACATGGGAAACACTAGCAATATCCAAACCACGCGAAGCCACATCAGTACTTACCAGTACATCAAATTGCCCTTTTGCAAAGCTTTCCATTACTTTATTTCGGGCACTTTGGGATAAGTTACCATTCAAAGCTTGAGTCGTTAGCCCCCAATCAGCAATCATTTCAGACAAACGCACAGTGTCATTTTTAGTGGCGGTAAAAACAATCGCTTGTTTGATTGTTTGCCCAACCAATAAGTGCTTTAACAAAGCCTCTTTGTGATCCAAATGATCGCAAAGCAAAACATGCTGGGAAATGTCAGTGTGCTCATCAAACCCTTGCCCAATGGCAACTCGAGACGGCTCTCGCAACAGTTCGCCTGCAATCTCACTGACTTCGGTATTATCTAATGTTGCAGAAAAAAATAAGGTCTGACGTTGGCGATGATTCGCAGCGTCATTGATGGCACGCATAGCATCAGCAAAGCCTAGATCTAGCATTCGGTCTGCTTCATCCAAAATCAGCAACTCAAGCCCTTCTAGAAAGACATGGCGCTGCTTTAAATGATCGACCAATCGTCCAGGTGTAGCGACAATAAAATGAGGGTCTTTCTGTAAGGATTTATGCTGATCGTTAAAATTCTCACCACCTTGAATCAAAATGGAAGTGAGACGACTTCCGGCTAACAAAAGTCTTAATTGACCAAACACTTGCTTTGCCAACTCGCGAGTCGGCACGAGAACAACAACCCTAGGGTCACGTTTGGACAAGGCTTTTTTCTTATAAACCCGATGCAGAGCAGGCAAAAGATAGGCAAGTGTTTTTCCCGAACCTGTTTTTGACGACGCCAATAAATCACGGCCAGCCATCGCTTCTGGAATAGCGCGAGTCTGAATTTCAGTGGCCTCATCAAATCCCAAATGGCTAATGGACTTCAAAATGCGATTATCAAAACCAAATTCTTCGAATAACAAAAAAACACCCCTTTCAAAACAAAAATATTACGCAACTTAAGCATCACGCCGACTACGAGCATTATAACCTAGACAAGCGTAAATTCGTTATTCCTCTTGCATTAAAAGATAGCTTTTACCTGCACTTATTAAGCCCATTCCCTCACCTTTCGCGGTAACAACCCTTTCAAGGCTCTCAACTAGACCATAAAACACATTACGTCCTACCAAAGCCTTCATTCCATAGCGCATAGAAACATAGGGGCGTTCTTCATTTTTGAACGAGTCCATCCAAATATCACAATCGACACCTAACACCAAAACATCATCCGTTTGAGTCCTAAGCTCTATAGCACGACCCGATTCTGTACTGACCCATTGCCAAGTAGTAACAAGAAAAGGCGCATCTTCAACCTGTATACGCACCTTCTCTACAGGCGTCACCAAAAAGTGCTCACCTTTTTCAAACCATAATATTCGACTAAACACGGTCACCATGGCAGAGCGCTTAATTTTTCCACCTTCATGAAACCACTCTCCATTGGCTTTAATCACCATATCCATATCACCACAAAAAGGGGGATTCCAATCATGAACAGGTGGCAAACTAGAGGATGTTGCTTCTGAAAACCCTTTTAATTCAATATTTGCCATAATTTCTCACCATAAGATTAGCGAACCTCACTTTATCTACAATTTTATTCAGCTTCTAAGCAAAGCCTTGAATTCATTTCACTGTTAGAATATCAACAACAAACATAACGAAACGCAGAACAAAAACTTTCACCATTTTCTGCTTTGTTTATATAGAGTGTGACATTATGAAATCGGAAATCGCAACAAAGCTCCAAGACCCTAGTAGAGGGGTTTACTTTATTGGAACAACCCCACCCAAGTCTTCTTTTGACGAAAAGCAGCTAGAGGAAGTCAGTCAGAAACTGCTCGCTCGCCTTGATAATATCGACGTCGATGGTTTAATCGTTTATGACATTCAAGACGAAACCAGCCGAATTGACAAGCCAAGACCCTTTCCATTTATGGAGACCCATGACCCTAGAGCATGGTCAAAGCGCCTTCATCAACAATCAGATAAGCCTGTAATTACGTATAAATCTGTATCATCTCGCAGTTCAGAAGAATTCTCAGGCTGGTTATCAGAAGCTTGGGAGCAGTATGGTATTCGTGATTTGGTCTTAGTGGGTTCTCCCTCTTCAGATAGCGACATCAAGCTGCCATTACCGCAAGCTTATGAGACATTAAAATCCTCACCACATAACTTTAATTTGGGCGGGGTGACTATTGCCGAGCGTCATGAGAAAAAAGGTGACGAGCATTTACGATTACTAAAAAAATCGGCATCAGGCTGTGAGTTTTTTATCTCACAAGCGGTGTACAACCACCAAGCGACAGCGGATCTTATTAGTCGCTACGCAAGAACTTGCAAAGAAAAAGGCGAAACGCCCAAGCGCATCATTTTAACCTTCACTCCCTGTGGCAGCGCAAAAACACTTGAGTTCATGGAATGGCTTGGTATCTCGGTTCCAGAAGCTACTAAGCATCGTATTTTAGATGCTACAGCACCATTAGAAGAGTCCATCAAAATCTGCCGAAATGCCTTAGAGCAAATTATTGAAACCGCCCTACCGCTGGGGGTTCCACTTGGCTTAAATATCGAAAGTTTAACCAATAGAAAAGAAGAAATTGATGCCTCTATTCAGCTATATAAGCTACTAAAGGCAACATTAGATCTTAAACTAGCGGAGCAATCTCTAACTCAATAATTCTGCTAAACAAGCGTGTCTAGCACAGCCAAAACTTGATCAATACGAATATGCTGCATGGCCTTAGGGTCATGCACCGTTGTCGCCCAAGGCAAATCAGCAACAGGTTTATTGTATTCCTTTTCAGCAAGCTCTTCATATACACTCACCACGTTATCTAAATCTTGATAAGGCCCCGTACGCTTTGGATTTGATAAAGCATATAATCCCAAAACAGGCGTCCCAACTAAAGTGGCAATATGCGCTGGGCCAGTATCAGGACTAACAACAAGTAAAGCGTCTTTTATTAGAGCACACATGGACTCAACCGAAGTTTTACCGACTAAATTCACCACGCCTTTTATGCCCGACTCAATCTCCTGAGCAAAATTCACTTCTAGCGCTGACGGCCCACCAGTTAGAATAGGCGTAAACCCCTTCTCTAAAATACGATTGATCACAGCTCGATTTCCCTCCAAGGTCCAATTCTTTTCGATTTTAGAGCCACAAGGATTGACAACCACATAGGGGCTAGAGAGTTTAAGAGGATTATCAGGCAAATCTAACTCACACGGAAAACTCACATCTTTGACACCTAAAACACTCGCTATCGACAAAAATGAATCCAATACATGATAGCCTCTTGGCTCTGGAGCCAGTTCATTCACAAACCAATTCTGTTTTTCCCGTGATCGAGACAATGAAAAACCAATACGCCTTTTTACTTTGAGCATACGTGTCAGCACACTGGATCTTGATGACCACTGCAGGTGCAATAAGGCATCAAAGCGAATATGTTTGAGCTGCTTTCTCAACTCAAACATTCCAGAAAAACCTGTTTTCTTATCGTATTCAATTACTTCAACGCCTTTTAACAGACGAACCAGATTAGCCTCCAAAGGTGAAGTAATCCAAGTGATTTTTGCCGCTGGGTACACTTTCATCAGGGCCTGAACAACCGCTACGGCATGACAAACATCCCCCAATGCAGACAAACGAACCACGGCAATTTGTTGAATATTCTCTTGTTGCATGTCTTCCTCTTAGGGCTGCTTAAATTCGGCAAGTATTATAGAATACTCAACCTTGAATGTGTCCAAGTTTATAAACATCAAGTAACACCTAATTAAAGCGAGCAATATGCCACAAACCATTAAAATATCGCCAAATACGACTTTATTAAAAAGCAATTTAACTTTGCCTATTTCAACATCATGGTTTGACCCTTCATTCTGGCAGTCACAACACGCACTTACTGGCACAGGAAATGGTCGTGGTGCAGTGTGGTTTATTAATAGTGAATTTGGCCAATTCGTCATACGCCGTTATCGACGTGGTGGATTTATCGCAAAATTCAATAAAAGTCGCTTTCTTTTCGTAGATTGTAAAAAAACACGACCTTGGCTAGAGCTCAATTTGTTAGAAAAAATGAACGAACTATCCCTTCCTGTTCCCAAGCCTATTGGTGGACTTTTCACCGTTCAATTTGGCTTTTATCAGGCCTCATTACTTACCGAAACCATTCCTAACGCACGTGATTTATTCGACATAATAAAAGAGAACCAAAGCAAGGATGTAGATTGGAGCAACATAGGACGCGTGATAAAACAGTTCCATAACAATGGCATTTATCACTCAGATCTAAATTGCCACAACATCATGATTGATAACCAACAAAAAACCTGGGTTATCGATTTCGATAAATGTGAACAAAGATCCCCCAATAAAGATTGGATGCAATCCAACATCAACCGCTTAAAACGCTCGATTGATAAAGAATCCAATAAACACGCAAATTTTTATGTTTCTGAAGAACAGTGGCAGACTTTTTTGGAGGGGTATCGTGGCTAAAAGCACATTAAACAAAAGTATCAAAAACTTTATAGGCCCGAAGCATTGGCTAACTTGGCTAAGTATGGGCATTATTTTTATTGTTAGTTTTTTACCTTGGCCTATCCAAAATTTTTTAGGAACCAATTTAGGCAGATTGATCTATTTCTTAAGTGCCAACAGAAGACGTATTTGCAATATTAACTTACGCCTATGTTTTCCTGAGATGCCAACATCAGAAAGAAAATCACTAGCAAAAGCGCATTTTGCTAGTATGGGCGTAGGTATTTTTGAAATGTTTAACTCTTGGTTTCAAGACAGAGACAAAACAATACCTAAAGTCAGCTTCAGTGATCAGGATGTTATAGAAAAAGCACTTGCAAAAGGAAAAGGCTGCATTGTGATCGGTGCGCACTTTTCATCTATCGATCTCTGTGGCACACATTTGGCTCGTTTTATAGATATACATCCCATTTATAAACTACAAAGAAACCCTGTTATGAACTGGGTAATGGAACGCCAACGCAAGCACATTTACAGCAAAACAATTGACAGCAAAAATGTTCGTGACGTTATCAAGTCACTTAAAGACAATAAAGCGGTCTGGTATGCAGTTGACCAAGATTATGGCCGTCGCAACTCCGTATTCGCGCCATTTTTTGGCCACCAATGCGCTACCCTAAGCCATATAAGCCGACTAGCAAAAAACTCTCAAGCAACGGTATTACTTTATGATTATGGTCGCACAAAAGACGGCTATTTTCTCTCTCTAAAAGAATTAAAAGATTACCCTACTGGGGATGAAGTCGTAGACGCCACTACGGTCAATAAGTTGATTGAAGCACAGATATTACCGAAAAAAGAACAATACTTTTGGTCTCATCGTCGTTTTAAAACTCCTGTTATCCCTGGAGCACCAACACCATACGACAAATAAAAATACCCCCCTGAAAGTGAAGAGACTCTCTCAGGGGGTTATTTTGTTAACAAGAGGACAAATTAAAAACTGTCCCTCACTTCCGCCATTAAGCGCAAAGACTTCAAACGAGCTTCCGCATCGTGAATGGGCATGGAAATAATCAGCTCATCAACATTAGTTGTATCGACAAAGCTCTTTAGCTTAAAAGCAACCGACTCTTTCGAACCAACAATCGCATATTGCAACATATGCTCTACCATATGCTTTTCACTTGGTGACCAAATTTCATCCATTTTCTCTACAGGTCGAGCAAAAGGTAGATTTCGACTGCGACGCAAATTAACAAATTGCTGTTGGGCAGAGGTAAATAAGTATTTTGCCTCTTCATCTGTATCAGCAACCACAGCCATAACACCCGCCATCGTATGTGGTTTTGAAAGTTGCTCAGATGGCTTGAAGTTCCTGCGATAAACCGTAAGCGCCTGTATCAACTGGTCAGGGGCAAAGTGGGAAGCAAAAGAATAAGGCAGACCAAACTCAGCAGCCACCTGAGAACTATATAGACTGGAACCTAGCATCCATAAAGGAACATGGGTATTTCGACCAGGAACCGCCATAATCCCCTGATCACCATCACCTAATAAGCCTTGCAATTCTAAAACGTCATCAGGATAGCTATCTACAGAAGCATCCATGTTACGACGAAGCGCTCTTGCGGTTTGCATGTCCGTTCCAGGAGCCCTTCCCAACCCCAAATCAATACGACCAGGGTATAATTCAGCCAAAGTTCCAAACTGTTCTGCAATCACCAAAGGCGAATGATTGGGAAGCATCACGCCACCAGAACCGATACGAATTGTTGAAGTTGCCGCACCAAGGTGAGACAAAACAACAGAGGTTGCAGAACTAGCTACACCCGCCATACCATGATGTTCGGCTAGCCAAAAGCGTTGATAATTGTGTTCTTCTGCCGCAATGATCATACGTCGGCTCATTGCCAATGAATCCGCAACAGAACTTCCTTCCGCAATGGGCGCAAGATCAAGTATTGAAAATGGAACCATAATATTCATCCAAGAAAACTAATATGCCTTCTATTTAAGACTCATCAGCAGAAGTTACAAGGACTCAATCATGCACTAAATGCAGAAACGAAAACCAAAGCACATTTAGAGCCATTAGCTTATCTATTCTCCAAGCGGTTATAGTCTAAAATCCCACTTTCTCTAGGACGATCAATCTTGTTCAAATTACCAATGGCATCACTAACAAACCAGAAGTTAGGATGAGTTCTGCGGATGCCAAAACTGTCCACAAGCTCCGCATAATCTTCTTCTGTTTTAAGGCTTCCAACTTGTTCCGCCCAATCAATTAGCTCACTTTCTTCCACCTGCATCAGAACATTAGGGTAATCCCCTAACACGCCCTTAGCTAAGGTTACACCATCTTCATCCGGTAAACGCGCCGCTTCCTCATCCAGTAGACTGGAAATATTGGCGTGGGCTTTATTATGAATCAGACTAAGGACCTCCATTGGTTCACCTTGCTTCGTCACCAAGATAGTGGCAACGTTAGGCAAATGCACCAACCCGCCGCCACGCACTGACTGTAACTTATATAAGGCTTTAAGCTGATTAGCATTGAGTTTGCTTTGCTCTAAGTCATAGCCATGGTCTAGCACTGTGGACAATTTATCACGCAGCATTTCATACAATTCAGATTGGTGATCATCCGTCTCAAAATCAATCTGAGTCTGACGATCTACTTTGATATAATCACTGAATATATAGTCTTTAATGGTTTGATTAGCCTCTCGGTACCAGTACTGGCGAATCGACTCTCGGTCTTCTTTAGGCAGCAAAAGTAAGAAGTTCATCTCACCCTCCATCCTCAAAAAGTCCATATACAAACGCGTTTCTAGCTGATGCCCAACATTACCATAAACATCAAATCCAGCCACAAGCAGATAGTGAATTCTCTCTAATAAAGGATAATCAATGACCCACGCGGTTTTTGGCTGTTGCCCAACCATCCCTTTGACCACAGAAGCATTATCAAAATGACGAAATACAGTTAATGCAGCATTTTGATTATAACCTTCACCATCCCAAATCAAACTTAGATCCAAAGGAATCTTACTGCCCAACTCATTTTCAACAAGCTTTGCTTTTGCTGACAAATAAGATTTTTGCTGGTCCGAAAAAGTAATCCATGATGATAACGCCAAGGTATTACTCGACCCAATTGCAGGTAAATCTAAGTTCTGCACCTTATCTTCTAAGTAATCCGCAGACCCTTTGTTATAAACCACTTCTGGATCAATAAAAAACACCCAAAACTGCTCATTAATTACATTCACTGCCACCTGTCCGCGACAAACAGGCCCTTTAATAAAAGACATAATGGTTTTTTGGGAGTGATCTAAGAGAAAGCGATAACGTGCATACGCTGGTATCTCACGAAAAGTTTTAAAGGGATTAGTCGCTACTTCCGGATCATAGCCAGGATCCTTAGTAACCTGATAACTATCATCATAGAGATAAGACTGCCAACGCTTATATCTCTCCTCACTTAATTGCATGGGAATATGGTTTTTTTGGACTTTAACTTCGGGATCAGTCCACAAACGATAATAAACACGATCAACACCCGGTGGATCATATGGGCGTCGGGTCGCAATTCTATCAATCGGCTCGCCAGGTGGCGTTTTAGAACGAACTAATTGAAAACGGTATTTCTCCCCATCATCCAAGTACAAACTATATAAATAAAGATGCTCATAGATATAACGAGAAATTAGCTGGCTTTTCAAATCATCGCCATTTAAACGTGACTCCCATAACGCAACTTGCTTCTGCATGTCCGCAGATAAAGGTTCAGGCTTAGGCATTTTCCCACCTTTCGCCAGCCAACGAGTTAACACATCATATTCATCATCATTTAGCTCAGGAAGCCCATAAGGCATACCCCATTTCGGATAATCTTTCTCGAATTGATCATAATTCTCAATGCTCACGCACTGCTGATCACGAGCAAGAGAGAAGTCATAATCATCAGATAGAACTGGTTGAGTAAAATCTCCCTGTTTTTTACGTAACGCTATCGCTCGATACAACAAGCTACCTTGTAGATTTGCTGATGGTGACTGCTCACGTTCATTTAAAACAGGATGGAACCCTTTTGCGCGCCACTCATCGGTTGTTTTCGCATCAATAAATAAGCGTGTTGGAGACGAAGCCAGTAAGCGTGTGCCATCATAAACCAACTCTTTAGAACCGCCACGCTCTATCCCACCAGCAGCCGTAAATTTCAGTTGGCAAGGTGCGTCGTAACAAGCATGACAGGAAACACAACGACTATCTAAAATAGGCTTAACTTGCTCATTATAAAATGCACTGTCTTCTTTACTAACATCCGCAATGCGATTTGCAGGATCGGCTGATCCAAATACATTGTCAAATTGATGTGTCGCATAAGCCGCACAGCCCGAAACGAGCAGCAGTGAGCAAAGAAGGGTCAGCCACCGTGACATAAATTATGTTCCTTTTATTCTCATTCGTATTAATTTGTGAAGTCATTCACTGTATATCATTACTCAAGACACACTTATCTACAGATCCAACAAAACACCTTTAAAAATAACCAGTGAGCGAAATAATTGACTTATACACTACACATAAAAAAGCGCCGATAACGGCGCTTTTATCAAATTTGCCATCAAGGCACTCTCTACGCGCCTTATCAAAAAGAACTATTCGTCGTCAGCAACTTCAACATCAGAGAAATCATCCGATATTTCATAAGCGTCATCACCCATATCATCATTGGCCAACAACAAAGCCTCTTCATAGGCGCCGCCAAACTCTATACGGGTGATATCGTATAAATCATATTCAAACGTATCATCAAACCATCGAGCATCTGAGCCAATTTCTTCTAGCTCATAAGTAACAGCATCCGCTCGGATTACACGACCTATTTCACAACTGTCCGGTTCAATCTCTTCACGATGAAGCGTTACTAAACCAAACTCTTCACTGATATCCATTAGCAACACGGCTAAATCATCAAGTTCGACTTCAGGATCAACAACCTCTTCACCACGAAGCGATAATACTTTTTTCTGGAAGTCATTAAAGGGAGCCGGATGAGCGAAATCACTTATATCCTCTAGAAAGAGAACCTGATAACCATTAAGACGAACACTATCATCCACCAATTGGAGCAAAACCATTTCTTCATTGGCATCCACAACAAAACCGTCGGTCCAACTGTCAGGTCCATCCAACTCTTCACGAAATATGCGAACAACATTATTTCGAGTGCGGGCTTTTTCCAATTCAATGAGCATATAGGCTCCCTAAAAATACGTAAAATATAAACACTCGCTAGTGTAAACCTAGCCAGCATAATGAACAACTACTGCAGCACGTCGTGCCAGTTCTCAATCATATTAATCAGGTCTTCTAAGCCACATTCCGCTTGAATGCCATCCGTTGATGTTTGGTAAAAGCTCTCCTGTGTATCAAACATCGCTTTAATCTCCTCCGCAGCAGAATCCAAATCCACTCGACGCGAAACAGACACCCCTTCTTCACTCAAGATTACATCAAAAGGGCCATGCTTGAATTGAGTGGTTTCTTTTTCCGACTCCGCCAAACGAGCCGCCATCAATACACGTTGAATACTTTCCAAATCACGTACGTACTCAGAGACCCACTCACCAATTGCAGCGAATTCATACCCTGTATAAATACGATAAACATTTTCGTCCTGATCAAAGGCAATTTCATAATCCATGACCGTGAACCTCACTGTTTGTCATCTATATTCTCATCTTGCTTACTAGTTTGAACTTCTGCTGATGTCTGATTATTACGATAAGCACGATTACTAGCTTGCTGGCGCTGTGGAACAGCCGCCGCCAACCTGGCTTGCCTTTCAGCTTCTTTCTTAGCTTTCGCTTCTTCAACCAAACGTTCTTCATGAGCAACCATTTCAGGTGTTTCCATGACATAGGGACCAATTGCCCCTGTTCTCACGTCATTCAAAAACACTTCTGCTGCTTTGTGCATGTCAACTTTTCCACCAGCACGTAACGCGCCTCGCTTGGAACCGATGACCTTTAATACTTCATAAGAGTCATCTGAAACATCTTTCAGTTTATAGCGAGTCGTTAGCAACTCTAGATAGTCGGCGATAAAAAACTTCAAACCAGCCAAAGCGACATCTTCATAATCAATCGCAGTATCTCGAACCGCCCCTGTTACTGCTAAGCGATAGCTAGCATCAGGGTTCTCTATTTTGGGCCACAAAATCCCAGGGGTATCTAGAATCTGAAAACCATTGGTTACTTTCAGCTTTTGCTGCGACTTAGTAACCGCAGGCTCGTCCCCTACTTTTGCGACTCGACGCCCTAATAAGGCGTTCATCAAACTAGATTTGCCAACGTTCGGAATGCCAGCGATCATAGCTCGAATGGGCTTCTCTGCCGTGCCGCGATGTGGAACCATTTGGCTCACCCAGTGACTAATTTTTGAAACGTCTACTTTATCTAAAGTCGAAAAAGGATGAGCTAAAACCGAATCATTTCCTTGCCAATGCTCTAACCACAGCGCTAACCGTACTTTATCTGCCAAGTCTTTTTTGTTTAACAAACGTAAAACTGGCACATCACCGCGCAATGTATTTAACATAGGATTTTGGCTAGAATCGGGAATACGGGCATCCAAAACTTCGATAACAATATCTACTTGCGTCATAACATCTTCGATTTCTCGACGCGCTTTATTCATGTGCCCTGGATACCACTGAACGCTCACCCTAACTCCCCTATATTTAACTAAGTCTTTTTGCGGTGGCGGATTCTACCACAAGTTACGATAATAAAGAGAAAATACTATAGCCCTGTATTGCCAAGACGTTAACTCTCTTATGAGTGTAGCCTTAAACTATGATTTAGAAGGCAATATCCTCTAATACCTAATTTTCATCTCAACCAATTGAAGCCTGACTTAAGTCAAGGCAACCACCTGCAAACTCTCTATACTCGATTACTCCATATAAACGACAGCGAGGAATCTGCACCGAGCTAACGTTATTTATATGGTTGTTCTCTCGATCGGACCGAAAAGGTCCATTAGCCGAGGTTGTGTGTGGCCTCGGCTTTTTTCGTTTCTAGCATTACAAAATCTAATACGTCAGGATAGAGTCGCAAAAATGGTGCTTCTGCTTGCTCAATAACCAGAAGAAGATCGTTAATAAAAACCTGCAAGTGCACTCCATGTTGCCAACGCCGCATAATAGAATAAATCGCTTTTTCTACTCCCTCTACTGTGCCTAAGTTAGGTAACCAATTATCCTGTTCCAAAGATGTAATCATATTTTTCAAACGTTCGGGACTACGATATTTATCTCGTTGTAAAGATTTAATAGCCTGCTCACAAAATACATTCAAAGGCACAGCGCTAAAACGTGACCAATATCGTAATAGCCAATAATCCATAACAATATCTTGCACTATTCCTGCAAACCGACGACGCCCTTGTCTGGGCATAGAGCGAAACAAAACGCTTGCCTCATGTTGATCAACCATGACATCGACTTTCTGATGCAAACGCCAACCTTCTAATAAATCATCATCAAGTTGTTTAGTATCAACGGAAAAATCACCTAACAAACTTCCCATAAAAGATGTATTGGTAACAGCTGCGATATGAAGATGCGCAAAATAATTCATTTTCACCTTATTTTTCGATCATAAGAGACAAAATAAGAACATAAATTGTATATAAATGCGTCATGGTTAAGACCATCACTGTCCTTTTAGTCATTTTTTTGCAAAAATACTTTACTTGTCCAAATAGTCAAAACAAAGCATCCCCCAATGGTACTGTATTGATATTTTTAGACGTCGCAGATTACCCTTAATAAGCCAAATCCAAGAGAGACCAAACAAATGAAAATCAAGGTAATTTTAGCTTGCTGCTTAACCCTGCTCTTATGGAATACAGCGACAGCAACAACACTAAAAATGGCCTTTGATGCAGACCCCATTTCATTAGACCCACATGAACAGCTGTCGGAAGGTACACTGCAGTTTTCGCACCTTGTATTTGATCCATTATTACGGTGGAAACAAGATGGTAAGTTTGAACCCCGCTTAGCCACTAGGTGGGAACGAATCGATAATAAAACTATGCGTTTTTATTTACGCCACAATGTTACCTTTAGAACCGGCAATCCTTTTACCGCAAAAGATGTGGTTTATACTATTGAACGACTAAAAACATCGCCTGATTTTCGCGCCATGTTTAACACGATTGAATCGGCTTCTATCGTTGACCAATATACGGTTGATGTTCACTCAACCTATACCAATCCATTGCTACTTAACATCATGACGTATGTATTCCCAATGGATAAAGTTTTCTACCAAGGCCGAGACCAAATAATTAAATATGGTGAGACATTTGCCTCTCGAAATGTATCAGGCACAGGACCTTTTATCATAACCGAACGAGAGCTAGGTAGCCGTATGGAGTTAAAACGTAACCCAAACTATTGGGATACAAAGTCTGCCGGTAATATCGATAAAATTATACTGACTCCAATTAGAGCAGACTCCACTCGACTCGCCGCACTCTTGTCTGGTGATGTCGATTTTATCTTTCCTGTTTCACCGATAGACATTGAGCGCACAAAAAGGATCAAAGGGATTAATCTAGTCACGCTGCCTAGTACGCGTATTTTGTTATTGCACATGAACCAAAAACGCAGAAAAGAGTTTCAAGATATCAGGGTTCGAAAAGCCATTAATTTAGCCATAAACCAAGCACTTATCGTTGATAAAATTCTAAAAGGCTACGCTATACCAGCGGGACAATTAAGTGCTGACCGCTTTTTAGGTCATATAAATGATTTAAAACCAGAATATGACTTAAAAAAAGCCTTAGAGCTTATGAAAGAAGCAGGATATGAAAAAGGCTTTCGTATTAGCATGATGACTCCTAACAATCGCTATATGAATGATGAGAAAGTTGCTCAAGCCATTACCGCTATGCTCTCAAAAATACATATTACCGTCGATTTGAAAACGCTTCCTAAAGCACAATACTTTAAAGAGTTTAATAATCAGAGCGCAGACATAATGATGTTAGGATGGCAATCAGACACCATGGATTCAAATAACTTATTTGAATTTATAATTGCTTGCCCAGATGCCAAAACCGGTCTAGGCGCTTATAATGCCAGTCAATATTGTAGACCTTCTATTGATAACGATATACGCCAAGCCAACCGAGAAATGAACCCTGAAAGGCGCATTCGTCTAATGCAAAGAATAGAACGAACCATATATAATGATGCCGCTATTGTGCCACTCTATTGGCAATCACTCATTTGGGCGGCGAAAGATAAAGTCAAAATTCAAGACATAGTAAATGATCAAAACTACCCTCATTTAGGAGATCTATTCATTGAAGAATAGTAACTATGCCAACCTGATTAAGGTTTTTAATCAAAATAACACTGCGTTAATACGCAATGGGAATACAATTACCCCATGCTAATTTTTTTACTTCGCCGCTTAATGCAAGCCTGCTTTGTTATGATCATCATCAGTGTGATTAGCTTTGCCATACAAGATAAATTAGGCGACCCTGTACAACAAATGGTTGGCATGACGGTATCCCAGCAAGAACGCAACCAGATTCGAGAAGAACTTGGTCTAAATGACAGTTTCTTCCTACAATATTGGCGCTTTGCAAAAGGTGTGGTGCATGGCGATTTAGGCACCTCTTATTATTACAAAGAGCCGACTTTAGACGTTATCTTAGAAAAGCTACCAGCCACTTTAGAATTGGCTATATGCGCTATTATCCTTGTTATTCTTGTTGCTACACCTTGTGGTGTGTTAGCAGCCATTAAGCCCAAACATATACTGTCTCGTTTACTCATGATTGTTAGCTCTATTGGCTTATCTGTCCCCATCTTTATTATTGCAATTTTGATGGTATACATTTTTTCCATTGAGATGAATTTAGCTCCCAGTTTTGGCCGTGGCGAAACGACTAAAGTATTTGGGTTATGGGAAAGTGGTATTTTCACCAAAGACGGTTTGAAACACTTACTTTTGCCCAGTTTGTCTCTTGCTATTGCACTTATGCCTATTTTTGTTCGTTTGATCCGCGCAGAAATGATGGAAGTTTTACAATCTGAATACATCCGCTTTGCTTGGTCAAAAGGCCTTTCGTCTCGACGCATCTATTTCAAACATGCTTTAAAAAACACCATGCTACCAGTAATTACGGTGGGCGGAATTCAAGCCGGAACGCTAGTCGCCTATACCATTCTGACAGAAACCATTTTTCAATGGCCAGGAATGGGATTTTTATTCATGGATGCGGTCAGCCGAGTTGATACTCCACTCATCTCTGCCTACCTAATTGTTGTGGGTGGCATTTTTGTGATTACAAACACTTTAGTGGATTTAATCTATGGGCTGGTTAATCCCACTGTACGCTTAGCGAGTCATGGACTATGAAGTACACACGAAAAGATCTGCTTCATCCAACATCAGGCAGCCGTTGGAGCCATACGCTAACAGGAGTTATGGGTGATAAGCTCGCCATGCTTGCTCTCATTGTCTTTGCGTTCTATTGCCTTATTGCCCTACTTGCACCATTAGTTGCTCCCTATGATATTGCTGACCCCGCATTTATGGACCTAATGAATGCAGAGATTGCGCCGAGCTGGATCAGTGGAGATAACCGTTTCTTATTAGGTACAGATGCGCAAGGACGAGATTTACTATCGGTCATTCTCTATGGCACACGCCTTTCTCTTACCATAGGTATCTGCGCAGTATTGATACAAGCGACACTAGGAATTTGCATTGGTCTAATGGCTGGATATTTGGGTGGCCGCATAGATAATTTTTTAATGCGCTGTGCCGATATTCAGCTGTCTTTTTCTAACATGATGGTAGCAATTGTTTTCTTAGCTATTTTTCAATCACTATTCGGCATGGCCAGCTATCAACAATTGGCTATGGTGATTCTTATTCTTGTTATTGGCTTAACAGAATGGCCTCTTTTTGCACGTACGATTCGTGCCTCCGTATTGGCTGAAAAACAAAAAGAATATGTTGATGCCGCTCGAGTAATGGGTATTAGTTCTAAGCGTATTATGTTTCGCCATATTTTACCCAACACAGTATCACCCATTCTGGTTATTCTGACTGTGCAAATTGCCAACGCAATTGCGGCAGAAGCCGCTCTGTCCTTTTTAGGTCTAGGCATGCCGGCAACAGAGCCATCTCTCGGATCACTTATTTCAGCTGGTTTTGCCTACATGTTTGCAGGTTCTTGGTGGATTTGTGTCATTCCAAGTACCACATTGATTATTTTAATTCTAGCTATGAATTTACTTGGGGATTGGTTACGTGACCACCTAAATCCAAGGACGTATAAAGACTAATATGAACTTATTAAGTGTCAGCAATTTGCATGTCAATTTCCACATGAAAGAGCAGGAACTCGCCGCTCTTATTGACGTCAGCTTCACATTAAATCGCGGTGAACGAATTGCTATCGTTGGTGAGTCAGGAGCTGGAAAATCGGTTTTAGGGTTTTCTATTGTTAATCTCATTGGTAAACCGGGTTACATCAAATCGGGTTCGATCAAGATAGAAAACAAAGAAATAACATCAATGAATATGCGACAGTTACAAGAAATTCGTGGCAAACGCATTGCGATGATTTTCCAAGACCCAATGATGACGTTAAATCCTGTACTGACTATTGGAGATCAACTGGTCGAAACCATTCGTAGCCATACCAAAATCGCCTACAAAGATGCAAAAAGTATTGCCATTGAGAAACTACATCACGTGCAAATAGCATCACCAGAAAAACGCTTTGACCAATATCCTCACGAGCTTTCTGGTGGTATGCGACAAAGGGTGATTATTGCCTCTGTATTGCTACTCAACCCAGATATCATCATCGCAGATGAGCCAACCACGGCATTAGATGTAACCATTCAAGCGGAGATACTACAACTGCTACTCGCTATCTGCCGAGACAATGGTGTAGCGCTAGTGTTAATTAGTCACGACCTTGGTGTCGTGTCTAAAGTCGCCGAACGTACCTTGGTAATGTATGCAGGTCACATTGTAGAAGAAGGACCAACACTCGAAATAATCAATGACCCTCAACATCCTTATACTCAAGGGTTATTAAATGCCTTACCACAAATGACCTTGCCGGGGCAGCGCCTGAACCAAATCCAGGGCAGTATGCCATCATTAGCTGAACGCCCAACTGGCTGCGCTTTCCACCCTCGCTGCCCGTACGCCACACAAAAATGCAAACAACAGCAACCAAGATTTATTTACAGTGGCGTATCCAGCGTGGCCTGCTTTCTTGTAGAAGACATGATTAATGAGTTTACTGAAGGCAATTTGGAGGTAGACGAATGAGTCAACCTATTATCCAAATTAGCGGCCTAGAAAAATCTTTTTCTTCTAATGAAAGCTGGCTTAGTCAATGGCAATTCCGTCATGGCAGACTGAAAAGAAACAAAGACAGCGTCCACGCACTTAATGGTGTTAACCTTGCGATTAATAAAGGGGAAACCTTATGCGTAGTTGGTGAAACCGGCTGTGGTAAATCAACGCTCGCTCGCGTGATTATGGGCTTAACCTCACCATCCGCTGGCGAAATACACTACCTTGACCAACGCATTGATCATTTAAATAACCGTCAACGCATGTTTTTTCGGCGCCGTATGCAAATGGTGTTTCAGAATCCTTATGCGTCACTAAACCCTAGAATGACAGTTTATCAAACACTGAGTGAGCCTATTTCATTTCACAACCCGCAACTGTCACAAGCCCAAGTAGATGAACAAATTGACGAGCTTTTAGAGTCAGTCGGTATTTCAGCAAGCAGCTCAGACTATTATCCGCATGAATTTTCTGGCGGACAACGCCAGCGTATTAGCTTAGCTCGCGCTTTATCGGTAGAGCCTGACTTCATCGTTGCAGATGAACCCTTGTCTGCGCTAGATGTCTCAGTGCAAGCGCAAGTTCTTAATCTCATGATGGAAAAACAGGAAGAGCGCAATCTTAGCTATCTTTTTATCACTCACGATCTTGCCGTTGTAGAGCACTTTGCTACACGAGTCGCTGTCATGTATCTTGGGCGGGTGTGTGAATTGGCCTCAACTAAGACCTTATTTAACTCTCCAAAACACCCTTACACTCAAGCTTTATTGTCAGCTATTCCAAGGTTAGACAGTAATATAGCTCAACCCATTCGTTTAATTGGAGAAGTTCCCACACCTATTGAAAAACCAATAGGCTGTGTATTCCAAGCCCGCTGCCCCTATGCAAATCAACGCTGTTACGATGAATCTCCAGCAATGACACAACAAGTCGATGGCAGTAGCGTCGCTTGTCATGCAATAGAGGAGAGCCGACTATGACGCTTTTCTTTACGACTTCTGCTTGCCAGGAGGTCTCATGGAAATAAGATGGCTTGAGGACTTTATTGCCCTTGCAAAAACCCGCCACTTTTCTCGTGCAGCTGACGAACAAAACGTTACTCAGCCTACTTTTAGTCGACGTATAAAACTGCTCGAAGAAGAAATGCGTGTCACATTAATAGACCGCAACACTTTGCCTTTGTCTTTAACTCCAGCAGGAGAAGTCTTCCTACAAAGCGCAGAATTAATTACTAGACAATTAAGGGATACCAAAGAACGCTGCCAAGAAATACGCAAACAAGAAGAGTCTCAAATTCGTTTTGTTACCACGCAAACCTTGTTCCTTAGCTTCTACAAGGAGGTCATTGAACCTTTTTGCCAAAGTATCGACATAGATTTAGACATCAATATGAAATCCAGCTCTTGGTTAGGTATCGACTTTGTAAACTCTTTAATGGATCAACAATGTGACATTATGCTTTGCTATTGGCACCCCGCTATAAACTTCATCCGTGCTTTGGATGATGAACAATATGAACATATTGTCATTGCTGAAGAAATGTTGATACCTTGCAGCGCAACCGATGAAACAGGCGAGCCAAAATTCACGCTACCCGGCATGAAACGTAAGCCACTGCCTTATATTGGCTACTATGAAAATTCTTTTTTACAACCTGTTATTCATAATCACCTACAGAGACAGCGGGACATACCACAATTACAAACCCTGTCAGAGAATTATCATTCTGTCAGCATAAAGGCCATGGTTAAAGAAGGTTACGGTATCGGCTGGATTCCAAAGCGCTTAATGCTAGATACATTAAACTATGGAAAAGTTGCCTTAGCTGGCGAAGAAAACTGGAATATTCCACTTGAAATACGCTTGTATCGCTCTAGGTTCAATCAAAACCCGAACCTAACGCAATTTTGGGAAGCCCTAAAAAATAAAATAGCGAAGAATGGCCCGCTCTAATGCGGGTCACAAAATGAACTTATAAATTAATCAAAACCTTCTTTTTCATTCAATGCTACTATCATCGGGTCACTTCCCATGGAACTTGCTCCAAGCGCCTTACTGAACAAATAACCCTGACCAATATCACAACCAAATTCTTGCAACATAATCAGTTGGTCGACATTGCTAATCCCCTCGGCAATAACCTTAAGGTTTAAATTATGACCCAAACTAATAATGGCATGAGTCAATGCCGCATGCTTCTTATCTTCAGTGATATCACGAATAAAGACTTGATCAATCTTCACATAATGAAATGGCAGATCTTTGAGATAGCTGAGACTTGAATAACCAGTGCCAAAATCATCGATAGCCAGCTTTACACCAAGACGACTAATTTGACGCAGCAGTTCAGCACAACTTTCTGCATCTTCGATCAATATAGATTCAGTTACTTCAATCTCCAGAAGACAAGGATCCACTTTATATTTATCGAGTAAAGACAATAAATTAGGAAAAAAATCTGCCCTTTTTAATTGAGCAGCAGAACAATTAATCGCGACAGGAGGCACCGTTATGCCTTGCTCTTGCCACTCAACCAAATGACGAAAAGCCTGCTCAAAAACCCAATCCCCTAACGGTAAAATAACACCCGTTTGCTCTGCAATGGGAATAAACTCCGCTGGAGAAACGACACCAAGCTCTTCATCTTCCCAACGCAGCAATGCCTCCATTCCAACACAACGCTCACTAATTAAATCCACCTTTGGTTGAAAATGCAGTTCTAATCCTGTTGTTTGCAACGCTTTTCTCAACCGTCTCTCGATTCGAACATTACGTTCAAAGCGTCCCCCCATTTCGACATCGTAAAAACGGTATGTGGACCGACCTGATGTTTTAGCATGATATAACGCCATATCTGCGTATTTAATCAAGGTTGTGGCATCTGGACCAAATTCAGGGTAGACAACCCCCCCTATCGAGCAACCAATATTCAAGGTCAAGCCTTCAACATAATAGCCTTCGCTGATTTTCTGAATAATACTCTGAGCTAAACAGTCGAGTGACTCACATTTTTTAAGATCATCTTGGACTATCAAAATGAGAAATGCATCTCCTCCTAAATACCCAATAACAGCATTTTTTGGCAGTACATTAGATAATCGTCTGGATACCTCTACAATTAATTTATCGCCCAACTCATGACCAAATGCCTCATTGATAGTTTTAAAATGATCTAAATCTAAAACAAAGGTCGCAAGCTTTTTATTTTCTTCCTGACAATAAACAAGTAGTTCACTCAATTTATGTTGTACGTAATAACGACTTAATAAGCCGGTTAACTCGTCAACTTTTATATATTTACTGGCGGCATCCAATGCAGAACGATATCTCAATAATAATTTATTGGTATAAAAAGTAAGAAAGCAGGCTAATAAGAAAAAGGAAATAAGTACCGACAGTACTGGAAATAAGTGAACTTGCGTCCACAAGCTGGAATCAAAGCGAGAATCTACACGCCACTTTCGATTCGCTAATGACAGATAATGAGTGTCGTAACCCTTATCCCATAATGTCATTTTCGCTGAGTCCGCAAACCAGATGGGGTTATCAGCCGATACATCTGCAATACGAAAAACAACATTTTCCTTTAGTGAAGAAGTAACCTGTTTCAGTAAATTTTCAATATTAAAATATGCGCCGACAACACCGTAAAACACAATGTTATCTGTTGGTTTATTCGAACGGCTCTCCAGAGGTAAATAAATAGGTGCGCTTAGGATAATAGTATTCGCAGGAGCATTTTGTGTGTTTTGTAAAAAAGGCGTTGCTAGTGGCTTTGAAGCCGTCCACATAAGTGAGTTTCGAACCTGTTGAACTGAAACTAGGTCTTGGTATTGTGTCGATAATATATCGAAGCCGTAAGGTATTTCATTTGGGTAAATCAGGCTCAGCGGCATATATTCTTGGCGGTCACCTTGTGGGTAAATCGAGAAACTCGTATCCCCCAGCCTTACTCTTAGCTTTGACTCAAAAGTACTCTTCATTTTTGCAGGAACATATTGAGCGAAGAAGAACTGAATATCTTGGTTTGAAACAAGACTCTTAACAAAACCTACAAAATGGCGAGGAGAGACATCACCAGTATTGGATTCAATCAATGCGGCCACTGAATTCAGTTCTGAAGTGTACTGTTGCAAAACCCCACTCAATTTACTAGCAAACTTATCGCCCAACGCCTTTTGTTGTTCGCCAATATGTGAACGTTCGTCCAAATACATTGCAAGACTTGTGGCCAGACCACATAAAAAAACAACACAAAAAACCACACAATGTGCTTTGTTGAACATGGCCTGCTTTTTCAAAGAAATCATTCTCTATCCATCAATGTACTTATAGTCTAATACGTACTATTTGATACTGCGCTTATTCTAACTAAACACTTTACCTAAAAATCAAACGCACAACACGGAATATATGGTTAAAAAAAGTATTTGTGGTCGTTTTCTGGTATTCTGGATCTATTATCGACTTAATTAGACAGGCCTTTTGTGACCACATTCCACCACCCGTTAAACAAACACCTCCCCCCTAAACTTACCACTTTATTGTCAGACATGGGGTTCACCAGCTTTACCCCTATTCAGGAACAAAGTTTGCCAGCTATGATTGATGGCAAAGATATACTTGCACAAGCACAAACGGGGAGCGGCAAAACACTCGCCTTTTCAATCGCCCTTTTACTTAAGATCAATCCTCGTTTCTTTGGTGTTCAAGCACTGGTTATGTGCCCAACTCGTGAATTAGCAGATCAAGTATCCAAAGAAATTCGCAAGGTAGCCCGCTATCAAGACAACATAAAAGTACTCAGCTTATGTGGTGGCATGCCATTTGGTCCTCAAATTGGTTCTCTAGAACATGGCGCTCATATCATTGTGGGTACCCCTGGTCGCTTGATGGAGCACTTGCGTAAAGGCACCCTAAAACTCAATGCGTTAAAAACCTTAGTATTAGACGAAGCAGATCGCATGCTAGATATGGGGTTTGTCGATAGCATTCGAGAAGTGGTCGAATTAACGCCAAGCAACCGCCAGACGCTGCTTTTCTCTGCGACCTATGGCGATGGCATTGAAGCCATTAGTAAAGAGTTTCAGAATCAGCCAGTTAGCATTAAGGTAGAAGCACAAGAAGATCTTAAACCAAACATCGAACAATTTTTTGTTCGCAGTGAAAACAAAGATAAATGCGAAACCTTATTAGCTGCTTTAGAGCATTTTGAGCCTCGACAAGCCATTGTTTTCTGCAACACGAAAGCTGAATCACAACTTGTTGCCGATTGGCTAGCCGACCACAAAGTCGCAGCTCAAGCGATTCATGGCGACTTAGAACAAAGGCAACGGGATCAAGTATTGGTGCGCTTTAGCAACCAAAGTAGTTGCGTTCTCGTGGCGACGGATGTGGCCGCTCGTGGTATTGATGTAAAAGAAATAGACCTAGTGGTCAATTACGACACCACCCGTGACACAGATGTCCATACTCATCGTATTGGCCGAACAGGCCGTGCTGGAGCCGCCGGTGTTGCTGTTAACTTTGTCACCTCAAAAGACGACTACAAAGTAAGAGACATTGAAACTCGCTTTAATACCACAGCGAATTTCATCGAGCTTGATGCGGCTGACCCGCATTATCGCTTGATTCCACATAAAACGACCATTTCCTTTGATGCTGGCCGCAAAAACAAGCTTCGTCCTGGCGATATATTGGGCGCGCTCACAGCAGGCTTAGGCTTAGATAAATCGCAAGTGGGCAAAATCGACATTTTCGATTTTCATGCTTACGTTTCCGTCGACAACGAAGTCGCTAAAAAAGTCGTCAAAGAACTGGAAAACAAGAAAATCAAAGGTAAAAACATTCGAGCACGTATTTTAAGATGATCCAAAGATTTACCTCTCCGGCAGTGCAAACTGCCGGCTTTATACTAGGGGCTCTAATCATTAGCTTGTCGACATTAATGCCCCTAGAACAGCTTCCCACCGCCCCAGGCTCAGACAAATTACACCATGTTCTCGGATTTGCATTCTGGGCATTACTTTGTGCCTTAGGACCGAAAAAGCGCTTTACTTACATGGCTTTGTTTATCATTTTTTGGGGCGGGGCTATTGAGCTTATTCAACCTTATGTGAACCGCTATGCAGAGTGGCTAGATTTTTATGCCGACGCTCTCGGAGTCATATTAATCATAATGGCAAGGCTGTTAATTGAACGATTTCTTGAATCTAAACTTAAGGTTTGATGAAAGTACAAAAAAGACCTGATAAAGTATAACCGTTCGGTCAAATATTATTTTACAAGATAACCCTAAGAGAGACATATGAGCCATTTGAAAGCGTGGCGTTGCGCCATCATTCACTGCATCGCAGACCCAAAAGATGTTGGCATTGACGCTGCTTATGAATATTTTGAAGATGGCATTCTAGTCATCCAAGACGATAAGATTCACGCCTTAGGCAACGCGGCCGATATATTGCCGACCTTACCAGAAAACACTCCTATTGAGCATCATCCAGATGCCATTATAACTCCTGGCTTCATCGACACTCACATTCACTACCCGCAAACGGATATGATTGGCTCTTATGGCGAACAACTGCTCACTTGGCTCAATACGTACACCTTCCCCGAAGAAAGCAAGTTCGCAGACAAAGCTCACGCACGAAACGTTGCGGATCGCTTTCTAAAAGAGCTTTTACGCAACGGGACAACAACGGCATTAGTGTTTGGCACGGTTCACAAAGTCTCCGTTGACGCTTTTTTCGAGGCCTGCGAAGTCCAAAATTTACGTATGATTTGCGGCAAAGTCATGATGGATCGCAATGCCCCTGATTATTTAACTGATACGCCAGAAACGAGCTACCAAGAAAGCAAAGAGCTTATTGATACTTGGCATAATAAGGGACGCTTGCACTACGCTATCACCCCTCGCTTTGCCCCAACGAGCTCAGATGAACAATTACAATTGGCAGGCAAGCTATTAAGCGAATACAGCGATGTATACCTGCATACGCACCTCTCTGAAAACAAAGACGAATGCGCTTGGGTACAAGAACTGTTTCCTACCAGTTCTAACTATTTAGATGTCTACGATCAGCACAAACTACTGAGTGAGCGATCGGTTTTTGCCCATGGCATTCACCTGTGCGACAGCGAATATAATAGATTGCACGAAACCGGCTCCGCTATTTCATTCTGCCCAACGTCCAACCTATTTATTGGCAGCGGTTTGTTTAAACTGAATAAAGCTGAAGAGCATAAAGTTAACGTTGGCCTAGGCACAGATGTTGGCGGTGGCACCAGCTTCTCTATGCTGCAAACCATGAACGAAGCGTACAAAGTTATTCAATTGCAAAACGAAAACCTAAATCCAATTAAGTCACTGTATTTATCTACCTTAGGAGGGGCTAAAGCACTTCGCCTAGAAGATAAAATTGGCAATTTAGCAGTAGGCAGCGAAGCTGACTTTATTATTCTTGATAAAAAAGGCACGCCATTACTAGAATCTCGTTTAGCACTGTCTAAAAGCATCGAAGAAACGCTTTTCGTCTTTATGACCATAGGCGACGATAGAGCCATTCAAGCAACCTACTCTGCGGGGAAATGCGTTCACCAACGCTAAAGCCAGCACCACTGAGCAAAGTATAAAAGCCGGCCACTTTACTTCTCTGTTAAAGTGGCCATTTTTTTATATAATGACCGCCACTGTTTTATTGAGCACCAAGATTATGCATTCTCTAGCCACCATCGCCCTCGGCGCCTTTGCAATCATCTTCTTCTGCGCGGCATTAATTGTTGGACTTATTATTCTGAAAAAATACAAAGCGGAACAAATACGACTCAATGAATTGGCCCAAAAGCGTTCAGAAAAGAAACCTACAGATAACTAGTTGTTTTTAATATTAGGGATAAAGCCGAACAATACCGCTTTTACCCTCTATATCACCGAGAATCCATACTTTCTCAAAAGCATGTGGCACTGGGATTGTAATAAGATGCTCAAGTGCTTTTATATCCGCCTGACTCCAAGCCGGGTGCATATTTCTGATTACCAACCAGACCCTGTCTGAATCGTATTGCTTACCCGATTTATTCTCTAAAATTTTATTCAAAGACCTAAGCAAACGTTCATCTGCAGGCTCATTGTTCAAGGCCTGTAAGGTCGCACGAGTTTTATCAGTAAGATTTCGACCTAAAATTGCCATGGCCTCTTCTTCCGATCCGTAGAGATGGGCAATTTCTATATCGAGACGCTCCCCTTCTAACATGCAAGAGACATCGGGGCGAATTGGGTCATTATGCCAAATATGACGAATAGGTTTACCCGTATTACGTTCATAGCAACGCATAAACAGTTTGGCAGCTTGATGTTCAAGCGCTATTTTTTCTTGTTCACTCTTATGCATTAGTTACCCTTTCGTAAAAAGTATTCATGTTTTACTACCTTACTAATAGCATAGTCAAACCGATTAAACGGCATTAACTTCCTTTATTAATGTGAAAATCGCCGATGAATATTAATAATAGCTGAGTATAATACTCGGCTATTATTAAGGGCTCATTTTGATCGCTCTCTCACTTCGTACACACCTATTTTCTTTGGATGACATATGGAAAATGCGCACAACAACACTTCGGCTTCCGGCATGGGAGCGAAGGAATTCACACTTTTAGTGGCTTTATTAATGTCGATTACGGCGATTTCGATCGACGCCTTGCTTCCAGCACTTGGTATTATCGGAAAGGAGCTGGGTGCGGTTACAGCTAACCAACCCCAGCTGCTAATCAGTATGTTGTTTCTTGGTCTGGCAATGGGTCAGTTAATTTGCGGTCCATTATCCGATTCCTTGGGACGTCGCCCTATTTTGTTTTGTGGCTTCGCAATCTATTTGCTCGGCACCGTGGTGTGCTATCAGGCAGACAGTTTAGAAATGCTCATGTTAGGTCGCTTTATCCAAGGATTGGGCGTTGCTGGACCTTATATCTCAGCTATTTCGTTAGTACGTGATTTGTATCATGGTGCTCAAATGGCTCGGATTATGTCTTTGGTGATGATGATTTTTGTCCTGGTTCCAGCTATTGCACCAACACTCGGGCAAGCTATCATGTTTGTTTCAGACTGGCGCGGTATCTTTGAGCTATACCTAGTTTATGCGGTGATATTGGCCGCTTGGATTGGCTTACGCCTAAAAGAAACCCTACCAAAGTCCAATCGGATTCCGTTTTCCAAAAAAGGTTTTGTAGAAGGGTTTAAAGAAGTTGTCACAAATCGCATTACAGCGAGCTACACTATTTGCATGGGGCTATTTTTCGGTAGTTTCATTGGCTATCTGAACTCTTCACAGCAGATATTTCAAGTACAGTTTAAGACTGGAAACCTGTTTGCCCTGTACTTTGGCTTGCTCGCCTTGGTATTAGGTTTCTCTTCGCTAATCAACTCTCGCATTGTGGAAAAACATGGCGCAAGATATATTGCTTTCCGCTCTATTTGCATTGTCGTTATCGCCTCCATAGCTTTTTTCGCTCTGCATGCCTTCGTTTCCATTACTCTATGGATGTTCCTCGTATACGCTTCCATATTGTTCTTCTGCTTTGGCTTGCTATTCGGTAATGTCAACTCTCTTGCGATGGAGCCTATGGGCCATGTTGCAGGTATTGCTTCTGCGGTTATTGGTTCGGTATCAGCGATCATGTCGATGGGAATTGGTACTATCATAGGCCAAATGTACAACAATACCTTATTGCCGATTTCGGGTGGTTTTGTGGTGATGGGATCTCTGGCAATATGCATCATGTATTGGGCCGAAAAAGGCCGCCTTGAGGAAGAGATTGAAGAGCCAAACACAGCAATCTAACGGCAACATTTAAGCTTTCATAGAAAAAATCAAAAGCCAAATAGTCAGTACTATTTGGCTTTTTTTATGGTGATAGAATCAGCTAACAAGGCATCAAGCTGACTTTCCAAGTCTGGCTTATCCATCATCCTCTGTTTCATCAAGGCTGGCATCAGGAGCGCTTCTTTGCTCACCGCTTTCAATGCAAAGAAATTCACCGCAGATACACTAAAGTCCGCAATCCATGCTTTCAAAGTGGATTCTAAAACCGCTTCAAACTCAGTAAATAAGGCAAAGGTAGAAGGTGCCATTTTATGCTGCTCCCCTAATAAAATGCGGTACGTAGCAAGGTGCTCCGCTTTATTCACCCACACTTGCCAGAGCAACATCCAGCCATTTATTAGCGACGCCTCTTTTTTAGATTGCAAACGACCTAACGCTTTTTGCATGTCACCTTGCGCTTGCTCTGTTAACGAAGTTAACACCATTTCCCACAATACCAACTTGGTAGGAAAATTACTGTATACCGTGGGCTTAGACACGCCAGCCGTGGCAACGACTTGGTCAATGCTGGTGCTTTGATAACCCTGCTGAGTAAATAAGCCACATGCGGACTCCACTATGTGCGCTTTTTTACTGGGTCTTCCTCTTGCCATAATTTCCTCTTGGAATCGCTAGAAAGCTTGAATGTATTTCACTCTTGATAATCGTAACACCATCAACATGTTCAATGAGTCCCAATCCAATCAGCAGTAGTAACAACCTTTAGATCTACTTCTGGAAGAATCAAATTTGCCCATGTCCAATTATGATGTTCAACAATACTTTTTGCCGACAAATGCTCTCGATCAGCGGTGGTATGAGCATCTGCAATGGCCGTCAGATTAAAACCTTTACTCAAGCAAGACCTTAACGTCGTATCGACGCAAAACTCAGTTGCCGCACCAGTGATAACCACATTGTCCGCTTTCAAAGCAGTAAGAATTGGCGCTAAATTTGTTTCATAAAACGCATCACAAGCGGTCTTGGTCATTTTCATATCATCAGCCTGAACATCCAGCTCATCAATAATTTCCCAGCCTGGAGTCCCTTCAGCCAACCCCTCTTCTACCGTCCCGTTATGTTGAACATACAAAACCACTCCGCCATTCTGACGAATAAAACGAGCCAGTGAATTGATGTTACTTACAACGCTATCTGTATTTAACCTTGGCGTTAAAAACATCGACTTCTGCATATCAATGACCAGTAAAATATCCATAAACCATCCTCAAACATACTTATATAAGATGATTTTAAACGACTTCCTTTTCTTCGACTAATGCAAAACTTAATGTGGCTCTGATCTTTCACACTATCGATATCTATTCACGGTTTTAGATTCTTATCAATTAATACAAATTACTTGACGAACATCTATCATCGCATTAAATTAACTAAACGGTATAGTTAAATAAATAACAATTTTAGGAGCAAGTCATGCAAAGCGAGAACGGTTTCTACGGGCAATACGGCGGTAGCTATATTCCTGAAATTCTTTATTCGAGCCAACAGCAAATTTTACATGCGTTCGAAGAAGCCAAAAACGACCCTGAGTTTCTCGCTGAGCTTAATAAACAATGGCAGCAGTTTTCTGGCCGCCCAACACCGCTGACTTTTTGCGCGAATTTGACCGAACACTTTGGCGGCGCGCAAATTTATCTAAAGCGTGAAGATTTAAACCACAGTGGCGCGCACAAGATGAACAACGTGATTGGCCAAGGTTTACTGGTCAAACGTATGGGCAAAAAGCGTGTTATTGCCGAAACAGGTGCCGGACAACATGGTATTGCTACGGCGCTTGTTGCAGCGCGATTAGGACTGGAGTGCACCATTTATATGGGCGCGAAAGACATTGAACGCCAATATCCAAATGTATTCTGGATGAAGCAACTTGGCGCAACCGTAGTGCCGGTTACCACGGGTGCTCAAACCCTACGTGATGCACTAGACGAAGCGTTGCGTGACTGGTCTTCTAGTCATGAAGAAAGCCATTATTTGATTGGTACATCTTGTGGTTGCGCCCCTTTCCCTGAAATGGTCGCATTCTTCCAATCCGTTATTGGCAACGAAGTCCGCGAGCAAAGTGTCGCGCAATTCGGTCAATTTCCAGATCGTTTGTATGCTTGCGTTGGCGGTGGTTCAAATGCTTGTGGTTTGTTCCTACCTTTCCTCGATGATAAAGAAGTGGAAATGGTCGGTGTCGAAGCTGGTGGTAAAGGTTTGGAGCTTGGCGAACACTCCATTCGTTTGTCCCATAATCTTGGCCAGCCCGGTATCGCCCAAGGCTTTGCTACTATGTTCTTGCAAGACAATGCCGGACAGCTACAAGAAACACACTCAATCGCAGCAGGCTTAGACTATGTTGGCGTTTCCCCTATCATTGCCCATTTGGCCGAAACAGGCCGAATTAAAATGACCTATGCCATGGATGATGATGTGGTGGCAGCGTGTACTCTGCTACTGAAAAAAGAAGGCATTATCCCTGCTTTAGAGTCCTCTCATGCTTTAGCGGGTGCCTTTAAAGACGCTCCAAACCTACCAAAAGACGCGAAAATCGTCATCAACCTATCTGGTCGTGGTGACAAGGATATCTTCAACGTGGCAAAAGCAGTGGAAGACGAAACCTTCCCACAATTTTTAACCGATTACCTAGCCTCTTACCCAACCACTCAAAACAAAGGGGATAAAGCATGAGCCAATTAGCGACTTTTATCGAAGCAAAACGCCAAAACAAGCCAATTTTATCCATGACCCATGTGGTTTATGGCTACCCAAGTGTTGAAGAAAGCTTGAGTTGGATGGAAAAATTGATGGAGGAAGGAGTGGACTTCATCGAAGTACAATTCCCTTTTTCCGATCCTGTCGCCGACGGCCCAAGTATTGTCGCCGCTTGCCATAAAGCATTAGAACAAAAACTCGATGTGGATACTTGCTTATCTCAGTTAGGCAAGCTCGCGAAGCGCTTTCCTGACAGCCGTATTGTACTAATGAGCTACTTAAACCCAATGTATCGCTTTGGCTTAGACAAACTAGCCCAGCGTGCAGCAGAGGAAAACATTCTGGGTTTAATCCTTCCAGATCTGCCAATTGAGCAAGCCGCGACTTATCAATCGGCTTGTAAAACCAATAACATCGATCCAGTTTGGTTAGTTACTCCTGTGACTCCACCAGACCGTTTAGCCATGCTGGCAAGTCAAGCAAGCGGTTTCCTATATTGTGTCGCTCGCTCTGGTGTAACTGGGCATTCTAGCCATGAAGGCAAAGCCAAGCAGACCTCACTTGATGACTATCTGGCGCAGATCAAACAACACGCCAGCGCTCCGATGGGCGTCGGCTTTGGTATACGCGAGCGTGCCCAAATCGAACAGCTCACTGGCAAGGCTGACATTGCCATTATTGGTTCTGCCCTTTTGGATGCCTACAACCAAGGTGGTCAAAAAGCGGGCATTAAGCTAATTAAAGATTTGTTTCACTAATGAAGAGTCAATAATTAGTACTTGAAAAACGCAAAACCTGAATATATGATCCACATACAATTCATATATGGATCATATATTCATGGGTATTATTAAAATCTCCGACGAACTTCACGATGACATACGCAAAAGCAGTACCGTCATGTCCCGCTCTATCAATGCACAAGCCGAATTTTGGATGAAAATGGGGCGCTTAGCCGAGCTAAATCCAAGCCTCACCTTTTCCGAATTAATTGCCCAAGAACTTGCCAACGCGAATGCGGATGAAGTGCCACTTAAGGCTGTAAAATAACATGCAAGTCCATATCAAAACCCCAGCAGAAATCGAATTCATGCGTGAATCTGGCAAACTTTTAGCCAGCGTCTTTCATATGCTTGATGACTTTGTTGAAGAAGGTGTGTCGACCCTAGAAATTAACAATCAGGTCGAACACTTTATTCGCAATACCTTGGGGGCAAGGCCTGCAAGCCTAGGGCAATATGGCTATGAGTTTTCTCTAAACTCTTCGCTTAATGAAGTCGTTTGCCATGGTGTTCCAAGCGAGCATCAACGACTAAAAGCAAAAGACATCATCAACCTCGATATCACACTGGAAAAAAATGGCTTTATTGCTGATTCCAGTAAAATGTATGTGATGAGCGAAGCCAATCCTGTTGCTAAACGCCTAGTTAAAACGACTTATGACGCCATGTGGGCTGGGATCAAAAAAGTAAAACCGGGTGCTACCTTAGGCGACATAGGCGCCGCCATCCAAAGCCTTGCAGAAAGCAAAGGCTATTCAGTGGTCAAAGAATACTGCGGTCATGGCATTGGTCGAGAAATGCATGAAGAACCACAAGTTCTGCATTACGGCAAAGCCGGAACAGGAATGACCTTAAAAGAAGGCATGACTTTCACTATCGAACCCATGATCAACCAAGGTAAATCCAAAACCAAAACAAAAAAAGACGGCTGGACGGTTGTGACAGCTGATAAAAAACTCTCCGCTCAATGGGAGCACACCATCTTGGTCACTTCGACAGGATGTGAAGTACTCACGCTAAGAAATGAAGAGCGCATCCTTAAATAGTCGTAGCCCAATGACTTTCCATAAAATCAATGAAGACTCTCAGTCTATTCGGCATAAAACGCATTGCAGGAAACTGCATGTATATTCCACCTTGGAAATCACTGTTTAACTGCCAGTCTTCCAGTACTTGTACCACCTCCCCTTTTTCTAAAGCATCTTGGACGACAAAATCTGGAAAAGGTGCAATACCAAAGCCATTCATCACGCCTTTCAAGCGCATTTCAGCATCCGTCACCATATAACGACCATCCACAGTAACGACCGTCTTCCGTTCACCCTGGCTAAAGGTCCAGATCGTATCACCATCAAATAATCCAAGAGGTAAACAGGAGTGATCGGTCAAATCTTCTGGAGAGTTTGGTACACCATGATCAGCCAAGTATTGAGGACTCGCGCACAAAACAGAGCGAACACGGCCTAATGTTTTGCAGACCAAATGTTCGTATGGCTTCTCGGCGATATAAAAAACTAAGTCAACATTCTGATAGGCTGGGTCAACTCGCAAGTCTGTCACTAGCACTTGCAAAGAAACCGCTGGATACCGCTGCATAAAAGACACAAGCAAAGGCTCTAAAACCTGTCTGGCAAATGAGTCCGGCGCGGCGATACGTAGACGACCGGAAGCCTCGTTGGCATTATTTTCCGAGGCAATAACAGCTTCTTTTGCACTGTCTAGCATTTGCCGACATTGCTCGTATACCGCTCTGCCTACCAAAGTCGTGGTTTGACGACGTGTCGTACGTTCTATTAATACCGCCGACAACGCGGTCTCTATTCTTGAAACCTGTCGACTAACGCCAGACGGGGTCACACCCAGCTTTTGAGCCGCTTTAGTAAAACTTCCAGTTTCAACAACGGCAACAAAAGCCGCCATATCAGGCAACAAAGCAATCAGCTTATTCATGTCCATGAGTCATAAGTCTTTTGATTTTTTAGGCAATTATAATCTTCATAAACATAAGTTAGCATGTTTTATCACTCAACTCACCCTTTCTTAGAGAGCAAATATGTCATCACAAACGCTAACTAACCCATCCGTTTTTTCAAAATTGCCCATCGCCGAACTATCACTTTTGTTAACCGCTTTTTTTTGGGGAACAAGCTATGGCATTACAAAAGATGCCCTACTCTATACTGGCGTACTGGCCTTTATTATCATCCGCTTTGGTTTAACATCGCTTATACTCGCCCCTATTTTTATAAAAGAGCTGCGCAAAGGATTAGCAAAAGACTGGAAATTTGCCGTGCCAACTGGCGGCATTTTACTGTGTATTTTTCTTGCTGAAATCTATGGTGTGTTTCACACCACAGCATCTAAAGCGGCTTTTTTGATCAGTCTCTGTGTACTTATTACTCCATTGGTCGAATCCATTGCGGACCGAAAACTGCCCAGTAGATCGATCGTATTATTTGCCTTGCTGTCTGTTTTTGGTGTTTTTCTACTGACCACGCAAGGCATCGACCAGCAAACACCCGAGACCTTCTCTTTCAATCTGAATAAAGGAGACTATTCCATCCTATTAGCGGCGTTGCTACGAGCCTGTATGGTCGTGACAACAAAAATCTTACTGAAAGATAGAGTGTTATCACCTCTGAGCACGACAAGCATTCAGGCTAATATCGTCACGCTTGGTGCATTACTCATTTTTATTGTGAGCAATAACCCAATTGAGCAGTTATTCCCGACCGACTTTGCCTTTTGGGCAATCATTTTTTACCTAGTGATTTTCTGTACCATCTTCGCTTTTTTTGCGCAGAACTTCGGCGTTAAATACACTACGTCCTCACGAGTTGCCCTGCTAACGGGGTCAGAGCCCGCCTTCGGAGCTATTTTTGCCTATTATTGGTTAGGAGAATCCCTGAATACGGTACAAATGATAGGGGGTATTTGTATTTTATTGGCCACCATCATGGCGACGTTAAAACGATAAAGTGTTTTTTTATTATCAAAAAAGGAGGACGTTCTGGAAACGCCCTCCTTTCTATATAGAGACAAGAAATCAAACACACAATCCTTAAAATAATCAGTAAAGTGTGCTGAGGTTTACTCAACTGCACTAACGATTCGTCTGCAACTTTTGCGAATAACATCTTCTTAACGGCTGGAGTGAGTGAGGCTTGGGCGAACCACCGCTAGTCACATCTCTTAGATTAGCTTGATTTATGAAGTCAGAATTCAAGTCTCACTTTCTATAAAATGAGTATACAAATTGGGTTAAAACTTTCAGGCATCTACTCTAAAAATAACCCCTTTACCAAAAATACTATGTATTGGAAATGTAATATTTTTTTCCTTTAATTTCATCCTTAAACGACTAAGGAGAACATCAACTCTATGTAAATCAACAACTTCGACATACCCAAAAAGAGAATCATGCAAATATTTTTTATTAAGTATTTCTCCAGATGACTCAACTAATTTTTTTAACAATGTATATTCTTGCATCGATAAAGATACAGATAATCCTTTATAAATCGCTATACGAGTATTATCATCCAATTGCCAGTAATTAATTTTTTTAAATTGAGTCTGCTTAACCTCTTTTACCACATTCTTTTCTTCGTATGTTGTTGATACCAAACTGATGTCACACATTCTTTTCCATAGTCTATCAATTGCTTCAACTAGCATTAAAAAATTAATTGGCTTTATCAAATACAAATCGGCACCATTACTCAGGCCTTCTAATTTATCCAGTTGATCACCTCGTGCTGTAATTAAGATCATACCGAATTTATTTAATGAACTAAGATGCTTCACGACACTTAATCCATCTTCTCCAGGAAGCCCAATATCAATAAGAACAATATCTGTTGGCTCCGTATGAAGTTGACGCCAAAATATTTCTGCACTTTTACTTCCCCAAGCGTCATATCCACTTTTTTGTAAGAAAAACAGAACATCATCCATTAAATCTTCATTATCTTCAATAATTGCAACATTAGGTTTTCTATACATTAATAATACCTTAATCAATTTATTAATTTGGGAATTCTAAATTGAAAGCAGCACCCTTCATTTGAATTATGCAGCAGCACAACATTTCCATTGTGTCCGATTAAGATATTTTTACAAACATAAAGTCCCAAACCAACACCTGATTTTTTATCTGCTCCGCTTCGCGTAATTTTTTTATATCGTTCAAATATTTCATTTTCTTTTTCTTTATCAATACCGGTACCATGGTCTAATATATTAATCAAATAAAAACCACCCTCCTCATATATATCAACTTCCAAAACACCTTCTTCCATATATTTCAATGCATTATCGAATATATTTGAAAAAGCAATTTGCAGCATTGCATAATCTGCATTAACAGGTAATTTTGGTAGATACATAGGATCTATCAACTGGTGGTTCCATGAAAACTTAATAGAATGATGATCAAACATATAAATCAAATCACTAGCATCGAGCAAAATTTTAGAAAGATCCTGCTTTTCTAATTGTAAGCTTTCTACCTTAGAGGTTAGCCTATCATCAGCTAAACAATTATCTGTTAGCTGTATAAGTCTATTATTAGCTCTCTCAATACGTTTATAGCGTTTTTCTAGCTGTTTATCATTATCATGAAATCTAAGAAGATTGGTTATAGCACCAGAAATAATCGATAAGGAAGTACGAAATTCATGAGAAACAATACTGATAAATTGTCTTTGATGAAATCGGTTCTCTCTTTCTATATTTAGTTCTCTTATCAGACTTTTTCTTTCTATATATTGAATTTTTTTATTGTATACATTTAGCATTGTCACCCCCATCATAAAAAACATTATAATTGCAACTAATACCTGCCAAAAATATCCATCCCCTTCTGGGGTAAATATAAAATCATTCAAAATCATTACCCTATACAGACCTAAACAAAGCAATGAAATAACACCTAACACCATCAAAAAACGAGCCAAATTAATTTTATTTTTATAAAGACTAAAAAAACACAAATACAAAATGGCACACGACCCAAGCAAAAATAACGAATATACAATTCTAATTGCAATTGAGTACATATCAAAAAAAACAAAAAAAACTTGAGCAAGCATAATCAATAAGACAATTTTAATAAAAAAATAGGTTTTCTTATTTTCATCTCGCTGCCCTAATAATTCCGAACACATAAACAAGACAACAGAGAATGTTGTAATTGAAGTAAAACACACGAAATAATGTTGTAGATAAAATCCATATTGCCCCAACATCCAATCAAAATATCCTTGTACACAAAACACATTAAAATATATTGTTGTTGAAAGGAATAAAATCCAGAATTCTCTTTTTTTCATAACTAATGCCAGCAATAAAAATACACCACTAGCTAAAGAAAAAACACCAAAGAAAAAAATCCAAAATGTATTATTTATTAATGCATGATAAATAAATTCTTTCTGATTCCATATCCTTATATTCAAGATCATTGAACTACTGGTGGAGATCCTAAATATTAAAGAGTACCCTTTCGATGAAGCGGGCAATATATATAAAGGGGCATGGTAATTAAAGTCCCATCCAGAGCTTTCGTTAAAATCACCAGCATTTTTTTTCACCCAGGGGCCAGAGCTTTTAATCTCCCTATAATAAAACTCAATTCTATCTAGATAAGTTGGCAAGATCTCCAACCAGTGCTCTTCATCTTTTAACCTCTCATCACTGATATCTGCTTTTATCCAGAAAATAGAACCTGTATATCCTTTTGATAAAATTTTATTTGATTTTCTTAATTCATCATCAGGAATATTTAAAAATTCTTCTAAATTAAGATCACCACTTTTATCTTCATAATACTTATAAACTATATCGGCACCTAAACGAACCGGTGAGGAAAAAGCAGAATTAGAAAAAACTAACAACAAAAATATTAATAAAAAAAAACGATGTAAAGGGACCATATAGTTCACATAAATATAGGAAATGTTTAACTTTTGCACCTTCAGATAGAAATTTAGACAAAAAAAAGGATAAGCTCTAAAGAGCTTACCCCTTTTTCAATCCCCTTAGTAGCAACAAATAGAATAAGGCACGCCTAAGGTTCATTTAATCGACGGCATATCACCAACCTAATAAACCCATCCCTCTGAGCTCAATACTTCTAATTACAAAGGAGCCCGCGACAAAGAAAAACCATTCTTCGCTATTTCCCTCTCCACCAAAGCCTCCAGTTTCATTCTATGGCGAATAGTTTGCGCCTTATTCATCGGCTCCAACCAGCAATTTACCACACTCATTACATCGAATGGAGTCACAGCCAGACAAGTCAAAAATCCCAAAAAACCAGTAATTAGGATAATCAGTATGCTACGCTGTGCTTTAGTCAATAACTCTAAAGATTCATACACAGCTTTACCTTCATAGGTAACAATTGAAGTAAGAAAGGCCCCCTCTTGTGCTAGATCCCCTTTTGTAAGCATATAATCGACATAACCCTTGGCAATATCAGACTTGGTTAAAGTAATAACTTTCGCTGGTGAAAAAGACTCCCCATGTAACAATAGTTCAATGCTATCGCCTTCAGCTACTTTATAGTAGCCTGTTGGCAACGCAACTCGAAATATTGTAGTAGTTGCACTTTCAAGTGGTAATAATGAGTCCTCCACCACTCCATCCAAATGTACATCATAATCCGCGCTTTGCCTTTGCTTAATAGCTTTATCCTGAGAAGCTTTACTCCGTCTAAAGGCAGGCTGCTCTTTATTACTCTGAATTATGTTACTTTGATTTACCATAATAAACATCTGTGGTCTGGTTGACACAAAAGCCAAACACCATAGCTCATAGCTCATAGCTCATAGCTCATAGCTCATAGCTCATAGCTCATAGTATGAACAGCGCTCAACTTACGTTTTATAGGTTTTGATATTTTCTAAGATTATTTAGCCTACGCTACATACGATGAAGTAAGAGAAAATGCATAGAACTAACATAACTAGCATTTAGATTAATTGCTGAGAGGTAACAAATAGGACACAAGACAAAATATTACTGTTTTTTAGACAGGAGAGGTGTTTCGCTTCCAAGAAGCCATTAATTCACAAGGTAAATGTCAAAAGGTGTAAGTTTGTTGACAAGTCAAGATACATCACTGCCTATGAAATAATGGTTAGAGGCAGAAAAAGAATGAAAACATAAAAGTATTGCAATAAACCGCCAACATAAAAAAAGGGCAAGTTCCAAAGAACTTACCCTTTTTTAATATTCTTAATAACTAATTAAAGTACTGTAATGTTCTCTGCTTGAGGACCTTTTTGGCCAGCAGTAACAACGAATTCGACTTGTTGGCCTTCAGCCAAGGTTTTGAATCCGGAGCTAGCAATAGCACTGAAATGTGCGAACACATCAGGACCAGACTCTTGCTCAATAAAACCAAAACCTTTAATTTCGTTGAACCACTTAACGGTTCCTTTCACTGTATTAGACATAAATAATCACCTGAGTTTAGTTAGCCCTTTAGGGCTGGGTTATGCAAAAAAAATAGACTTGTACTTAGAAACTTTCAGGACGAGGATTTTATGAATAAAACAACGTATTGCAGAGTTAATAATTTAGACTTCTTTCTAGCTTGTGCCGCCATCATATAGAGATCCACTTTGGATAGATAGCTTTATTACAACTTATTTAAAATAAGTGACTACCTATCCCACGCTTTCAGTCCATCAATCCATGTTGATTGAACAAATAAATCTTCACTTAAGCTAACTAGGCTCGCTCTATATCCCTCTTTGATACGACCAAAGTGATTATCGATACCTAAAAATTCAGCGGGTCTTAATGACGCCATCTGCAAGGCTTCCGTTGGCGTTCGCCCGATTAGATTAACGGTATTACGAACAGCCGTTGCCATGTCTAAATCAGAGCCAGCCAATGTGCCATCTTCTGTGGTAACCCTGCCTTCATAACGCAACACTTTTTTACCTAAAAAAGGCATTTCTTTTTCATCGGAACCAACACTTTGAATAGCATCCGTCACTAAAAGCATGTGTTCGCAGCCTTTCGCGGCAACGGCCACTCGCATACTAGCAGGGTGCACATGATGTCCATCGGCGATTAAACCACACCAAGTAGGTATATCGGTTTGTAAAGCCGCACCAACCACACCAGGTTCTCGACTCACCAAAGGGGTCATAGCATTAAACAAATGGGTAAAACCACGAGCACCATTTATCACAGCTTGCCTTGCTTGATCATAGTTCGCTGCAGAATGACCGATACAAACAATAACACCTTCAGATACCAACCATTCAATAAACCCTTCAGGCACTTGTTCTGGCGCCAATGTCACCATGAGCTTTCCACTGCGACTGACTTCTAATAATGTGGCTAACTTACCTTCGGTGGGTTTACGCAATTTTGATTCATTATGCACGCCTTTACGAATAGGATTTAGATAAGGCCCCTCATAATGCATCCCCAAAATGCCAGCCATATTTTGTTTCAGTGCTTGGCAAACCGTTTGATGAGCTTGCGACATGATCTCGTAATCATCAGATATTAGCGTTGGCATCATGGCTACCGTGCCAAATTGCGCATGCACAGCGACCATGCGCTTCAATGCTTCAATGGTCGGTGTATGATTAAACAAAGCACCACCACCGCCATTTACATGCACATCAATAAACCCTGGCGCCAGAACCTCAACCACTTCCATATAGCCTGTTTGTACATCAGAAATATCTTCTGTAGACACGACGGTCTCAATAATTTGGCCTTCGAAGGTCACTTTTTGATTCGTGTACCAGTTTTCGCCATCGAAAAGACGTTTTGCAAATAATGTTGTTCTTGTATGTTCCTTCATATTGACTTCCTTCCTATCTGAGCTTTGGCCATCAAAATAGCGCCCGCCATGGCATCACCTTGTGGCTGACAAAAATAACCCGAAAAACGCTCTGGCAAATACGTCAAAATAGCCTCTGACACACCACCTACCAAAGCGATCTTCTGCGCACCTTTGGTGATTAAAGCGTCTAAATACTGACTTATCCATTCCACTTGCTGCTGAATAATTTTCAGTGCGATAGGATCTTTTTGCTGAGCAAATTGAAATACCTGAATAGCAAAAGCCCCATATTCTTTCGGAAGTGGGGCACGGTTTTGATACAACACATACTCTTCCGCAGACAAAGAAAACTCAGCATTAATACTGTCAGTAAAAGGCGTCGAAGGCGAGATACCATCTAACGCTGCTAACGAATATTCCAGTGCGGATAGGCCAATACGTGCGCCACTCCCCTGATCTGATAAGGGAAATCCCCAACCACCAACAATGCTGAATCGTTCATGTTGATAAACAACACCACAACTGCCAGTGCCTAATATCAATAACGCGCCATCTTCACCGTTAAACGCTCCCAAACAAGCCGCATGCGCATCGGTTAATAAGTAGCGTTGTCCAAAAGGGGATTTTTGAGAAATCACCTGCTCTTGTTCTAACGGCTGATTCGCACCCGCCAAGCCTAAACCTAACGTAATTTTCGCATAGGTTTCAGGAAGAATATTGCCTTGATGACACGCTTCAAGACAGGCATTAATAATATTCTGCCACGCCGCCTCAATGCCAATTCTTGGATTACCCGAACCACCAACAGCTTCACCCAATACATTACCATCACTATCAACCAAGCGGGCTCGACAGAAGGTTCCTCCTCCGTCCACTCCTATATATAAGCCGCTCATGACACTTTCCCCTCATGTAATTGTTGTCGTTTTTGTTCGCACCATTGGTAGTACTCTTTCAGCACTAATAAGCTAGCCGCCTCTTCATCCAATACTATGGTTGCCGTTTCATGTAGTTGCAGTGCCGATGCGGGACACATAGCAGAAAGCGGACCTTCAATCATGGCTTTCACCGCCTCAGCTTTGGCTTTTCCGGTTGCCATGAGTAACACTGCTCGGCTATCCAAAATAGTACCAATTCCCATTGTCAGTGCTAAATGTGGCTGATATTCCCCTTCTTTGAAAAAGCGCTTATTCGCGGCAACAGTAGATTCAGATAAGGTTTTGATACGTGTGCGCGACGCAAAGCTGGAGGTAGGCTCATTAAAGCCAATATGACCATTTAAACCAATACCCAGAATCTGCAAATCAATACCACCCGCTTGCAGGATACTCGCTTCATAATCCTGCGCGCTTTTCTTTAAAATGCTTGCATCCTGGCTCTCAGCCAATGGGACGTGGGTGTTCGCCGCGACGATATCAATTAATCCAAACAAATTTTGATTCATGAAAGTGCGATAGCTCTGCTCATGGGAATCAGCAATACCAATGTATTCATCTAAATTAAAACTGGTGGTTTGACGGAACGACACCTGTTTCGATTGATGGCGCACCACCAATTCTTTATACAAAGCAATGGGTGTAGACCCTGTCGCCAACCCTAGCACAGGTTTCGTTTTGGTATTAATCACATCAACAACACGATCAGCCGCATATAAAGCCACATCATGAGCTGATGGGAGAATGATAACTTGCATAAGACCTCTCTTCCCTTATAAAACCAATATAGAACCAATTAAAGCGCAATATTAATTTATTTTCCACAATTCTGTCATATTTGTTTGCTTGAACGAATAATTGGTGCTAATTTTTAAAACTTAGCAATACCTAAAAAATACCAATAATATTTTAATACCTAATAAAAAGCACTCATATCACAAATGGAAAACACAATCGGAGAGTACTCATGTTCAATGTTCGTTCCGCTTCACCTGAGAAAAAAATAGCAACAAAGCTTACTTGTCTAGCCGCCATTCTGCTTAGCAGCATTGGCACAGCGCAAGCTGCAAACGGTTTATCGATAGAAAGTTGGCGCAGTGATGATGCCAATATCTGGTCTGATGTCATCATTCCAGCTTTCAACAAAAGCCATCCAGATACAAAAGTAAACTTTGCCCCAACCCCTCCAACGGAATACAACTCAGCCTTACAAGCAAAATTAAAAGCAGGTTCTGCTGGCGACTTAATCACTTGTCGTCCATTCGATACGGCATTAGATCTTTATAAAGACGGTTATCTTGCCAACTTAAATGATCTAAAAGGCCTAAAACAATTCTCTGACGTAGCGAAAAGCGCTTGGGTCACGGACGATGGTAAAGACCAATTCTGTATGCCTGTTGCATCGGTTATTCATGGCTTTATTTACAACAAAGAAATCTTTAAAGAACTTAATTTATCCGTTCCTAAAACACGCGATGAGTTCTTCAAAACACTTGACACCATCAAATCAGAAAGTCGTTATATACCGTTAGCAATGGGAACCGCAGATCAGTGGGAAGCCGCAACAATGGGGTTCCAGAATATCGGACCAAACTATTGGCAAGGTGAAAAAGGCCGTAAAGCACTACTAAGCGGTAAAGAAAAATTCACAGACAAAGCTTACGTAGATACTTGGAAAGAACTTGCCCAGTGGAAACCATATCTAGGTCGAGGATTTGAAGCGCAGAAATATTCTGACTCACAGAACCTATTTACCTTAGGTCGTGCTGCTATCTATCCAGCAGGCTCTTGGGATATTCAGACATTCAATAATCAAGCTGATTTTCAATTTGGCGCCTTTCCGCCACCAGTTGCGAAAGCAGGAGACACTTGTTACATCAGTGATCATACCGATATGGGTATTGGCATAAATGCCAGCTCGACCAATAAAGAAGCCGCTAAAGTCTTCTTAAATTGGATGGCAAGTAAAGAGTTCGCCACTCTTTATGCGAATGCGGTACCGGGCTTCTTCCCATTGTCTGATCATCAAATTGACATCAAGGATCCTGTTGCACAAGAGTTTATGAGCTGGCGTCAACAGTGTGAATCGACCATTCGTAACTCATATCAAATCCTGTCTCGTGGTACACCAAACCTAGAGAACCAACTTTGGAACGTAAGCGCTCAGGTAATCAATGGGACCATGACACCGGAAGCCGCTGCCAAAGAAACACAAGAAGGCTTGGAGCAATGGTACAAACCTCAGCAATAAACTAAACCATTAAGAGGTCGTCCATTAGGGTGGCCTCTTAATTAAATGCAATTTATCTAGATAGCACGTTACATTGAGATAAACTATGACTCCATCCAACCAACATGACGAAAAGAAACCTTTCCCATGGCACTTGGTATTTTTCCTTGGGCCAGGATTGCTTATTTACGTTGTTTTCAGTGTTTACCCTTTGCTCGATACGCTCGTCTTGAGTTTATATAACGAGCAACAAGGACAAAATGGCTTTGTCGGTCTACAGAACTTTATCACCTTGGTAACAGACGATACTTGGTCACAGGCTTTTTGGAACGCTCTCGGCAATAACTTCAAATTCTTCGCGATTCACATGCTTGTACAAAACCCGATTGGGCTACTTCTTGCTGTTTTATTGAGCTCGCCAAAGCTGCGTTTATCCGGTACTTATCGAACACTTATCTTTATGCCTACCATGCTTTCTGTGGTGATTATAGGTTTCGTTTGGCAGTTGTTATTAAGCCCTATTTGGGGCATTTCTGAAAATTTTCTTTACAGCATTGGTCTTGGTCAATACTTCGATGCTTGGCTTGGTAAAGAAAGCAGCGCGCTGATCACCTTAGCCTTTATCTCCGTCTGGCAGTTTGTCGGTATTCCGATGATGTTGATTTACGCTACCTTACTCAATATTCCTGATGACATTGTCGACGCCAGTGTCGTTGATGGCGCAAATTCATTCCAAACCTTTTGGCACATCAAATTACCGTTAATTTTGCCAACTATCGCCATGGTATCAATTTTAACCTTTGTGGCGAATTTCAATGCATTTGAGCTGATATATGCGGTAAAAGGCGCCCTTGCCGGCCCAGATTTTTCGACCGATTTAATGGGAACTTTCTTCTACCGAACATTCTTTGGCTTCCAGCTACAACAAGGTAGCGCATCCATGGGTGCTGCGGTGGCAACACTGATGTTTTTGATCATTTTGGTGGGCGTTATGCTGTTCTTATTCTTTATTCAACGTCGCATTCAGCGATTCCAATTTTAAGGAGGTTATGATGAAACTATTTAGTCGTCTTATACCTTTCTCTGGAATGAGGCAAGTACCTAAAAGAGTTACTGTGCATGCTGTTTTATTGGCCTATACCGTGATTGCTCTTTTTCCGATTCTCGTCGTTGTGATTAATGCCTTTAAAGAACGTCGTGCAATTTTCCGTGATCCACTCGGCTTACCAGACAGTGACTCCTTTACCTTAGTGGGCTTCCAACAAGTTCTATTGAGATCAGACTTCGGCTTATATTCTTGGAACAGTTTGGTCGTCACTATTTTGGCGGTCGGTTTGGTGCTTTTACTTGGCGCTATGGCCGCTTGGGCTTTGACGGAATACAAATTTAAGGGCAACTTGCTGATTACCTTCTTATTTGCCATGGGCATCATGATTCCAATACGTCTTGGCACGGTGAGTATTTTAAGTCTGATGGTTAACCTGGATTTAGTAAATACGCTTACCGCACTAGTGCTGGTGTACATAGCCCAAGGCTTGCCTCTTGCGGTATACATATTATCGGAGTTTGTACGCACTATCCCAAAGGAACTAACCGAGGCAGCACGTTGCGATTCGGTTAGCGAATACAAGATTTTCTTTTGTGTCATCTTGCCACTATTGAAACCTGCGATGGCAACCGTTGCCGTATTCACCATGATTCCGATTTGGAATGATTTATGGTTCCCATTGATACTCTCACCGGGTGAAGAAACTCGCACTATTACCCTTGGCGTACAGCAGTTTGTTGGTCAATACGTCACAGACTGGAACTCGGTTTTGTCAGCGTTAACTCTAGCGATCGTTCCTGTGCTAATCCTATACACCATTTTCTCAAGACAATTGATCCGCGGCTTAACGAGCGGAGCGGTCAAATAATATTTCATATCTTTGACCGTTGGAGGTTTATTTCATGGCTAATGTAAAACTTAACAATATTAAAAAGCGCTTTGGCGATGTGGACGTACTACATGGCATCGACCTTGATATCAAAGACGGCGAATTTGTCGTATTGATTGGCGAATCTGGTTGCGGTAAATCGACCTTGCTACGTTTGCTGTCTGGGCTGGAAGATATAACCGAAGGCGACTTGTACATCGATGACGAACGCGTCAATGGACGCTCGCCAGCCAAACGCGGCATTGCTATGGTGTTTCAATCTTATGCTTTATATCCACATATGAACGTGTTTAAAAACATGGCATTTGGCTTAAAAATTTCCGGCAAAGACAAAGCGTTTGTGAACAACAAGGTTATGGAAGCGGCGAAGAAGCTAAAGATTGATCATTTATTGGAGCGATTACCGAGAGAATTGTCTGGTGGCCAACGCCAACGCGTTGCCATCGGTCGTGCCATTGTACGCGACCCGAAAGTCTTCTTATTCGATGAGCCTTTGTCTAATTTAGACGCCTCACTACGAGTTCAAACTCGTGTTGAGCTTGGCAAGCTTCATCAGGAACTAAAAGCCACGGTGATTTATGTTACCCACGATCAAGTCGAGGCCATGACATTGGGTGATAAAATTGTCGTGATGAACAAAGGCCGTGTCGAACAAGTTGGCACGCCGCTGGATTTGTACCACCATCCGAAAACACAATTTGTCGCTGGCTTTATTGGTTCACCCAAAATGAACTTTTTAAGCGCGAAAGTCAGCCAACCTGATCCTGAAAACACGCAACTTGTGCTAGAATCTGGCCGCATTATTCAAGCTTCGGTTGATACTTCGTCCTTAAATCAGGGAGAAATAGTACAACTGGGTATGCGACCAGAACATATGGCGCTCGCATGCCAACATAATACTGTTGAAGGCACAGTTACTTTGATAGAACACCTTGGTGAATTGTCTTATTTATATGTCGATATCGGTCAAGAAGGCGAAATGGTGCTTAAGGTGGATGGTGACAACCAACACCAAGCAGGTGATAAAATTACCTTTGGTATTCAACCTAATCGCTTGTATTTATTTGATCACCAAGGCAAGGCTTTAACGAGAGTCAACGCGCATACTTTTGCGACCATTCCTCTTTAGAGCTAGCCTGCTTAGCCCTTAGAAAAATAAGCACGAATACGGGGACCCTTTCCCGTTCAGGACACTGATATGAACCAAAATCGGGTTAATGAGTTATTTGGCGAGGCCCAAGCATTGAGAGAAAAAGGCATTCCTCTCTATATGCAGGTAAAAAAAGCCATTTTAGCGTCTATTTCTGCTGGTCGAGTACTTGGCGGAGATACGCTTCCACCGGAGCGAGATCTGGCCAAGTATCTTGATGTTTCACGCGTCACTGTGCGCCGAGCCATCGACGAGTTGGTAAAGGAAGACGTATTGACACAACGCCAAGGCGCAGGAACCTTTGTCAGCGAACGAGTTGAACAACCGCTAAACCACTTGCGTAGCTTTACCGAAGTGATGAAAGCCCGCGGCAAAGCCATTACATCAAAATGGCTGGACCGTTCGTTGGGAATGCCTCATGAGGATGAATGTAAAGCACTTAAGCTAACAGCAGAGCAAGAAGTCGTGCGTTTTTATCGTTTGCGTTACGCCGATGGTAAACCCATGGCGCTTGAATTGGCGACGATTCCAAGTAATTACATTCTCAACCCATTTGCGATGGAAGGATCACTCTACGATTTACTGGAACAACAAGGCTGCCGCCCTGTTCGCGCGTTTCAGCGCCTTCGTGCTATTAGCATTGATGAACAGCGAGCACATTTACTCGATATCCCTGAACTCAGTGCCGTACTGTATATAGAACGTACTGCGATAACAAAAGATGGAACGCCCATTGAGTTTACACGCTCATGGTTTCCTGGGGACTCTTATGACTTTGTCGCTGAGATTCATAACACGATTTGATAAAAACGGACAAAAAGGCTTTCGACTTAAGCAATAGAAAGCCTTTTTGTGTTTTAAAAGCAGAATTCCACCTACTTCTCTTCTTTTGCTTTAGCCAACAACAAAAATCTCTTATGAATTTTTCTCGTCGCAAGCCATACTGCACCAACAACAAGCGGCACAGACAGACCGATTACCAAACTTTTATCAAAGCTCACGCCTTTGTCGTAAACGGCTTCTATTAAAAACTTCAAGAGTCCTACGCTGTAGTAACTAATCGCAGCAACAGACAAACCTTCAACGGTATGCTGCATCGCTAATTGAATTTTAGAGCGACGGTCCATTGAAGTGAGTAATTGCTGATTCTGAGACTGTATCGACATTTCTACTTGAGTGCGCATCATGTCTGACACTCTATCAATACGTGTAGAAAGACTTTCCAAATGATTTCCGGTGCTATTACAGGTTCTAACCGCTGGCGTTAAGCGTCGCGTCATAAATTCGGTAATGGTTAAATGACCTGATACTTCGTCTTCTTTTAATTCATTCAAGCGCTTTAGAACTAATTCGTGATAAGCCCTTGTGGCACTAAATCGAAAAGAGGTTTTAGCACGAGTCGCCTCAACCCAAGCCGCCATGTCAATCAATTCACTCAACAATGCCTGTTCATCAAGTGGTTCCGTGGCGTCTGACAAACTGGCGGTGGTTTGCGCTAACTCTTCGTCCATAGAAACCAATTCAGCATTATATTTCCGCGCCATTGGTAAGGCTAATAATGCCATTAAACGATAGGTTTCAATTTCCACAACACGCTGAACCATGCGCCCGAGCTGACTATCACTCATGCCTTTGTTGTAAATCAAAAAGCGGCCACAACCATCACTATGTAGCTGAAACGTCGTCCACACTTGTGCATCACCATTTTGCGGACGACTACCAATTAAACGCATCCCTTCAAAATGACTCTTAACAAGGGCAAGATCAGGTTCGGGTATCGTTCGTGCGTCTTCCACTGTCACATGAAACGCGGCAATAGTAATACCGGGCAAACTCGATAGCCACTCGAAGGGCAAACAAGCCAAGGCATTTTGCTCAAAAAATCCCTTCGAAATATCAGCTTGAGTATCAATAATCATGTAAGAGATGAATTCGAGATGCTTATCACGACGAATTTTAAAATGACCAAAATCGACTTCAAAGCACACACTGTCATTTTCTGGTGGGACTCCATTAAAATGATCATAGAGTGAACAAAAATGCTCGAACTCGGCTTGTTTCTGATCTGAAGCAACCATAATAGCGAGATAACTGATTCGAGCAGGGCTAGGGATAACTTGGAAAGGACGCGAGTGCAGTTCAGCATAAAGAACATCGCGTAATGGATGAATATCTAATCCATAGGAATTATTAGCTTGAGTCACTGTTTTTTCCGGTACTTAGGTATAAAAATGGGCACAGGACAAAAACAAAATATTTGATTGAAAAAAAGCACCTTAAAAAATATTCAGTAGCTATTTGAAAGTGCCTACAGCAATTTCCATAACATCTTGTTTTTACCACTCTTTTTGGCAACACCAAGCATATCATCCGCAGCCTTAAAAAGGTCGTCACGGTTACAATTTTTAGTCGGGGATTTTGTACACCCACCGACACTAACCGTCACCCTGCCACTAAAGTCGTTATGACTATAAGCTAAATTTAACGCTTCTATACTCTGCATGCATTGACTAGCGATCTCCATAGAGTCTGCCTGAGAATGGCTAGGCAACAAAACAACAAATTCTTCTCCACCATAACGAGCGACTGTGCCCTTTTCCAAAACTTGCAACGCCAATACACTCGCTACCTGCTTTAATACTTTATCGCCAGTGGCGTGACCATAACAATCGTTATATTGTTTAAAATTATCGATATCAATAACCAACAAAGACATGCAGCTTTTCTTATCGACACAATCCTTCCATTCACGATCAAATACATCTTGATATTTTCGACGATTTGCAAGAGAGGTCAAAGGATCAATATTAGCGAGCAGCTCAAGCATTTTACGTTGCTTAACCAATTGCAAATGCAAACGCACACGGGCTTGTACAATATTAGTGTGCAATGGTTTCTGAATATAATCACTGGCTCCCATTAAGAGTGCTTTTTCTTCATGACTTGAATCGTTTAAAGCCGTAATGAAAATCACAGGAATAGCGCTGGTTCGTGCATCATGTCGAAGGTGGTTCATCGTTTCAAAGCCATCCATTTGTGGCATCAAAACATCCAATAAAATAAGATCCGGCTGGTATTCAACCGCTTTACGAATGCCCTGCTCTCCACTCTGGGCAAGCATAATATCGACATCATCATTCAGCATCTCGCGGATAAGTTTTAAGTTGATTTTTTCATCATCAATGACTAGAACACTCTGCTTTTCTGTCATAGCCGTAAATTACCTTGAATGGCTAAAATAAGTTCTTTTGCTTTAATCGCAGCCAACTCAAACTCAACTTTCTCTACATCATTAATTAAACTTTCAATATCCAAGGCATATTTGCTTCCATGCACCATTTGACGCAGCCTATTAAGTCTATCTTCTACCGAAAAATCTGACGAATTTAATAAAACGAGAATATCTTCAATATTAGAAACAATTTCTTTTTCATTATAAGAAGGCGTACTACTCTTATTAATACTAGATACGAAAGGCGCTATCGCCTCACCGATATCAGTCACTAGCTTCTTCAAGGCAATTATTAGATTTTCAACAGACGCTTCGTTTAACATATTTTCCTTTAATTGATCTTCAATGATCAAGCAATATGAGGACAACTCATAGGCTCCAATATAGGCTAAATTAGACTTTAATGTATGAATCGTCCTTACCATATTATCACCAAAAAAATTCTCCAAAGGAAAATCAACATACTTTTTATAAAAGGCTTGTATTATGTTGATATATAGTTTTTCTTTTCCACTAAGTTTTTTTATCGCCTTAGCTGTATCTAATGTCTCTATTTTTACAAGCTCTGATAATGCCTGAATATTTGTTAACGCATCACTATCAGAAGCTATGCCAGCTTTATGTGAAGTATTATAATACTCTTGATTAGTAAGATAATTTTGTAAATTTTTGTATAACTCAGGCTTTTTAATAGGCTTATCAAGGTGAGTATTCATTCCGGCTTTGGCAGATTGTTCTTTTGCCTCTTCTGAGACATGGGCGGTCATCGCAATAATTGGAATATCACCATAAACACTAGACTGTCTAATTTTTCTTGTCGCCGTTAAACCATCCATTACAGGCATCTGTATGTCCATCAGAACCAGATCATACTCTTGCTCATTCAACTTATTGATAGCTTCTTGACCATTTTCGACAACATCTACTTTTATAAAAGTATCCTCTAAATAACCTAAAATAACTTTTTGGTTAATTATATTATCTTCCGCTAGTAGCACTGAAAAAGCAGATAAATCAGGAATGTTTTTTTCTTCATTCTCTATATGATTTTCGATATTTAACAATGAATCAGGAGTATTAAGAGGAAAAGTAAAACTAAAAGTTGAGCCTTGGCCTATCTCACTTTTAACCCAAATATCACCTCCCATTAACTCACAAAGCTGTCTGGAAATAGTGAGTCCTAAGCCTGTACCGCCAAATTCGCGGGTAATACTGTCATCTGCCTGCTGAAATGCTTTAAATAATTTATCTGAATATGCTTTTGAGATACCGATTCCAGTATCAATAACATCACATCTGAATAACATCTCGTTATCGATATTCGTTTCAGAATAAACACGTATACTAACACCACCGTATTCCGTAAATTTAACAGCATTAGTAACCAAGTTAACCAAAACTTGTTGAATGCGTAATGGATCACCTAACAGCATTTTAGGAAGAGACTTAGAAATATCGACATTAAGCGATAAGTTTTTTTCTTTAGCTTTGAGACTATTCATATCAATGGCATATTGAACGATAGAATCAAGAGAGAATGGCACCACTTCTAAAGCCATTTTTCCTGCTTCAATCTTCGAAAAATCCAAGACATCATTTACCAGACGAAGTAACACTTCTCCAGAGGCTAATATTTTATGCAGGTGATCTTTCTGTGATGAGCTTAATGGCGTCTTAAGCGTCAGATGACTTAAACCAATAACAGCATTAATTGGCGTTCGTATTTCATGACTCATACGAGCCACAAAAGAAGATTTTGCCTCAAGCGCTTCTTCCACTATTCGCTTCGCCGTTTCCAGTTCAGAAGTTCGTTCTTGAACCTTACGGTCTAAATCTTGATTAACACTTTCTAAAGCAGCGCTGTATTCCAGTAACTTTTCATTGGCTTGCAATGCCACATTTTCAGCATCTTTGATTTTTGTGATATCACGACTTACCCCACAAACAAAGACAGGATCCCCAGCAGAATTAAATATAGGCACAAACAAAGTATCAAAATAAATACGACTACCATCACCACGAATCCCTGTCTGTTCAATCGAAGTAGGCTTGCCACTTTCTATGACTTGCTCATAGGTCTTATAGACCTGCTCTGCCATCTCATCCCCAAACTGAACCCTTAAATTGAGTCGATGTATTTCTGCTCCTTGCTCTAACCCCATAACAGCCCGAGATGCCGGGTTGTTATCATAAAGGGAAAACTCACCGTTTTTTTCCACTGCCATAATAAACATCAGGTCAGCGGAATAACGCCACATTTCTATAAAACAATCAATGATGGTTTGATCATGTTCTTGTTGGTTAAAAACGTCACTTAGGTTCATTTGTTTTCCCTCACAATATTACGCCCCATCTAGGATTGCTTAACCAGCTGCCAATTCATCGAACTCGCTTGAAAGAAAGCATCATCAGCGGAAGTCGAGTTAGCTAGCCACCTAGAAACCGCTAACACATCAGCATCTTGGTCAATACGGCCAACAAGCGAAATAGGCTGGCCTGTGTTCATCATATAACCACTCAAACTGACACTTTGTAATATATTGTTATGTTGTTGAGGCAAGGTGTCAGTAAAACCATATACCTTTACTCGCTCATGATTATAGCTTAGCCAACCAGACACAAAGCCGTACCGCTGATCCTGTAAAGCCAAAGCCAGTTCAACGCGTTGCTCTGTACTCTGCCAGATCCCATTTATGGGGTTAGCCACTTCAGTGTCTTGCTGGGTCAGATGTTTAATATGGTTAGTAGGTAACGCTGAAGAGGATTTAGTGAAAACCAGCTTATCGATGTAATCACCAGGCTCAAAATTCTGATACTGAGTTGTCGTTACTAAGGAGTTCATCACCGTCATTTGTCCAGTACTGTCTAACTGACCACAATATGTTGATACCCAATGCGAACCTTCATCGGGCTCTTCATCGCCAGTTGAACGCCAATAAATAGACAGCACTAATGGTTGCGAAGCATCTTGAACTGGATTGATCGGTCGACAATAGCCAACAACGATATAAGTTCCAGTTGATCCAGTATGTGAACCATATTCACCTAAAATCAAGCCATCGCTGCCCACTTCTAATGTCATCGTAGAGCCGTAACTATTTTCCCAAGTACCATTTAAAATCAAAGACATACCTTACCCCTTAAATTATTAGAGAAATCAGTTAACATCAAAAATTCGCGCTGGAAGCTCTTGGAGGGTTGTAATGACTCTAGGCCCCGAGGGTTTATTAAAAACCCACATACCGACAGGCAAAAGATTTGGCTTACCATCAATGTAATGAATTGAATATTCGTACACGGTATACAGATAATCCATCATGACAGAGCCTACCAAGGCAATATAATCTCCCCCTTCAAGAGGTTGAAACTGAGTTATGACCTTTCCCTTATCCTCTCCTTCTTCAATAAAAACATTGTACATATCCGCAGTAACGACTAGTTTCCCCACATCTCCAGCATCGGTACGGCCAATCTCAATCACAACATCCTCTTTTGTTTGAGACGCGATGTTGTAAAGAGTATTCATCAAAGTAACATCACCTTTAAAAGCCGAGGAGCCAGAATCTAAAGCAAAAAAATAAGGCTCTTGCTGCAAAGACTCAGGGGAAATAACCTGTTTATGACCAATAGAAAGGGAGAAAATCTTACTCGTCCATAAATACGGTGCTGCGTATTGATCCCAAGGTAAAAACAAATATTCTCGACTGTTCCTATAATCATCATCAAGCTGCCCAAATTGAACCTGGCCTGCTTTGCTGTCAATATCCGTCAAAAACCCTACATAAGGACATTGAGGACTCACAATTCTTTGCTCAATCAAGCTTTGAAAAAAATGAAAAGAGGCGGCTTCTGCTTGGTTAGCAAAAGACTGATATCGATAAGGTGAATAGGCCGCTGTCTCAGTTACGTCCGTCATACTTGGAACACCAATTCCACCATCCCAGTCCAATTCACTAAACTGAGGGCCTTCATAAGATTTCGCAAGGTAAATATCCGATAATACAGACACAGATCCGATGTCAGATTGGTTTAGATGAGGCGTTAAGGTAAATACATCACGACCCGTTTGAACTTCCATGCTTCCCCAAGGACCGAAGCTAACCGCCATTACCTGCTCATCAACCCAAGTGAAGCTTGACGATAGTTGATAGACGAACTGTTTATCTCCATAGTGCTCACAAGTATTTGGTTTGCATAAACTAGAAGTAACCCAAATAAAGTTACTACCAGTATCAAAGGAAAATTTTAATGGCTGAGGTGAGGTTCCCAAACCAACGCAAGCATACCAAGGCGATGCGCCATTATTTTGATAAGGGCCACGATCAAGCGTAATAGAAATTCCGGTTGCTTCACCATTCATTGATAGGTTTTTTTTCATACTTTACTCCTTGAAGATCACAGTACATGCTCAAATATAACTAACAGCTAACCCCTAAGATTAAAATCAGATTGTGACAATAAACAGGGCTAACAATAACGCATTCTCATTTATACTTAGCTTTCAAAAGCTATCTCAAAGGACAACGGAATCAATCGTTTTATGACTATTTCACTCATTAAAACTGGCATTATTTTATTTAGCTTTAGCGTCATGGGTACAGCTCATAGCAATGAGTTAATCAATTTTGGAAAATCATGTTTGAAAAAAGAAGAACGCTTGAATCAAACGAGAATAAAATTAAATCTTGCCTCTATCAGAGCTGAGCAAGGGCAAATCAAAAATAATCAAGCCGTAGATGACTTAAAGCGTTACAAAGCAGAAAAAGAAAAACTCGAAACATCAATGACAGAATGCAATGAAACCACACCAAATAGTGCTTACTGTCACCAAATACGTCGACAATACAATGCATTAAATTACCGTATTACCCGAGCTGAGGCCGATGCACTTGATAAAGACATTGCCCCAGATGAAAGCATCATAGATTTTGAATACGAAAAAGCCGTCTTTAAGCAAGAATATGAAAACTTTTTGGCCTTGTGCAGAGACTCAAATGCTCATTATGCGTTTATCCAAAGTCCTAATGCTTATTCCGCTGTTTGCTCAAACGATGCAGCCAAAAACTCTATCACCTGCTCTTTTTTCTAGTAACGCTAGCTGTAAGCCCTAAATTACTGGGCGCTATCGACTTGTTGAACATTTTGCCTTTGCACCACATTAACCAACTTATCCATCGGAAATCCTAAGCTCTCTGCTTTAGCTAGCAATCGGCGCTTTACCGTATTCGGCATTGTTGGAGTTCGTGATAATAACCAGAAGTAGTCCCGACTTGGACCTGAGATCATGGCATACTGATAATCTTTTTTGTCCAGCTCAAAGATCACATAAGCACCATAGAAAGGCCCAAAGAAAGACACTTTTAAATGCCCAACATCAGAGGAATTAACAAAATAAGCCCGACCTTCTGCTTCTCGCCACGCCTTATCTTCTGCAGAGTAGCCTCGATTTAATACATCAATACCGCCGTCATCTCTCATAGAATAAGTTGCTGTAACGTTCGACAAACCTTCTTCAAAAGCATGGTCTTGGCGCACAATTTCATACCAAGTGCCCAAATAACGCTCCACTTGAAACTGAGTTACTGGATTAATATTTTTAGGAGCACTCGTACAGCCAGCCAACAAAATCGCCATTGTCCAAACAATAAATTTCATTGAATTCCCCTTTATAAAAAATGACTTCTTTAAGGCATCATACAAATGTCACATTTTTATTGCAGTCTAGCAAAACCTTTTGTGACGGAAGCCGCCTTTTGTTTGAGACTCGATTACAAAGACAACCCAATATTCGCCAGAACAAATCGCTAATTGTTAACCTGAATAGTGCAACACCTATTACAGCGATAGACCCAAGGTACTTATCTTTTTCTATTGATATTTCAGTATTAGCAGGTGGGTTTTGGTGGGAAGGCAGTAAAGGTACACAGCGTGGACTGGGTACGCAGCGAGTAGAACCACTCAACCTTCAGCAAGACAAGCTTGACTCATTTGTAAAAGCCCTTGGTCCTGCTTATGTCCGCGTTGGTGGCTCAGAAGCCGATAAAGTGCACTACTTTACAAGCCCCATATCATCGTTCCCGTCTTCCAGCACTCTTCTCATCACACAGAGCATGTGGCATCGGCTTCACGATTTTTGCCAACGCAATGAGTTAGCACTCATGTTCACCATGAAATACGGCCTATTTGAGCGACGAAAACAAGGCTTCTGGCAAGATATTGAGGTTAAGAACTTATTACAATACAGCCAAGCCCATGGACAAAAAATCGATATTTGTGAACTAGGGAATGAACTGAATGCCTATTGGGCATTCCATGGTTTAACATCTCAGCCTAGTGCGAAAAAACTCGCCAAAGACTACGACGCTTTTATTCGCTGTGTTCGTCAATATTCTCCCAACAGTAAAATTGCCGGCCCCGGCAGTGCTTTCTGGCCAAGACTGGGGGAAACCATCAAGCCACTTAGCAACTTATCCGCCCCATTCTTAGGCTATTTAGAAGAACCGCTCGACATCGTTGATTGGCATTATTACCCTTTTCAAAGCAGCCGTTCCCCAGTCAGAACCCGCTCTGCCACAATTAAGAATATCCTCTCCCCGAATTCCCTTAAGGATTATGAACGCTACTCAAAGCAACTAGAGAGAATGCGCGACCTCTCTCAACCAAATGCTCAACTCTGGACTGGAGAAACTGGTTCGGCCCAATGTGGAGGCCAAGCTAAGCTTTCAGACCGTTTTGTATCTTGTTTTTGGTGGGCCGACCAACTTGGCCGAGGTGCCAAAATAGGTCAAAAGGTCATGATAAGACAAAGCTTAATTGGTGGAGATTACGCGCTTATAAACCGAAAAACCTTGAAACCCAACCCAGACTATTGGGTTAGTTGGCTTTGGGGAAAGCTCATGGGTGAGTTGGTATTTGATGTTCAAAGCAATGATCCATATGTACAAATTTATTGCCACAGTGCAAAAAAACAAGGCAAATGTACCCTACTCATCATCAACATGTCCGCCTCCCCAAAAATTCTTCACTGCAATGGGTTTGGGTCAAAGAAAAAACGTTTTGAAATCACGGCAGACTCGCTTACATCAAAGAAAATCCTTATCAACGGCATCAAACCCGAGTTTAAAAATGGCAAAGTTAAACTCCGCGATTTTCCAAAGCTTTCTAAACTTAATCTTGTCAGCCCGTACAGCATCAATTTTTGGTGCTTTACCTTATAAAATGCCAATACATAGTTGAAAGAAGCTTCCCACTACCTATTTTCGGTAATGAAAAGCTTTTAAAAAAACAACGTCTAACAGTCTTTAAAAGCGAAACTGAAAGCAATAAAGCGTCATAGTTGCACTTGATCCAGCGTTTTCGAACCTCCACTTTCAACATGTAGCATGGTTAATACCTTACTCACTTTTGCAAGAATGCTATTGACCTGCTCCAACGAGAAACGCGCTTCTTGAAACGTAGTCACGATTCGTAAGTCATGATGACCATCAGGCGAAACATCATCCATAACCTCAAAGTGTAAGCCAAACATGGAGTCATTCTTTTCTGGGGGAACTTGTTGGTAAAATATGTCGCCTGTTGGCGATTTTAGTGAGCCATTTAACGCATTATTAGAATGGATATGTATATAAACATCAAACAGTAGACCTTCACTAATTGGCATACCCAATTCTTGCTGAATCAAGTTAATCGGAATATCAGCATAACTCAGCGATTCATTAATTTGCTGGGTGATACTTTGCAGTAACTCATAAACAGTTTGCTGGCGATCAAACTGCACTCGATGAGCAACCATAGTGGTGAAATACCCAATCGTATCAAAGAAATCAGCATTGGTTCGTCCTGATGCAGAAGTACCTATGACAATGTCATCTAGTTTCCCTTCTAGATGCAGGGATAAGGCAATCGCAGTGTACAAAATATTAAAAAGAGACGATTCCTGCTGCTTAGCTAAGGCCGATAATGTTTGAAATGCGTCTTTTCCAAGATCAAGCTCCGCCCATTGAGCCTTGGTCGATATATTAACTGGATTGTTTGTCCCTGGAAGACTTAAGCCTTTCTTCGCGCCATGTAATTTGCTCACCCAATAATCAACATGCTGCTGATTTAAACCCTGTTCAGATTGCAGCAGAGAAAAATCATTGATATTACGTGCAGGCGCCCCCCAAATTGGCTCTTGGTTATTTGCACGAGCCATATAGGCATGAGATAAGTCTGACATCAAGGTATTCAAAGACCATTCATCAATTACCATGTGATGAATTAACAAAGATAACACTTGGGATTCGCCTTCAGAAACATTCATGAAACGCACTCTTAAAGGCAGTTCGCGTGTAAGGTCGAATTTATACCCAGCTTCATAAGAAAGTGTCCTATCTACACTTTCATCTCCGCGCCAAAACCATTTATAACGGCTCAATTCCGTAACTGGAATGATATGCTGAGTAACCTCATCGTCTTGCGTATGAAACTTTGTTCGTAGACCTGTATGGCGCACTAAAATATCAGTGAACGCCTCAAGAAATACCCCTTCGTCAACGCGATTAACGAAGGATATAACAAAAGGTAAATTATAGATTGGGCTAAACTCATAAGCAGAATAGGCTTGCCATAAAAAATCTTGCGCAAATGTAAGTGGCGCCGCACTTTCTTGCGACAGAGTTGTAATAACCTTCTGCTCAACGTGCCCATTGGCAACCGCACGTTCAGCCAATGATAATGCGGTAGAAGCTTTAAAAAAATCATTAAAACTCACCTCAATACCATGAGACTGCATAAGTTTACCAATCACACGAGTCGCCAGTAGAGAGTGGCCGCCATGATCAAAAAAGTCATCGTCCAAAGCCATCTCAGGGTCAACTAAAGCGAGACGAAATTCATTTAGTATGATGTTTGCTACTTGGTTCTTACTTGACTGTTCTGTACTGGATGGCATAGCCTGCTCTAGGCCATGTCCTTGTTCCATAGAGAATCCTTCAAGTGGTGTCAATAAGAGCGCCAGACCTGATGAAGAGAGCAGTAAATAATGATGTTTTATAGCGGCCAACAACTCTTCTAATGTATGACTTTGATCCAGCATAGGATGTAAATCGATAACCAAAAGACTCTCTTGCTGAGTCTGTACAATAACGCTACTAAAAGGAGGATTTGTAGCAGCATCCCATGCTAAATTTCGACGCGTTTCTAAATAGCTGGCAACATCACCTTGCAATGTAGAATCAGTTAAACATGCATCATATTCTTGCGAATAATATTTGATGATCTCACCTTCATCACTAAAGCTATATCGAGCATTTAGGTTTGGGAGTTCTTTGATAACGTTTAATATGGCTTTTCTCAACAACGAGAGATCAACACTATTACCCATCTTCCAAGCGTATATATTTCTAGGAACACGTTCGGGTTGTTGCAACTGTAACATCCAGATTTCTTCTTCATACTCACTAACCTGAAATGTCCCTGTATCACTAGAATTAAAAGCCTGTGTAAACATAGTATCCCTCTGCTCAAACCTTAATAAAATTAAATAAACATCAACGCCCTGTTACTTACTAGCGCTACTTAACCGTCGTTTTTACAAACCCTTTCTTTCCTCATACAACCCATACGATCAGACTATTTGCCCAATCAAACGAATGAATTGAAGCAATGGTAAAACCCTACAAAATATACAGTTGATTATCATTCTCATTATCGATACCATAAAATCCGTTGTCAAGCACCGTATCTTTAAGAGAACTCCCAAGCAGGATCAAAATTAAAAAGTAAATATAAAACATAGGGTTATAAAGGTAACGAGCGGCGTAACCCTGAAATCTAACGCTTTCTTACCTTAGTGTTGTTAATCAAATAAACGGAGTTATTATGAATCTATCTACTGCAAATAAAGAACGTTTAGACTCCTTTTGGAGCTACTGTTTACAGCATCAGTACTTTAATATCGGCTATCCAGAGTCTGCAGATTTTGATTACTCCTCTTTATATCGTTTTTTCAATTTTTCTTTGAACAATTGTGGTGACTGGCGGGAACTGAGCAATTACGCACTGAACTCTTTCGAGTTTGAGAAAGACGTCATGCAGTACTTCGCCGAGTTATTCAAAATATCTTTTCAAGAGAGTTGGGGGTATGTAACGAATGGCGGCACTGAAGGAAACATGTTTGGTTGCTACCTAGCAAGGGAGCTGTTTCCAAATTCGACTTTGTATTATTCCAAAGAGACACACTATTCCGTGGCTAAAATAGCCAAATTATTACGGATGAAATCCTGCCTTGTCGACACGCTAGATAATGGTGAAATAAATACAGATGACCTGATACAAAAGATCCTATTCAACAAGGACAAACAGCCAATTATATTTGCCAATATCGGCACAACCATGTCTGGAGCAGTGGATAATATTGCCAATATCCAATTGCAACTCAAGCAAATTCATATCGATCGACCCAACTACTACTTACATGCAGATGCGGCATTAAGCGGGATGATTCTTCCCTTTGTAAATAACCCTCAACCCTTCACATTTGCTGATGGCATAGACTCCATTAGCGTGTCTGGTCACAAAATGATAGGAAGCCCAATTCCATGTGGGGTTGTCGTTGCCAAATGTAAAAATGTCGATCTAATTTCGGTCGATGTCGACTATATTTCAGCCCGAGATCAAACGATTAGCGGATCACGCAACGCTCATTCAGTATTAATGATGTGGAGTGCGATCCATTCATACTCACCTCTAGAATGGAGACAGCGCATAGAACATTGCTTAAACATGGCACAGTACGCCGTGAATAAGTTTCAAGCAGCCGGAATAAGAGCGTGGCGTAACCCTAACTCCATTACCGTGGTTTTCCCTAGCCCTTCAGAAAAAGTATCAAGGCACTATCACCTAGCAGTATCAGGGCCTTTAGCGCATTTAATAACAATGCCTCACCATAAAACCACCCAGAAAATCGATGAGCTTATCCAGGCGATCATTATAGATCAGCAAGAACTTCTTGAGCACTCTGCCTACTCATAAAGGCACAAAAAACGATTGGAATTATTATGAAAAGACTAAATTACGGACAATGGAGGCGAGTCATATGAATAAGCCCACTTTACGCAGTCTCTTAACAAACAAAGACACTGCCGATGCTCTACGACCCGCTCTCCCCAAACTTGTAGCTGGCGCACTCTTCGCTTCAATATCAGGTTTGGCCATGCTTGCCGCGTTGTGGTGCTTGATTCAATTGGTTGGTAACTTATCATTCAGCTGGGTAAGTTCAGCCGTTTTATGCTGGTTACTCGGCGCTATTTTCGCTGCGGCCGCTTCGTGGTTAGCCCACGATGGCGAAGCCGATTTTTCTGCTAGATTAAGACGTCAAGTTGCCAATCATTTAGTGCGATTACCATCAACAACACTTACCAAGCAAAACGATCAGAGCCTACGAAACCTAGTCTCCAGCGACATTGAAAAACTGCACCATATGGTGGCTCACCTGCCATCAGAAATCACCAACTTCGTTGTTTTACCTATTGCCGCTATCTTGCTCTTAATCAATATAGTGGGGCTCTCGGCCTTATGGGTGCTATTACCCGGCATTCTCGCCTCTTCATACTATTTGGTTGTCGTGCCATACATCAATGCTAGAGATGGCGAAGCACGTATGAAAGTTATGGGAGAAATCATCTCAGCAGTCGACGATTACAGTCGTGGCATTCGAGTCAATCGGATATATGGACAGCAATCTGGCGCCCTAGCAGCATATGACAATTCAACCCAACGCTTTACTAACAGCATGGTTATGTGGGTCAGTAAAGTGGCAACCTTAGCGGGTATGGCCGTGGCTCTGCTACAGGCCGTGGCCACGTTTGCCATCGCGTATTTAATTGCTTATGACGCCAACATGACAACGCTGGCAGCCACACTATTCTTTAGTCTAGCTATCGTGACTCCCGCGCTACGCCTTGGTCATGGGCTTGATTATGTCAGCTCTGGTAAGGCGGCATTGGGCAGAATCATTACATTATTAGAGCTTCCGTCATTGTCGACAGGGCCAATCACACAACAAAAACACGCCGCCACTCTCACACTGAAAAACGCCCATTTCTCTATCGATGACTCCCAACTGTTGAATAACTTAAATTATACCTTCCAACCCAAAGCACTAAATGCCATCACTGGGCCAAGTGGAATAGGAAAAACGACCTTACTTCGCATCTTGGCTGGATTAGAGAGGCTGCAAGTTGGACAGGTTCTTTTAGAGCAAATGGATATAACTCAATTGAGTGAACTAACATGCTACCAATCTATTTTGCTGATCCCCCAAGGTGGCGATGCTCTGCCTGCTACCGTAGCGGAAAATTTACGTTTAATTGCGCCTGAAGCCAGCATTGAACAACTCAATGCCGCTCTTCTTTGCGCCCAATTAAAAGTCGATCTAGAAACCCAAGCTCAAACACTCTCTGGCGGTGAACGTCAACGACTAGGTATCGCTAGGGTATTTCTATCAAACGCTAGCGTTATATTGCTAGATGAACCTACCAGTGCTCTAGATAGTAGGAAGGCAAAGCAATTAATGGTGGAACTAGAACGCTTTGCTCGCGAACAAGAAAAAACCATTGTGATGGTCACTCACGATAAAGCTTTAGCCGCAAATGCCGCAGCCCAACTCGAATTAACACAAGCAAATACAACGGAGGACCAGTTATGAAACACAATATGGAACAAGCCAACAACTCGCCTCTTTCCGCCCTACCCGCTGCGGCACGCCAACGCTTAATGAATGTAAGCTTAGGTTGGATCCTTGTCGCAGGATTAGAAGCCTTTGCCTACACTATGATAGCGCTTGGTATCGTTAATAATTGGTCGCCCCAATGGATCTTAACCAGTGCTGGTGTCGCCATTTTGGTCACGGTTTTCGTCAATCGTTCTGGATACTTAACTGGCGTACGACTCGCAGGAGACTTATATGCCGCATTAGGCCATGCCCTAGCGAGAACCAAACTGTCTTGGTTTACTAATGATCATCGTTCAAAAATAGCCAGCATGGCCGGTCAGGGCATTCCTGGGTTTATGAGCATCCCCGCTCACCAATTGCAAAGTTTTCTTCATGCTCCTTTCTTGCCGCTCTGTCTAGTCTTCGGCATAGGGGCGGTCGCGGGATTAAACATTGCGCTGATTGCTTGCATGTTATTAACCTTATCATTGGTCGTACAATTTCTATCGCAGCGCGCCTTAAAGCGGGCTGACGCCCAACGCAGTTCTGCACAAAGCAATACCTCTGCCGCTACCCTGGAATTTGTTGATCACCTTGAGCTTTTGCGTACTGCCGCCGGTCCCGTACGAGCGATAGAACGCCTTGAGCAACGTTGGCAAAAGCAAGAACGAGCCTTAACAAAAACCAATTTAGCCTCCGCTTCAGCTATATTCATCTCGACCCTTGCTAGTGTTTTACCTATGGCAGGTATTGCTGTCTTTATGATGCTATCTGGAAACGACCACTCCTCCCCCACGCTATTAGCGGTACTGGTCTTAATGGGACGTGCATCAGCGCCATTGGGCGAATTAGCAACCGCTGGATTAGGCGTTAACGACCTAAAAGCCTCTTTACGTAACTTCCAGCAAACAACCGAAGCGCCGCAGCTGGCTGAACCCAGCACACCCAAAGCCGCGCCTACAACATTTGATATTTGCATCGATCAAGTCAGTCAATCACCCGTATTAGAAAATATAAATGCCATCATCCCTTCAGGCAGTCGAGTGAATATTTCGGGCCCAAGCGGCAGCGGAAAAAGCACCTTACTAGAGCTACTGATGCGCTTTGATGATCCTGATGAGGGCACGATTTCAGTTGGTAACATAAAACTCAAAGAAATGTCTTATGAAGAACTAGCTCACCTTATTGCCTATGTACCTCAAGACCCCATCGTTTTTACTGGTTCCCTTGCAGATAACATACGTATTGGTAAACCCAAGGCCAACGACCAAGAAATAGAAAGAGCAGCAAGGCTAGCGTCATTAGATAGCATTATTGATCGCTCTCCAGAAGGCATACACCAGTCAGTTGGTCAGCAAGGTAACGCATTATCTGGTGGTGAGCGCCAACGCGTCACCATCGCTCGCGCATTGATAAAACAAGCGCCCATTTTAATTTTAGATGAAGCCACTTCAGCATTAGATGAAAAGACAGAGCATGATATTGTTGCAGCTCTTGATTCTATTGATACGACCATCATTTTTGTCACCCATAGAGACGCGACACCTTGGCACCCTAGCCAAACAATTGATTTAACAAACTAGCACTTTTTCTTAGTAACAAAAAAACAGGGAGAATGAGATCTCCCTGTTTTTTGTTCCTCTTCAATGTAACCTAGGCTGCGTTTATTGACCCCTGCATGAGACGGATAACCTCCCCAACGGTCCGACATCTTGCTAATGCATAAAAATCGATTTCGACACCACCCCGCTCCGTCAAATATTTGGCAATTACCATCAACTGCTTAGGCCGAATATTAAATGAGGACAATTGAGTATTCGCTGAAATAGTTTGAACTCCATGGTCTTTTACAACATGCTCAAAAGCCTCAAAAACCACCTCATTTATCCCTTCATCTCTAAGGCCTTTAAGATCTTTCGATTGACTAGACGGTGAATAAGACAACCGATGATACAGCTGCTTTTGCGCCATATTTAATAGTGCTTTACGGTCAATTTTACCGTTTGCGGTTAATGGCAACGCCTCAACCAACAAACCTCTAGTGGGAATATGTGAACTTGGCAAATAATCCTGCAAATAACCCCTTAGATTCACAAACTCTAACGGTTTATCCAGCGCTTTAAACTCCTGGGTATAAATAGCCACCAGCTCAATAACATCAGCTTCAGGATGAGTACAGCAAACGACAACGGCATCATGAACTTGCGGATGCTGAGACATAGCGTTTTCGACCTCAGCGGCGGCTATCCTGACCCCCTGAACTTTTAAGTATCCTTCTTCTCTTCCTGCAAAGATAATAGTCTGATCTTCTCTGAAGTAACCTAAATCACTCATTTGAAAAACCGTTTCAATCTTATTCTTTGAAGTCTGAATTTGAATGAAGTCTTTTGGTATTATTTTTCCGTCGAGTAAATAACCATTCGATAAGTTCATACCTGACATATACATCCTACCAACTTCACCCACAGCACAAGCTTGATGCAGTTCATTCAGAATAAAATATTGGTTATTCAGCAACGGCTTACCATAGGGAATAGCTTCTTGATCAACCTCACTTATCTCATGCCAAATACTCCAGATAGTCGTTTCAGTTGGTCCTCCTAAGGAAAACAAAACGACATCAGGCAACTGCATTCTAATCCGAGAGATTAGTGAAGGCTTAATATAATCCCCACCTTGAGCAATCAGACGCAAAGATAACAACTGCTCTTTTTTCGCAACAGTAAACAACATATCGACAATAGCAGGCACACTCACCCAAATAGTGATGCGATTTTCAGCCACTAATTTAGCCCAATCTAAAGCATTCTTTTGCTGCTCAAAGGTTGGAACCACTAACGTGGCACCAACAGAAATAGCAGCAAAAATATCAAAGACCGACATATCATGATGAAAAGGGGTAACGGCCATAAAAGTATCACTGGCACTAATGTGCCAGCGTTCTATGGTTTGCTGTAAAACATTTGCCGTCGCTTGATTGTTCAACACAACACACTTAGGCGTCCCAGTACTTCCTGATGTGTAGAGGTAGTAAGCAGGTGAATTATCTAGCTTGTATTCGAAACAACCTTCGCCAATTTCTGGTTCATAATCCTCTTCAAGGATAGAGCGAACATTAAGCGTCGACTCTAATACCGCATCCCCGTCGCTTACTCTTCTATCGGCATGGCTATTTGATAACAAATAGTTTTGTCTTGCTAATGGCGAATCTGCGTCTATAGGAAGCCAAATAACACCAGTCAAAGCACAAGCCAACACGGTATAAATGTATTCAGGGCTCTTTCGTAAGCAAATTGCCACGACCGAGCCTGCGACCAGTCCTTCTTGTTTAAATGCTCCAATCATTTTCGCTACATTGGCACCAAGATCACGATAACTAATGTGTTCTTTATCAAATACCAACGCGCTTTTATTAGAGCAATCTACAAATAGGTTACGTTGAATTCTATATAGATAATCCGCCATCATCGTTGCATTATTACACCCGCATTCTGCCAATTCGCACTCAGCTTCTTTCATATACTTTACTCCACCTATATTCGGTACATTCATCCATATAACGTAATCTTAAGTGTTATAAGTTCATGCCGGCTCAGGTGTTTCATTGGTGTCTGGTACGTTTATTTGACGTTCCTGAATCAAAGCCCACCAATTTGATAAGGTAGGATTACGAGCAATTTCTTCAAAGCTAATAGCAATATTGTAAGCTTTGAGGTCAGAGGCAAATTGCATGATTTTGAGTGAATCTAAACCATATACAATTAGGTTTTCATCTGGGTCCAGCTCCTCATCTTCTTCTATCAGTTGTTGCACTCGTGCATAAAGCCATTCTTGAGTGAGAGCCTTCGTACTGGATTGGCTTAAGGATTCGACATCGATTACTTTGCCACAGCGGGATGAGACATACTTTAAAGCCAAGAAATGCTCATCTTCAGAAAAATCTGCCACCGCGTTACCAACTAAAAAAGGTTGTACATCGCCCATAAAAGCATCGACACAAGTAACCATGCATCCAATATGTGCATACACACCGCCCACAATAAGTTGATCTCTCCCCCACTTCTGTAGGCGCTCACGTAAATCGGAGCGAGCAAATGCGCTATATCGCCATTTCGTCAAAACAACGTCATGTTCATTTGGCGTCAATTGATCAATGATAAGCTGCTGATCTTTCGTTGATGCGGGCAATCCAGGCCCCCACATTGCATTAAGTAACGCCCTATCAACATCTGGCTGCTCATACGGTTGAGCGGTATAAACCACCGGAACATTATTTGCGTAAGCCCATTCACGTAATCGCACTAGGTTTTGTATTAGGCTAGTGATCAATGGTCCTTGCGTATCATAAAAATTCACAAAATAACGCTGCATATCATGAATAAGCAACACGGCCCGCTTTGGGTCAATTTCCCAATCAACTTTATTAGCAGGGTAATCAGCGGAGTTAGGCATTGGGTAGTCAGAAATTTTTTTAATAGTCACGTGCACTCACTTAATATTTTAAATAGATTTAATGTGTTTATAGGCTGCGTAATACTTTCTTATCAATTTTCCCTACGGCCGTTAAAGGCATAGATTCAATCAATCGAACACGATCAGGAATCTTGTATTGAGCAATCCCTAGATCGAGCAAATACCGCCTTAGGGCAGACGGTTTAAAAGTAGAAGTTCGAGCCACAATGAATGCACAACTTTTTTCACCAAGACGCGAGTCATCAATGGCAACCAGGGCGACATGAAGAATATCTGGATGGGCAAGGATAAGGTTTTCTATTTCTTCAGAAGCAATTTTTTCTCCGGCACGATTAATTTGATCTTTCACTCGTCCAACGACTTTGATATTCCCTTCCTGAGTTCTTAGCACTAAGTCTCCGGAGCAATAATAGCCCTCTGCATCGAACGCTTTAGCATTATGATCAGGACTTTGGTAATAACCACAAAAGGTATAAGGGCCACGAGTCATCAACACCCCAGCCTCACCATCAGGAACCTGACTGCCTTGTTCGTCGAGAATAATGATTTCATCATCAGGGCTGATCGGTCGCCCTTGACTCGTAAACACTTGCTCGTCTGGATCATCGAGACGCGTATAATTAACCAAGCCTTCAGCCATACCAAAAACCTGCTGCAATCGACATCCCAGAACGTCAGGAACTTGTCGCGCCAATGACTCAGAGAAATTTGCCCCACCCACTTGAATAAGCTGCAATGTTTGCAAATCTTGAGAATAATCGGCGGCTTGTTCAACCCATGCGACTACAGCACTTGGAACTAAAGAAGCCATATTGACTTGGTACTGCTTAATTAATGCAAAACAATTCAATGGCTCTGGATCAGGCGCCATCACGACACAACCTCCCGCATAAAAAACACCAAGCGCACCGGGAGAACTCAACATAAAATTATGAGCGGCAGGTAAGGAGCAAAGCAGCCGAGTGTCTGTATCTAAACAACAAATATCCGCACTCGCCCTGACACTATAGTAGTAATCATTATGCGTTCGTGGAATGAGTTTAGGTGTCCCCGTACTCCCTCCAGACAACTGAAAAAAGGCGACTTCATCAGCCGGGGTAGGAGAAAAGTCTATCGAGCCTTCATTTTCCTGCTCAATCCATGAAGATAGGCTAAAGAGACCCGGTTTATCATCCAGCTTCAAAATAACTTGCGGCCCAATTCCAGAAGCTTGAAGAGACTCTATAAAAGCGTCATCAGCAAATACATCATGATCGCTTGAGACGATTAATAACTTAGGTGTGATTTGTCGACAAAAACTTTGTAGCTCATATTGTCGATGTGAATAAAGTGCATTAAGCGGCACCACTCCCGCTTTCAATAAAGCAAAAAACACAATATAAAATTCTGCAATATTTGGCAGTTGTACTAAGGCGGTATCTCCTTTCCCAATACCTTGCTGGGCAATACGAAACGCAAGATTAGAAGATAAGCGATCCAACTCAGCATAACGAATTTGGCGATGGCCGCTCACTACCGCAATCGCATTCGGATTTATCTCACATTGCTTAGCTAAAATCTCCGTTAAAGGTTTATCAATCCAGTAACCTTTTTCACGATACTGCTTAGCCCTCTCTTCAGGCCAACGATGATATTCAATAAGTTTTTTGGCCATATATTTCAATCCTCTGAAACATCAGTTAAGTAATCCAAAAGTACACACAACAACCAACCTTAGGCACTTTTCATTGACTAAGAACATTACAAACAATAATAATTATCAAAACTTACTAGGAATCATTATCATTTAAATGTAAGATTACGTATCTGTTTTATTTTGTCAACTGAGTAGGCGCATAATGAATGAATTAACCTCGATGCAAGCCGCATGCTGGTTTGGACGCTTAACCGACTCTGATTTTTTAGGCGGTGTTGCCGCCCACCTTTACACGGAATTTGATGGTCAAATAATTGACCTAAACAAATTGGAAGCGGCATTGCAACGTGTCTATTTGGAACACTCGCTATTACGACTTACCTTAAGCTCAGATGGCACCGCAGAAATAAAACCAAGAGCAGAATCTCCTCTTTTAGAAATCGATGATCTAACCGACCTATCCATCACAGAACAAGAGAAATACTTATTAAATAAAAGAGAGCAATGGACGCATCAACGGCTAGATCTTGCGAACGGACAAACGGCAAGATTTTCTGTTAGCTTACTTAGCAACAATGGTTTTCGCCTGCATATTGATACGGATATGATTGCGGTAGATCCTTCGAGTTTTCGTCGACTTATGGAGGACCTAACTTTATTTTATTTAGACAATGAGACCAGCTTTACACCAGCACCTTCTTTCTTTGAATGGCACAATGCGATCAGGTCCAATACTGATTTAAAGAAGTTCGTTCAAAGAGACCGTAAGTGGTGGCAATCTCGTCTTCTCGATATTGCTCCTTCGCCCTCACTGCCTACCAATAACGCCAACTCACAGCAAGTGAAAAGCCATTGCTTACGAGCGACTCTCACACCAGAAGAATCAGAATGCCTACAGCAACTTGCTCGATACAATAAAGTCACATTGTCAAACCTTACATTAGGTCTATTTGCATTCTGCTTGAGCCAATCAATAAACGAGAAATACTTCAGACTTAATGTCCCTACTTTTTGGAGAGAACCCGTATTACCAGAGATAAACCGATGTGTTGGTGACTTTGCTAATTTCGTCTTACTCAATGTAGATATTGCTCCACAACTAAACTTAACCTCATTAGTTCAGAGCATTGCAGAACAAATGATCGAGTTACTGGAGCACTCACATTATCCTGGTGTCAATATCATGCGCGACCTTTCTCGCCATCACGGCACAGCACAAATTGCCCCCATTGTTTTTACCGCTGCATTAGATATGCCTGAGGGTGAACTGTTTTCAAATTCTGTACAAAAGACTTTTGGTTCAATGGTTTGGAGCGTATCACAAGGCCCACAAGTGGCACTGGATGCTCAGATTGTTCGCACTGAAGGAAGCTTGCTAATAAATTGGGATGTTCGTTTAGATGCATTGCCCTTAGATTGGGTTAACAAGCTCTTTGAAAAATTTACTTATCTACTCAAAAAGATTAGTAAGGAACCCGAGCTTTTAGATAAAGATCTTGGCAGTTTAGAAGGGTTTTCTTTCAAAAAAGATGAGTCTGACACACGCAAAACATCGCCTTTATCCGCCATACAAAAAGCGTATTTACTAGGCCGCACGACACAACTCCCTTTAGGTGGCGTTGCCATGCAAGAGTTTCGCGAGTATCACGGCCGCTTTGATGCCTCATTACTTAAAAATCGACTTGTGGACATGGTTCAACGCCATGAAAGTCTTCGTACCTATATCGACACCAACAAATTAACTCAAGTTGTTACTGATAAAGCGGTAGTCAATCTAAAAGAAATCGACTTAAGCGAACAACCAGCTCAGATAGCTGCCACTTATATTGAAAACTATCGAGATACATACAGTCACGCCCTATTTAATCTTGATTTCTCACCTTGGGATATCACAATTTTTTACTTAAAGGACGAACTATTAACCGTCTTTACGCGCTTTGATGCATTAATTTTAGATGGCCGGTCCATTGCTTCATTAATGGTTGAGTTATTTAACATGGAGCAAAGTAAGCCAGAACCACTTCCCTCTCTTCAGCCAGAAGTACCCGATGACGTAAATCATAATGACGCTGAGCAACGTAAGTCAGACATGACATATTGGAAGAATAAGCTTTCTTCGATTAATACAACGCCTCAAATTCCTTGGCGGATGCCACTCGATAAATTAGGCGTTGCAACGTATGAGCGAAACAACATCACCATCAAACATAGCGAATTTCGTCCACTCGTTAAGATTGCAGCCAAACACGGTTTGTTTAAAAACTCAGCAATCATGTCGATTATATTAGAGCTACTCGCTTACTGGTCTAAAAACCACTCAACCCATGTGGCGGTGCCTGTATTACCCATGTATTCAGGCGCACTATCTAACCGCTCAACCTTCATTGCGGTTGCCTGGCAAGTTGGCTCCGGCAACTTAAGTCAGCAAGCTAAAACGCTTCAATCTGATATTCTCGAAGGCCTTCAACATCTTTCATTCTCGGGAGTAGATCTGGCTCGTATGCTATTTGAACAGTGTGGCACAGGGCCTGTACTCCCTATTGTCATCACCAATGGCTTATCGTGGCCCACTCTTTCAAAAGCGCATCCGATGCAACTGAAAGATGGTTTAACGCAAACACCACAAGTTGCCATGGATATTCGTTTCTCAACCCAACAAGACGGTGCGCTCATTTTAAGCATCGACTACGCTAATAACGCCATTAAAAGCACAGCAATACATGACTTTCTGCTTGCGGTAGAAAAAGCGATCCAACAAATTATCAATACAAACAAATTCTCTTTTGATACTGAACAATGCTTTATTCAAAATACCAAAGACAGTGATCACACCTATTCTTTTCAAGCCGAAGATACTCGACCTTCTCTGCATCAAGAATTACTCGCTATTTATACCGAGACCATTGGCGTTGAATCAAAAGACTACATTACGAAAGAAACCAGTTTTATCAATATGGGACTTCGTCCCAATCACCTAAAGATCATCTTAAAACGTCTACAAGAGACATTCTCAATCTCGCTTTCAGCCAAAGACGTTTTTCAATGTCGCAACATCCAAGATGTGGAACAGTTATTAAATCTAATTAATACATCTGATAACGCTACCGTCCAACATCCACAGCCAACCCATTCTATTTAATGGCATACATTCTATTCTGGAGGTTTATTTAATATGGAAAGCAAAACAAACATAATCGGTATTGGCATTGGACCATTCAACTTAGGGTTAGCGGCCTTACTTTCAACACATGACGATCTAACATCAGTTTTCTTAGAACGAAATTCAGAGTTTCATTGGCACCCCGGTCTTTTATTACCTGGAACCACCCTACAAGTGCCGTTCTTTGCAGATTTAGTCACTATGGCAGACCCTAGTCATAAACTGAGTTATTTAAACTATTTGTCTCAGCATGATCGTTTGTATCAGTTTTACTACTATGAAAACTTCCAAATTCCTAGGGTTGAGTACAATCACTATTGCCGATGGGCTGCCAATCAGCTACCTAACTGCAATTTTGGCGAAAATGTCACTGAGGTCAGTTACAATCAGCAAGATGACACCTTTACTATTTATAGTGAACTGACAGCCTCAGGACAAAAAAAGCAGTATACCAGCCCAAATATCGCGATCGGTATTGGAACCAAGCCTAATATTCCTAAATGGCTGGCAGAGTGTCGTCATCCCTTAGTAAAACACGCCTCGGAATTTTTCTACTTACAAGAAAAGCTCACGCAATGCCAAAATGTCACCGTTATCGGATCAGGACAAAGTGCCGCTGAATGTGTCTTAGCTTTATTTAGATCACTCACTCCTGAACAAATAAAGAATGGAGCTTCTATCCGTTGGATAACACAATCCGCTGGTTATCACCCCATGGAGTATTCAAAGCTAGGACAGGAATGCTTTACACCTTCCTACATGAATTATTTCCAAGATCTATCAAGAGAGCAGCGACGTAAAATTGCAGCAGGACAAGGCTTATTGTTTAAAGGCATCAGTTGCTCGACTATTGCCGAGATATATGACCTGCTATACGAACGCTCTACTGGCGGCCAATACCCTGGTCTTTCTTTAAACCCAAATTGCCAAGTCAATTCAATTGAGGAAACCGACCTGTCGAGTAAAGTCACAATAAAATGTAAACACACCCAGCTAGGGAAAACGTTTTCTCTAGAAGCCGATGCCGTTATTGCCGGGGTTGGGTATGTTCATGAATGGCCAACATGGCTAGAACACCTGAAAGGTTCTGTTCTGGCTGTCGATGACAACAACGATTTTATTGTTGAAAAGAACTTTACCGCCCAACGATGCGACAAAGGTTTAGGCAAGATTTTCATCCAAAACGCCGAAATATTCCAGCAAAGTGTTGCCTCTCCAGACTTAGGTGTGGGGGCTTGCCGTAATTCAGTCATTATTAACCAACTGGCTCAACGCGAGGTATATCGACCTCACAAAAACACTTCCTTTCAGCAGTATGGAATTCCCGAAGGAGCCATCCTTGATTCATAAAAACTAAACTTGCTTACGCAAACTAGTTAATCAAAAACGACATTAGGCAAGCCACTTCTATACAAAACAGTGGCTTGTCTAATTATGTTTAATCATTTCAAGTGAAGCCTATTGCTAATGATATTACGGTTATCCATTTTACTTGTAACGCTTTGCATCGTTTCGCTAACCATTGGCGCACAACAGCTGGTTTGGATCGATGTCTTAAATGGTTCTAAAGATGCTTGGCTAACTCTTACCGCCAGCCGTCTACCAAGACTAATTGCCTTAATACTGACAGGTATAGGATTAGCCATTAGCGGTGTCATCTTGCAGCATATAGTGCGTAACAAATTTGTTGAGCCAGCCACCTCTGGAGGTTTAGATGCCGCCAAACTTGGGCTACTGATCTCGCTGACCATGCTTCCTGGGGCTAGCACAAGCTCTAAAATGCTCTTTGCTATGCTCTTTTGTTTAGCCGCAAGCCTCTTATTTATTTTCATCATTAATCGGATTGAATTCAAAAACACCGTACTTATCCCAGTGTTGGGGCTAATGTATGGCAGCGTATTGAGCTCAATAGCGGAGTTTTATGCCTATAAAAATAATATGTTACAAAGTATGCAGGGCTGGTTATTAGGCGATTTCTCGAAAGTCGTTCAAGAGCATTATGAGCTCATTTATATCATCTTACCCGTCATCATCTTGGCTTACCTTTACGCCCACCGTTTTACCGTACTAGGCATGGGGGAAGAGATGGCTTCCAGCTTAGGTCTTGGCTACGCCAGCACCGCAGCCATCGGTCTAATACTTGTGGCGGTTACCGTAGCTGCCACTGTTATTACGGTTGGCAGTATTCCATTTGTGGGTCTGGTTATTCCAAATTTGGTTGCTCTAAAGTACGGAGAAAAATTATCGCGAACACTGCCTATCGTCGCGTTAGGTGGTGCATGCTTGCTTATCCTTTGCGATATTTTGGGACGCTTAATCATTTACCCATTTGAAGTCCCTATTGGCTTAACAGCTGGAGGCATAGGTGGAGTGATGTTCCTCATCTTAATATTGAGGGGGATCAAATGAGTACAAGTATGAAAATTTGGGGGACATTGCTTTTCACCTTATTGTTGATGTGCTTTTTTATTTTTATTGGGTCAGATCTCGACTTTGATTACATCATTCCTAAGCGTTTATTGCGTCTATCAACCATTATTCTTGGCAGTATTTGCCTTGCCGTATCTGCGGTTTTATTCCAAACCATTGTTGGTAATCGAATTCTATCGCCATCAATAATGGGGTATGAGTCCGTTTATTTATTATGGCAGGCCGTATTGCTCTTCATATTAGGTGCTCATGGGCTAACCATCTTAAGTGTTAGTGGTAATTTTGCCATATCAATCGCGATCATGTTGCTTTACTCATGGGCTCTGCATTATTGGCTTTTACCTAGATGTAAAAATAACATTTATATGTTGCTGCTATTTGGCCTAGTCCTAACAACCGTGATCGCCACGATTACTCAGTTTATTCAACTTAGCATTAGCCCAGGTGAATTTTCTATTTTTCAAGGTTTAAGCTACACCTCTTTTAATCGCTCAAAACCTGACACTCTGTTCTACGGCGCTTTTATAGTAGCCGTTTGCTTGTGGATGGGCAGAAAGACGCTCCCCATATTAGATGTCATGTCACTTGGTAGAGAGCAATCCATCTCTCTTGGAGTCGATCACGCTAAATACATCAGTTTATATTTGGCTCTCATTGCTGTACTGGTTGCAGTATCAACGAGCTTAATTGGCCCCACCGGTTTCATGGGAATCTTCATTGCCAATATAGCTTATGTACTCGCAGGCAGTCATAAACACAGAACTGTCATTCCCATCGCTTTTACGGTTTCCCTGATTATATTTTTAGTGGCTCAACTCTTCGTTGAGCATGTATTTAACTATAAAACTAGCGTCAGCATTCTTATCAATCTTGTTTGTGGGGTCTACTTCCTTGCACTGATTGTCCGTACTAGAGGAACCACATGATAACTGTTCACAACCTCCATAAAACCTATGGCACAAAGCCGGTAGTCACCGACATCAGCCTGGAATTTCCAACGGCTGGCATCACCTCTTTGATTGGACCGAATGGTGCAGGTAAATCAACGCTTCTAATGATGATAGCCAAACTACTCGAGCCAAGTAGTGGTCACATCGCTTTAAATGGCCAGAAAGTAAACAATATAAAAACAGCGGAATACGCTCACCGAGTTGCCACACTTCGTCAGTCTCCAGGTTTTAATCTACGGCTAACAGTAGAAGAGCTCATTTCATTTGGGCGCTTCCCTTACAGCAGAGGACACCTAACTCAAGAAGATAGAGACATTATTGAAGAATCAATCGAATTTTTAGAGCTGGAAGCTATACGAAACGCTTATTTAGATGAATTAAGTGGCGGACAACGACAAATGGCTTTCTTGGCGATGACGGTAGCCCAAAAGACAGATATTTTACTGCTGGATGAACCCCTAAATAACCTAGATATGAAGCATGCAGTACAGATAATGCAAGCCCTTCGCCGCCTATGTGATGAGCAAGGGCGTACCGTGCTTCTAGTCATTCACGATATCAACTTCGCTGCAAACTACTCAGACCATATTGTCGCTTTAAAAAATGGCACGCTGAAATTTAATGGTAGTTCTGAGCAAGTAATAACAGAAAACAATCTAAAAGCTTTGTACGACCTGGATTTTGAGGTCATTCGAAATAAGCGTGGTTGCCTATGCAACTACTTCAATCTGTAAGGAGAAAAATATGAAGATGAATAAACGAAAATGGATTTTTGGTCTTAGTGCAATGCTACTTATCTCATTACAAGGATGCGAAAAGAAGCCCGTTGAATCAGAGCAGGTGTCACACAAGTTTGATCCCCCACTAACCATTCAACATGACCTTGGTACAACCGTCTTAAACCAAAGACCAGAGCGAGTGGCGGCTCTTGATATGAATGAAGTCGACTTTTTAGATCAACTCAACATTCCCGTTGCCGGAATGGCAAAAGATTTTATACCTCATTACCTTGCCTCTTATAAAAACGATTCGAGCATTGAGGACTTAGGCGCGATTGTTCAGCCAAATATGGAACGTGTGCATGCTTTAAAACCTGATTTAATCCTTATGACGCCATTGCATACAAGCAATTATGAAGAGCTATCTAGATTTGCTCCAACACTGTATTTCAACACAATGACAAATCATCACATTGCTAGTATCAAAGAGCACCTACTTATTTTAGGAAGTATTTTCGGTAAAGAGCAATTGGCAAAGGAAAAATCTCTCGAACTAGACAATAAAGTCAAAGAAATACAACAGCTAACACAAAACCGACCAGAAAAAGCACTCGTTGTCCTCCACAACAACGGCTCATTTAGTAGCTTTGGCAAACAGTCACGTTATGGCTTCGTATTTAATGAGTTAGGTGTTCAACCAGCAAACAGCGACAAAGAAACAGGGCTTCACGGCCAACCCATTTCGAGCGAGTTTATAAAACAAGCAGATCCAGACATCATCTATATAGTCGATCGAACAGCCGTTATGGAACGCCGTGACGTAATCAAACCTGATGAGATAAGTAATCCACTACTTCGTCAAACCAAAGCTTGGAAAAATGGGCGTGTCATTTTTGCCGATGCAGATGCTTGGTATATTGCAGCGGCAAGCCCTACCGCCATTAAAATTATGCTTAACGATATCGCCGAAGGATATAAAAAGGCCAAAGAATAATATTTTATTGATAATGATTATCATTAGTGATATTAATATCAATTCTATACATTACTCTTATCAACTCTTCTACTAAAACAATAGGATGTTTTATATGTACTCCTCTCAATATGCGGGAAATGAAAAAAAGACTAAAAAAAGCAACCAAGAAACGCTTTTTTTAAAACATCACGCCGCAAAAAATGCCCTCTATGCAGGTATCGCAGCTGGAACCGTTTTTTTGTATAGCCAATCTGCTTATGCAGAAACTCAAACAACGACAAAAGAAAACAACGCAGTTTCAGCGGTTGCTCTTCCAGAAATCACAGTCGAAGATTCCCGTGAAAAAAAACCAGTGTACTCTGGCAGTAATGGACAAGTTTTAGAAACAAGCCACACAGGTTTTTTAGGAGATAAAGACACTTTAGATAACCCATTCAATGCCATCAGCTATACAGACAAATATATTCAAGACCAACAATCGAATGATATTTCTGATGTTATTAGTGCCACGGACCCTTCTGTTCATAACACTAACACCAGCGGTGAAAGTCGAGAAAGCTATTCAATTCGAGGTTTCAGTTTCAATAGTAATGATGCAACGGTTAACGGTTTAGCTGGCATGGCACCATACTACCGCAGCGCCACAGAAATGTATGAAAGCGTGGATGTGCAAAAAGGCCCTTCTGCCATGCTTAATGGTATGCCTCCAGGTGGTTCTATAGGTGGATCCGTTAATTTAGTCACCAAACGCGCAGGTGATGAACCTTTAACTCGCTTAACAACGAAATACCTATCCGACTCACAACTTGGCGCTAGTGTCGATGTAAGTCGCCGCTTTGGCCAAGACAAACAATTTGGCGTTCGAGTGAATGCAGCCTACTTATCAGGCGATGGAACCATTGATCACCAAGAAAATGAATCTCAATTAGGGGCTATCGCATTGGATTGGCGAGGTGATCGAGTCCGCTTATCCGCCGACCTTTACCACACCAAAGAAAATGTTGATGCGCCAACAAGGGGAATAAGCATAGCTTCGGGTCTTAGTATTCCAAGCGCCCCCTCTAACGATACGCTATTGAACCCAAGCTGGAATTTTTATGAAAGCGAAACCAAAGGGGCGATGGTGCGTGGCGAATTTGATATTAATGACCAACTGACCGCTTACGCTTCCGCCGGAATAACCAAGTGGAATTATCACGGCCTCAGTGCTGACAAAGCTGAAGTATATAATACGAATGGCGATATGAAGACAACTCTTGGCGGTGTTGGTGACGATAATCAAAGAACATCACTAGAAATGGGGCTAAATGGTCGTTTCCATACCGGGGATGTGGGTCACCAAGTAGCCACAAACATTACCCGCTATGAGGAAGAATACAATCTCTTCGCTGCAAGATTTCGTGGTGTGACAATTGATTCTAACCTTTACAACCCGGTATGGGGCACAAGACCGAATCTAGACTTAAATTATCCGCTTTTGACGACCACAGAAACAACACTAACCAGTTTGGGAGTAGCGGATACATTGTCTTTTGCTGATGACAAATATCAATTAACACTAGGTGCACGCCACCAGCAAGTTAAAACTGAAGAAACAGGAGGGATGATATCTACTGGAGCAAAGTATGATAAAAGTGCAGTTAGCCCTTCAGCAGCGCTCGTCGTAAAATTAACCGATCAAGTTTCTGCTTATGCAAACTACATTGAAGGGTTAAGTAAGGGTGCCACGGCGCCAACAAGTGCAAACAATGCAGGGGAACTATTTTCTCCCTATAAAACCAAGCAAAAAGAAGTTGGTTTGAAACTTGATCAAGGCCGCTTTACACATACAGTTAGTCTCTACGAAATTGAACGACCTAGTGGTTACACAGATCCAGACACCAATGTATATGGTATCTATGGTGAACAGCATAACCGTGGTGTGGAATGGAGCTTCTTTGGTACACCAGTTGATAATATTCGTCTAATGGGCGGTCTGACTCATATTGACGCTGAACTCACATCCACAAAAGGTGGAACCAATGATGGTAATCAATCTGCAGGAGTTGCAAAATGGCAAGCCAAATTGGGAGCCGAATGGGATACTCCGTATATCGAGAATCTAACCTTAATCGTTAACGCAAATAGCCTATCCAAACAGTATTTGGAAAGTGATAATAAACGTTCGATTCCAGGCTACACTCTATTTGGGTTAGGGGCTCGGTATGCGACCTCGGTGAACCAATTACCTATCACAATTAGAGCCAATATCAATAACCTAACGGACAAAGATACTTGGACAACGGCAAGCTATAATGCTTTGGGGCTGGTTGAAGGTCGATCATTAACGCTATCTGCATCAATGGATTTCTAAACATACCCTTTGTGACAAAGCATAAAAAAACGCCTATCAGAAATTGATAGGCGTTTTTCATTACGACTTATTTAAACGTTTAATGTCGCACCACCATCAACGACAACATCTTGCATAGTGATATGGTTCGACATATCGGAAGCAAAAAATAAAACGACTTGAGCAATATCACTTGGCTTAGCTATTTTCCCTAATGGTATACCAAGTTTATATTCCTCAGGAAAGCCTTTGATAGTGTTTTGCTCGGCGTCATCATTTGTCCACAACATACGTTGCATAGGCGTATCAGTAGAACCCGGACACACCAGATTACACCGAATGCCATAAGGCGCTAGCTCTAATCCTGCAGTATGACTAAGTGCTGATAATGCGGCTTTTGAGGCACAATAAGCCGCCATATTCTGACGAGGGACTTTTGCAGCGTTCGAACTAATAGTGACTATCGCCCCACTTTTTTGCCCCTTAAACGTCGGAGTCGTATGCTTAATCATTAAAAATGCACCGCCAGCATTGACGTTAAAGCAGTGTTTGAAATCCTCAAAGCTTGTCTCTTCTAGGCTTCCCAGCCGTAATATCCCAGCCCCATTTACTAATACATCTAATCGTGGAAAGTCACTCAGTACCTCAGGCACAATACGAGAAACTGCTTCTTCATTACTAATGTCTAATGTTACATAATCAAAGCCATAAAATTCATGATCAAACGACAAATCAAAGCCAATAACCTTGGCCCCCAGAGAAACAAATTGATTAGCAACCTCTAACCCTATTCCTCTTCCTGCTCCTGTCACCCAAACCGTCTTACCTGAAAAGTCTAGCGAGTTAATCATATAACATCATCCTTAATTCCGAATGCATTCAGCATAGTGCGCATTTTAGCGCTGGTTTCTAACCACTCACTCTCTGGATCTGAATCAGGCACAACCCCAGCGCCAGCGAACAGCGTCACTTTTTCTCCTGACACTTGCGCGCACCGGATAGCAATCGCCCATTCACCATTACCTTGTGCATCGCACCATCCAACCAAACCACTAAAAAACCCTCTTTGATGCGGTTCTAAAGACTCAATATGGCTCTTTGCTTGTAGCGTGGGGGTGCCACACATAGCAGGAGTTGGGTGAATGCACTTTATAAGATCAAATATGGAAGGCGTGTATACGCTAGATAGTGTTGCTTCAATATGCGTCGATAAATGCCACATAGTGGGTGTGCTAATCAGGCTAGGCTCTTCCCGCGCTTTAAGATTTTTAACAATAGGCTGTAAAGCAGAGCGAATTGCATCAACAACTAGCTGATGCTCATAACGATCCTTAGAAGAATTGGAAAGTGTAATTGCTGCCTGTTTATCGGCGTCTATATCATTCGAGCGTTTCGAAGACCCAGCTAAGGGATTTGAAAATATCTTGTTACCCTGCTTTCTGATAAGTAATTCAGGGCTTGCGCCTATCAGAACGCTATTATCAAGCGGAACGCTAAAATGATAGGCACTAGGATTTTGTGCCATGATATTCGCCAATAGCCGAGGAATATCTACTTTTTTATCTAAAGTGAGCTTCAATATTTTTGACAGCACCACTTTTTTTAAAGAATCACTCGCAAAACGGGATAATACGTCTTCTATCATGCCTATAAAATCGACGTGGCTTGGAGCAAATCCAGACTCATGCACATAGTGGACAAAATCAGGATCGACAAAAGGTGTCATTGTGCGATCCATAGGCGTCACTTTTTCATACCATTCAGGCACCACCAGATGCGCAGGCTGACTCATATCAAAAGGAATCGCCCCCACGAGAATAGGATTAACCTTTCCTTGTGATTTTTCTTTGCTAAAAAGCGCGTCGACCTCTTGAGAGAAGGTATGATCGAGAACGGGAATATTAAGCCGCTGGCTAATCCCATTTGTTCGTACAAGATTGAAGCTAGAATTAAATAAAAACAAATCATCTTGAGAGGGATTCAGAGCGAAAGGCCGAGCATAGCTTGGAGAGGTAATGTCCATAAAAAAACTCCTTTTAATGATAATCATTATCAAATAATATAAAGACAATGATAATCACTTGCAATTAATATGACGAGCAATTTACTCGTAAATTATGTGTAAGACGATCAAAGCAGAAAGTGGCTAAAAAATGAGTGATACAAGAATCGCTAGTGGAGCTAAAGGATAGTGGAGAGGGCTATTTTTTATTTTTTAATAGTAATGACTCTTAAATGCGCTTTAAATCTTAACAAAGCCCTTGATTAATTCTCATCTATCCGTAAGATTCCAAACGGAAATAATTCTCAATAAAAACATATTAATGGATCTACGCATACTGTTGGTTTTAGCAATAGGCGTCTCTATTTTGCAGGATATGTTTAAGTAAAAATTAGGAAGTCACTGTTGGTCGATTGTCTGGTGAGAACATTTGGTAAAGGTGTTAAACATCTAAAAATATCGTTATTTCATATGCAACTATCAATTAAACAGCCCAATTGTAGCAGCACATCAAACGCCCTTAAAATATTGGTAATATAATAATGCAATCAGCCATAATTTCTGATGCTATTGCAAGTCAACGACGTAGTGAAAAGCGCCGTTGGACTGTTATCAGCATTCTGCTCATTATTCTTATCTTTTCATTTGTATTAGATATTGCAACAGGACCCTCTTTGCTCAATGTAAAAGAGGTTGCTAATGCCCTACTAAATCTTGTTGGATTGCCAGTCGAGGTTGACCCAACAACACAAGTCATTGTTTCAAGTTTACGTCTTCCTATTGCCATCATGGCGGTTGTTGTTGGTGGCGTGTTAGGTGTTGGTGGTGCGGAAATGCAAACCTTACTTAACAACTCAATGGCAAGTCCATATACACTAGGCATGGCCGCAGCTGCTGGCTTTGGTGCCGCTATGATGCTGTATCTTGGTTCATTGGGTATAAGCACCTATATTGCAGTACCACTAGGAGCCTTTGTTTGCTGCATGCTAGCAGCGACATTTTTATTTGCACTTGCAACTATGAGACACATCAGTTCTGGCCAACTTATATTGGCAGGAATTGCACTGCTATTCTTATTTCAATCCTTACTATCTCTAGTACAATTTATTTCTTCACCAGAACTCAGCCAACAAATTCTATTTTGGCTCTTTGGTAGCTTGTCAAAAGCCTCTTGGTCTAATCTGTCTATTATCATTGGTGTGACCGTTGTTTGCATGTTCTTTTTAATCCGTGATGCATGGAAACTAACGGCATTACGCTTAGGAGAAGAAAGAGCAAAAAGTCTCGGAATCAATATAACTCAACTCCGCTTGCGTACCCTGCTCATAGTTGCCGTTATGACAGCGACAGTGACCAGTTTTGTTGGCATTATTGGATTTGTTGGTATTGTGGCACCAAACATCGCTAAAATTTTAGTGGGTGAAGACCAACGTTTTTTCTTACCACTTTCTTTTGTTATTGGCGCGTTCTTACTATCTAGTGCATCTGTCATGTCAAAAGTTATTGTTCCCGGTGCACTTTTCCCAATTGGTATAGTGACAGCCATCATAGGGGTCCCTTTCTTTTTTTGGCTGATTTTAGGTAAAAGGCGCTAACTTATGTTGCAGGTAACCAATCTAAACATCGCTCTGGATGATCTAATTCTAGCCAAGGATATGAGTTTTCACCTTAAACCTGGAAAGGTCAACGTGATTATAGGTCCAAATGGCACTGGCAAAAGCACCTTATTAAAGACATTATTTGGCGATATCCAGACAGAATCTGGCGAAATTTCCTTCGCCAATCAAACATTACAACGAAAACAGCTATCACATTGGCGCAAACAATTTGGCTATATGCCACAAGATATTCGCCTCGATGTAGAGTTAAGTGCTTTAGAAGTCGTATTACTTGGGCAGTTAGATTCTTTAGGCTTACGTTTAGACGATAGCGTAATAAAAGAAGCCTTATCCGCCCTAGATAAAATTGGTCTATTACATCTTGCTGATAAACAGGTCAATAAACTCAGTGGCGGTCAGTGCCAAATGATATTGTTTGCTCAAGCATTAATGAGAAAACCCAAAATACTCATGTTAGACGAACCCGTTAGCGCCTTAGATTTGCATTTTCAGCATGTTCTTTTAGATCATTTGGATGCGCAAACAAAAGAGCAAAATTGGGTTACAATAATGGTACTTCATGATTTAAACCTTGCCGCTCAATACGCTGATAATTTGTTGGTTCTAAAAGATGGAAAGCTAGTTGCTAGCGGACATCCCAGCGACATACTCACCCCGTCGCTAGTAGAAAGCGTTTATAAGGTTAAAGCTGAAGTCACAAGAGATACTGCAGGTGTTCCCTTTGTACGAACTATCCGCAAAAGCCGATCAGTGACGACTAAAAGTATCTCCCCAAAAGAACAAACTATGAACGTCAAAGAAAGTGTTTACCAAGCATCCTAGCCATAACAAATAATACCTAAACACTTCATAACATTGTTTTATTAAGGCTTACATTAACAACATCATGTTTTCTAGACACATCCTAAAAGATTGGGCGTTACTCTCTCCTGCTGGACGAGTTTTAGTGATAAACGGTTTCACATTCAATCTTGGCTTTTACATGCTCCTCCCCTATTTAGCAGATCACTTGCAACATAATTTAGGGATAAGTGGTTGGTACGTTGGCGTAATCATCGGACTTAGAGTATTAAGTCAGCAAGGTATGTATTTAGTAGGTGGTACGCTAGGAGACAGATTAGGTTACAAACGCCTTATTTTATTAGGATGTGCCATTCGTATTGTCGGATTTACCCTACTAGGTATTGGTCAAACAGTTCCCATATTATTATTAGGGGCATTTTGTTCTGGTTTCGCGGGCGCTCTTTTTACTCCCAGCAGTCAAGCCTACTTAGCCTCTGAATACCCAGAGCAAAGAGCACGAGACAGAGTGTTTGCGTTGCAAAACTTAACTTCTGGGGCGGGGATGCTGCTAGGGCCATTGGTAGGCTTAACGCTACTTTACTTTGACTTCGCTTTAGTGGGAATTATTTCTGCTGGATTATTTTCTGTTCTATTTGTTATTCAGTGGCGTTATTTGCCTGAGCTCGAATCACAAAAAAGTACTATACACACTCACTCGCAGTTTTGGAGACAGTGGGGCCAGATGCTCAGACACAAAACCTTTATTCAATTTGTCATGTGTTCCTCTGTTTATCACTTACTCTTCCACCAGCTCTACATTGCTGTTCCCCATGAAATTCGTTTAGTCACACAAGATGTCACTATCATTACATGGGTGTTTGCAACGTCTTCCATTATGGGAGTTCTAATGCAAATGCCTGTAAGCCGATTTGTAGAGTCCAACTTGGGGACAGCTCGCGGTATCGGTTTCGGAATGGCCATTATGGGCTCATGCTATCTATGGATAAACATTAACTTACCATGGTTTCCAGCACTTCCATTCATACTATGTGCTGTTTTTTTTAGTCTAGGATCCATGTTGGTTTTCCCGTTGTTAGGTGCTTATATACCAAAATTTTGCGAGCCAAAAGAGTTAGGCAGCTATTATGGTTTGTACTCTTGCGTAGGTGGAGTATATGCTTTTATCGGCAACATCAGTACAGGATGGTTGTTATCTTCTACCAACATCGATCACATTTGGATTTGGTCTGGGCTAGCTGGCTTTGGTCTAATATCAGGAATCCTTTTGTATAAGCAAGTCTCAAGCCATACAAAACATCAAAGTACGCTGCTTTTTCGGCCTCTCTAACATTAGAAAGATATCCTCAGCCATCTGAGACTTATGCCATCAGTGATCTAGTCATATAAATGTAATTTATTGTAGCTAAACTTAATCACAACATAAAAGCATGCTATTTTAAGTAATAATTAAGCGCTAATGGATAACGCGCTTCAAATGGATGACATTCTTGCAGGGAGCAAACAAATGATTATAAGTCATATAAACTCTTATGGTTTAAAAGAGCCTCTTTCACAGCAATCATTTGCATTACCCCTTACCACCGCGCAACGCGGACAATGGATCTCGCAAAAATTAGCGCCAAAAGACACGGCTTTTAACATTGCAGAATACATTGAAATGAGAGGAAGCATTGATGTTGTTCACTTTACTTCCGCAATCAAGCAATTAATTAATGAAGCAGACTGCATTCGTAGCCGAATCCTTGAAGAAAACGATGACATAATTCAAGTCATCCACACATCAGACGAAGACTATTTCTCTCTATTAGATTTGAGTTTGGATGCCACTCCTCATCAAACCGCCATCAAATGGATGACTGGGGACATGATGCAGCCCCTCAATAAACCTGATGATAAATTATGGCGCAGTGCTTTATTGAAAATCGACGAAGATCATTACTATTGGTATCACCGCTGCCATCATGTTGTCCTCGATGGCTTTAGCGGAAACTTACTTACCCTCAGGCTTGCAGAAATATACAATGCGCTCCTAAATAATGAAGACGCAGGACCGAACCCATTTGGCTCCGTCGCTTCCCTTGTAGAAGGCGAGCAAGAATATAAATCGTCTAATCGCTATAAAAAAGATCGTCAGTATTGGTTAGGAAACCTAATTAACTTACCCGAAACCACTTCCCTATCTCAAAGAATCGACCTAACGCAGAATCAGCAGCAGTTACGTAAGGCTCTAAAATTATCTCAAGACTTAACGGATAAACTCTCCGCCATCGGCCAAGAAGTAAACGCAAGCCTACCGCAAACCTTAATCGCTTTGGTTGCCGCCTACTTTTATCGTATGACAGGTGCAGACGATTTAGTTTTTGCTATGCCGGTCACAGCAAGAACTCAACGCTCACAACGCAGCACACCAAGCATGATGGCCAATGCTGTACCTATTCGCTTAAGTTTATCAACTGAAATCTCTCTGAATGAATTGATAAAACAAGTTTCTAAAACGGTTCTTAAAGCACTACGTCATCAACAATATCGTTATGAAGACCTTAAACGTGAGCTTGGTTTAATGTCTGCCGGACAACAAATTGCGTCATTGGGCATCAATATAGAGCCTTTTGATTACGACTTAACATTCGGTGATTGCTCAACTACTCTTCATAACTTGAGTAATGCACTGATCGAAGACCTCACAGTCTTCATTTTCGACAGACATGACAACAATGGTTTGAAAGTCGAGTTTGATGCCAACCCGACACGCTACACAGAGCAAGAAATTGAAAAGCATCTAATGCAATTCGAACGCTTAGTAGATGAAATGATCATCACACCAAGCAACCCTATCAGCAAAGCCACTTTGTTAAGCCCTAGTGAACGCCATAAAATCCTACACACTTGGAATGATACGGCTTGCCTCATTCCGCAACAGTCAGTGATTGAAGCATTTAAAGCACAGGCCGTGAACACACCTCATGCCATCGCTGTCTCTTCAGAGGACAGTTCTTTAAGTTATTTCGAGCTAAATGCGCTTTCTAATGCTTGGGCAAATAAACTAATAAATGAACAAGTAACACCTGGGGATTTAATCGCCATTGCACTCACTCGAAATGCCGACATGCTAGTGGCTTTACTGGGCACGCTGAAAGCGGGAGCAGCCTATTTACCACTGGATCCGGACTTTCCAGAAGAGCGCCTTCGTAGCATAGTTGAAGACGCTAATCCAAAGCTTATCCTTAGCTGTCACGGTGCGGTTAGCCAGCTTCCCGCAGTCGATACAAAGATCCTACTGATTGATGATCAACATTCGGACATATCCTTAGATAAAAGTGTTAGCTCCCCTTGTGGCGTTCTCATTGAGGCAAGAAGCCCTGCTTATGTCATCTACACATCTGGCTCAACAGGGCGACCTAAAGGCGTAGAAATACCTCATAATGCCTTGATGAATTTCTTATATTCCATGCAAAAAGAACTTAACCTTTCAAATAAAGATAAGTTCTTGGCAGTGACTACGATTTCTTTCGATATCTCCATCTTAGAACTATTTTTGCCTATTACTGTTGGTGCTTGCGTTGTTATTGCGGATAGAAAAACCGTTCGCGATCCTCAAGCATTAACAGAGTTAGCCGTAAAAGAAGGCGTTACTTTACTTCAGGCGACACCATCCCTTTGGCAAGCACTCTTACCAACCTACAGCAATGAGTTAAAAGGGATTCGACCACTTGTTGGGGGCGAGGCACTACCCGGTCAACTGGCTCAAACTATGTCTAATCTAGGACACCCAGTTGTGAACCTTTACGGCCCAACAGAAACCACCATTTGGTCTAGCATTATGCCTCTGGTTAAACCTACCGATTTGCGTAACCCGCCAATAGGAAGACCTCTACTGAATACCCAGCTCTATGTTTTAGACCATGCAATGGAACCCGTTCCTGTTGGCGTAACAGGCGATTTATACATTGCTGGTGACGGTTTAGCATTAGGTTATTATAAACGTCCAGACTTAACTAATGAGCGTTTTATTCCTAACCCATATGGTAAGGAAGGCAGCCGGCTGTACATTACTGGTGACAAAGCCCGCTGGCGACCTGACGGTTTATTGGAATACCAAGGGCGTGACGACCATCAAATTAAAATTCGCGGCTTCCGCATTGAGATCGGTGACATAGAGTCTGCATTATTAGCTTGTCGTGAAGTGGTGCAAGCCATCGTTGTGGCGCAAACCTCTCCAAATGAAGACAAACAACTCGTTGCTTATGTCATACCTGTTGATAGTAATCTAGATACCAGCGAGCTTCGTCGTCAGCTAATCAATGTCTTACCTGACTATATGGTGCCAGCTCACTTTATGCTGCTGGATGAGATGCCATTAACACCAAATGGAAAAGTCGATCGTAAAGCCTTACCTATGCCTACGTGGCAGGCTTCCAATACTTATGAGCCACCAAGGAATAAGCTAGAAGAAATGCTCACAAGCTTATGGGCAGAAACGCTAGGTCTTACCCTCGTAGGTATACGTGATAACTTTTTTGAAATTGGTGGTGACTCAATCTCGGCAACACGGATTTTGAATCACATCCAGAAAAACTTATCAATTGAAGTGCCATTGGGTGTTTTATTTAAAGCATCCACTATTGCTGACCTTTCTGATTACCTAAGCAAAAGTGAAGATTGGGACCCTTTAATTAGCATGCTGCCAATTAAATCCAGTGGTTCGGAGCCTCCATTATTCTGTATTCATCCAGCATTAGGGTTATCTTGGGGCTATGCTGGGTTATTACGCCACCTGCCAAAGTCCACTCCAGTATATGGCCTACAAGCAACAGGATTACGTCATGCGGCACGACTACCTGAATCCATAGAAGAAATGGCCGAAGAATATTTATCGCAGATAAAACGAGTTCAACCTGAAGGACCATATCGTCTATTAGGCTGGTCATTCGGTGGACTAGTGGCTCATGCTATCGCTGAAAAATTACAGTCGCAAAATGAGGAAATTTCGTTTTTATGTATGCTAGACAGCTACCCATACAAACTTGGTTTCGAACAACCCACTAATGAAGCGGATATTGTGCGCTCCGCCCTACTTTTCCTTGGCTACGACCTCAGCACACTGGAAAAACTGCCTATTAACAAAGAAGAATTAGCCTCGTTACTATGGCGAGACTACGATGACTCTTCTATGTCTGTGGTCCAAGATATTCAGAAAAGCCAAGCGGATATCATGGATAGAGTGCAAACTATTATCGAAAATAACTTAGCGCTTGCAGGGCGCTTTAAACCAGGCAAAGTTGATACAGATTTATTATTTTTTATTGCTGAAGAAAGCGTTAACGGTTCAATGGGCAATATTTTGGAACATCAATCCAATGCTTGGGCCTCAAGAATTACAGGCAAAATCGAAACCCACAGCATTCCCTGTCGACATCAAGATATGCTGGACTCTGAACCTCTTAACGCTATTGCACCAATTATCAAAGAGCGCCTTCAACAAGAGATAGAAGCAGAACAAAGCAAAGCACATTAATGCACGCCACAAAAAATAACCCCAAGCAATTGGGGTTATTTTTTTATTAACAAAGCGAGTAATGGATAATATTTCTATAACTGAAATTCACCAGCACGCTCAGGCTGATAATCTACCTTAACAATGGTCACCGAAAGTACATCGCCGTTTGGTTTTGGCCAATCTATTTGATCACCTTCTTTAAGACCAAGTAAGGCACTACCAACTGGCGCCAAAACAGATACAACATCTTCTGCACCATTAGCATTTTTAGGGTACACCAAGGTTTTGGAAAACTCTTTGCCCGATGATGCCACTTTGAATGTCACTGACGAATTCATTGTCACAATATTATCCGGCATCTCTCGTGGCTCAACAATGTCGGCGCGATTAATCTCCTCCTGCAAATCATCCTTGTTTGGGAATTGAGAATAACTTAACGAATCCAGTATTTTCTCAAGCCTCACGGCGTCTAATGATGAAATGGTTATGGACGGTCTTAGCATCATAATCTACCTTTCTTTTTATCTAACTCGTTGCTTAAAATAGAAAAAAGCCGCAAATAAACTTGTTACCTGCGACTTTATTCAGAAATTTTATGGGTGTGTAAAAGTATGGCGGAAGGGTAATTTTATGCTGGCAAAAAACCTTCCTTGTTATATAACACACTCGTTCCTTTTCGAGAGGTGGCCTTTGCACCACAATGGAACATCATAGTCGAGTCAGAAGACAAAGTCAGCAAACAAAAAGAGCCTGCATGATTCATACAGGCTCCTTTTTATTGAGCAAAAGAAAATCAGTAGCGGAGTTGCTCTAATCCACAGAAAGGGTCAATAGCAGCATCACTATTAAATTCCAATCGCCCTAGCAATCCATCCACCACAGCCTTCTGAACCTCTAATAATGGACTATAGGCGTTGATGTAAACAGGCACTTTTGGAGCATCATACAAAAGATATGGGTGACCGAAAGACACCATCACTGTTGGTATATCCACCCAAGGACGATACATGGCATTTCCAAAACCATCATGCAATGCCATCCAATCGATATAAATATGTGACTTCACCAACATAGATTCATCGGCATTTAGATAGAGCAACAAATCATAGTTACCCACCTCTAGGGCCATCCCTGCTTGGAACTCAGTTACCTCAAAGCCTTCTTCTTTTAGCATATTAGCCACACTTAATGGCGTAGGTTCGGGCATGAATACATGCCGAATGCCAGTAGAAATAATCAATATTCGTGGATGTTGTTCTACACTAATTGGTAAAATCTCATCACGATTTTTCACTAAATGAACGGTTCGACGATTCAATTCGGCAATATGATCCGCGTAATCTGAAGCCAACAGATCATTAAATTTACTGACACTAATCTCATCTTGTTTTTTATACAAACCCAAGGCCGCTTTCATCGCTAAAATACGCAACACGGCTTGCTCCAAGCGCGCCTCAGATACACGCCCCTCACGTACCGCCTTGAGCAAATAGGCATAATCTTCCACCGGATCTTTGCAAAACAGTAGCATGTCACAACCATTTTCTATGGTTTGCGCAACCACCTCTTCACGCTTCGCCCAGCTACTCACACCGGCCATAACAGTAGCGTCCGATACAATTAAGCCATTAAACCCTAGTTCCTCACGTAGTAACTGTTCATTCAGTAATTTGCTTACACTGGCAGGACGCCACCACTCTTCAGGGTTGGTGTCGTGCTGCTTTACATATTCAGGTAAAGCAATGTGGGCTGACATAATTGCCATCACATTATTATCAATCGCACCACGGTAAAGTCGTCCATAATGCTCTTCCCATTCAGGCATAGTGAGTGGATTAACCGTCGTAACTAAATGCTGATCTCTATCATCAAAACCCTCTCCCGGCCAATGCTTGGCTGTTGCCGCAATGCCATTTTTTTGGAAAGTAGAAATATTCGAGCGACTCATAGTCTCGATGATATCAAGATCACTGCCGTAGGATCGTGTCCCAACCACTGCGCTGCGAAATTTAGCATTAATATCGATAACTGGGGTAAATGACCAATTTATGCCAAGCAACTTCGCTTCTTGAGCAATAACTTGAGTGCAGTACTCTACCGCTTCTTCATCTTTTAAACCCGCAAGGCCGAGCTGATTTGGCACTTGGGCACCAAAAGGAAAGCTCATACCGCCTCCCTCAAGGTCACCACTCACTAAAAGAGGAATGACAGAATGATGGCGAAGTTGATTCATCGTCTTAACTTCTGTTGTAAGGTCTTGTCCGACAAACTTCGTCACAGCCCCAGGTTGAATCGTCTTAATAAGAGACAATTCCTCCTCAGAATTTGCCCTAACAATAAGATTAAACAGCTGCCCTACTTTTTGTTCTAACGATAACCCTAAATAGGTTTCATTTACCCATGCCAGTTCATCATCACCTAGAAAAAATGGCGCCTTACGAAATGATTCATTCATATTAAAATCTCTGTATTCTTTAATTAACTTGATTCGCCTCACGAGCCACGCGTAATTCAGCCTGCATAGTCTCTTCGATTTCTTGCGTAATCGGATAAAAATAAGCGATAAATGCAACACAACCAGCACCAAAAGCAGGAATCAAACTCATGAAAAGTAAAATCATTTGAACAGACTCAGCCGTTTGCTCAACGCCCGCTTGATAACCCGCAACACTTAATCCGATACCAACCAAAGCACCACTTAAGCCCATACCAAATTTATGAGAAAAAGTGGCAGAACTCGTCGATAACCCAACCACTCGTCGACCAGATTTCCACTCAACATAATCTGCAGTATCAGCCACCAGCCCCCATAGGGAAGAAGCGGCAATACCTTTAGACAGCTGGTTAAAAAAGATAATGGCGTAGATCACAAACATATTAGATGGGTCTACCCAATACAGATTGCTAATACAACACATACTCAACAAGGCACCCGTAATTACCAAACTCCTTTTTGAATAGCTCTTCACTAACTGAGACATCAACGCCGAGCCTGCGATCATTCCTAGACTAGCCATAGTAAAGAACATTCCAGCTTTACTGGTATCACCTACGATATAAGTAAAATAATACATACCTACAGCAAACGGCATAATAGTAAAGGTAAACAATGGAATACCCATTAAAATCGTCACCCACCAAGCACGATTTTTTATAACCACCGCAAAATCGTCTTTCAAAGAGGAACGCTGTTTTATCATTGGGACACGTTCTTTGACACGGGAAAAACATAGCCAAAACGTCACGACCATAATGACACTGAGCAACATCATGGTGTATTGAAAGCCTTGCTGTTTATTACCATCACCAAAGAATTCAACAAGCGGCAAGGTACTCGCATTTACCAGTAATGCCCCAGTAAAGGCTAAAACCATTCGAAATGATGCCATCTGACCACGCTCAACAGGACTATCCGATATGGTCGCAGGTAAAGAGGAGTATGGAATGTTGATGGCAGTGTACAGTGTCATCAGCAAAATATAGGTCACAAATGCCCAAATGATTTTTCCCGATTCATCTAAATCAGGCGTGGTAAAAGTAAGTGTAGCGACAATAGCAAGGGGAATAGGAACATAGAGTAAATAGGGACGAAATTTACCAAATCGAGATTGAGTTCTATCGCCTATCATCCCCATTAGAGGATCTGAAATGGCATCCCACATTCGTGTAACAAAGAATAATGTCCCAACCAGTGCAGCAGAAATCCCAAATACATCGGTATAGAAAAACATCAGATAGGTGCCCACCGCAGTAAACACCACATTGCTAGCTAAGTCACCAAAGCCATAACTAACCTTATCGAAAAACGACAACTTCTTCATAATGTAACCTTATTTTTATTTATTGTTGGGCTTCATTATGGGAATTAATCTGCTTGGAGCTATCCGATTTTTGATCTAATTATTAGCCTTTTTTTGACCTATATAAAATACACTTAAACAATAATCTTCTAGAGATACAAAAATTGCTTATCTAGCCAAGGCATGATTTTCTTTTTTAAAATAACCAGATCAACCCCCGCGTAAGCTTGACCAATACTGACTAAATTCACCGTCCCACGCTTAAGTCGAAACTCCGTTGGCGTACAATCGTATTCACGGCGAAAGGCTGAATTAAAGGCTTTCACGGAAGGAAAACCATGCTCCAACGCAATGTCCGATATCGCTTTTTTGGGTTTCTGAGCCAAATCTGACAAGCTTTTTTCTAACCGATAATGTGTCAGATAACGCAAAAAAGTCTCACCTACTTTAGCCTTAAAATAACGACTCAAATACGCTTCTGATAATCCCCGCTCTTCAGCAAGCAAGGATAAAGAAATATGTTCTTGATAACGCGATGTAATCTGACGCAGCAAATCATTCATCAATAGAGTGGATTCAAGAGAGTCAGCTTTAATCGTATTAGTTGAAGGAAAGTAGCGGGCAAACAACAAGCCAAGCTGGCCAAGTAAACAGGATTGAGCTTGTTGCCAATGATCGCCCTTGTAATGCTGTTCCCACCATAAGTGCGCTATCAGTCGTTTAATCGTTGGCAACATATTTTTTTGCACCAAACTCCACGCTTTCATAGGACGAGTATCCAAAGTCACCCCCGCAAAATTGTGCTGCAAACACAACACTAAATTATCCTCTTCGGTGGATTGAGTTGCGTGAGGCAATGCTTTATCAATAAACAAAACGTCGCCTTCTTGTAATAGCAGTATTTCATCCATTACTTGAACACGAATACGACCTTTCACTACCCATAAACACTCATGAGCATCATGGTGATGCAATTCACATTGAGTGACGCAATGAGCAAATATACTGGTTTCCTCTTCCAATATTTCAGATCGATTAGACAAGTACATAACAAGCTTACATCCCTATTGATTCACCCTAATTCGAAATAAGCCATTCTAAAGCTTATTTTAAAGAACCGAATCTTAAAGAAGTAAGTTCACAATGTCACAGATAAAAAAGCCCCGCATTTCGCGAGGCTCTTTGATGTTCGACTCTTGTAGAAGTTAAACGCTGGTGTTTTTCACCGAGAACATGCCGAAACCAGCCACCACCAAAAAGCAAGCGGCTGGCACGACGTAAGAAAAAATCGCGCCGTATTCATCAATGGTAGCACCTTGCACCAGCGGCATCACCGCACCACCTAAGATGGCCATAACCAAACCCGCAGAGCCAAATTTCGTATCACTTCCCAGTCCATCCAATGCGATGCTGTATATGGTTGGGAACATCAAAGACAAACACGCAGAAATAGACACGATGGCCCAAACACCCGTTACATCAGGCACCATTACGGCATACAAGCACAAAGTGGTTCCTAATAAAGCCAAAATACTTAGCAATACAGCCGGACGGAAGAAGCCCATTAACCAAGTCATCACAAAACGCGAGATTAAGAAAATGATCAAACTATACTGTAGGTAATCGGAAGCGCTTGCCTCCGTACCACCCAGTGTTGCTTGAACATATTGAATAGTAAAAGTCCAAGTGCAGGTTTGTGCCGCCACATTAAAAAACTGCGCAACGACGCCCCAACGGTACTGTTTTCGAGCCATCAATCGACCTAACGTGGCAACAAAATCAATAGTCTGTACTTCATCAACATTGACCTTGTTAGCCGATTTAGGCACACGCATAAAGTAGATCAATACCCAGATAATCATCAGCACAAACGCCATACCGACATAAGGCGTCATCACACTGTTTAACTCATCAGCACGAATACTCAGCAAGGCTTCTGGCGCCATCGTTGCTCTTTCTTCTGCCGTGGCCGTGTTTAGATTAGGAAGAATCAATGTCGCAGCCAGAAAAACACCGATATTAGTGCCTACTGGGTTAAAAGCTTGAGCCAAATTTAAACGACGCGCTGCGCTGCCTTCTGGTCCCATTGTCATCACAAATGGGTTTGCCGAAGTTTCTAAGATAGACAAGCCCGCCGCTAGAATAAATAAAGCAGCCAAAAAGAAGCCATAAGTCATAGAAACACTGGCTGGATAAAAGGCCAGAGCCCCTAAGATCGCCAAGCCCAAACCAGTCAAAACACCGGCCTTGTATGAGTAACGCGCATTGATAAATGCCGCTGGAATCGCCAAACAGAAATACGCACCGTAATAAGCGAACTGTACTAAAGCCGATTCAAGTGTACTCATGGTAAAAATTTTGCTAAAGACCTTTACCAATGGGTCAGTCATGTTGGCAGCGACGCCCCATGCCGCGAAGCAAGTAATCAATAGAATAAATGCGACTTTCATGTTCGGGTAAACGAACGGAGCCGAAAGGGAATTTTCAGGAGCTGTATTTTGATTTTTCATAAAGCAAACAACATCTATTATTTATAGTTGGATGATAAGACGTGTTTCATATCTATCCCCAAAAGACAGACTAAAAACACCTCAACACCATCAGACATTGATATAGGCTAACCGCAGCTTGGGACATTATTTTGATGGATCTATAACCACTCAAAAAATGCCCTTTTTACGACCAACATCAAACACAAGGTGCGAGATCCTACCATCAACTTCCCATAAAAATGTGCTTGCAAAATAAAACTTAGCGCTTTGCAATTGGATTAACTTTTTTTTACCCATTTCATTAACATAAATGAAATATTCATGACTCAAAGTTCATTTTCACTTTCTCTAAAACCTCCCTAACTCGTACTAATCATTCTTGTTAAGTGTATTTTTCCGCAGTAATCGCAACGCGTTTGCAGTGACCAATGCGGTTGCGCCAGAGTCCGCTAATACGGCCAACCACAACCCAGTTATACCCAGTAACGTAGTGACCAAAAAGACCGCCTTTAACCCTAACGCCAAGGTGATATTTTGGCGAATATTGGCATTGGTCGCACGAGACAAACGAATCATCTCGGCCAAGCCCTGCAAGCGATTATGAGTTAACGCCGCATCGGCCGTTTCTAAAGCCACATCCGTGCCGCTTCCCATAGCAATGCCAATAGTGGAGGCTTTCATTGCTGGCGCATCATTAATGCCATCACCGACCATGGCCGTGGCTTGCTGCTGATTCAATTGTGTGACCGCAATCACCTTATCCTCTGGTAACAAGCTCGCGCGGAAATCTATGTTCAGTTCTGCAGCAATCGCTGCCGCAGCTCGGGCATTATCCCCCGTTAGCATCACACCATTAATGCCCAAATCGGCGAGGTTTTTCAACGCTACTTTAGCATCGTCACGTAATCTATCTCGTAATGAAATCAGACCGATCGACTCGCCGTCTTGCAGTACCACAACGACCGTTTTACCTTCTTCTTCAAGATGAATGACTTGCTGCTGAATACTATCGTCTAACGTTCGCGCTAATTTACTGGGTGCGCTTATGCTGATTTTCTTACCGGCAAAATTTCCTTCTACCCCCACACCCGCCACGGTCTTGCGATTATCGGCATGAACGAGAGCAACGCCTTGTTGCTCGGTGTAATCCACAATAGCCTTCGCCAATGGATGATGGGAACCCATTTCAACCGACGCAGCCGCCGCCAATACGTGATGCACATTTGCATTATTAAAAGACACCACATCTGTCACGCTTGGTTTGCCTTCGGTGAGCGTGCCAGTTTTATCAAGCGCAATGGTTTTGATTCGGCCTAGTTGCTCTAACGCCAATCCGCCCTTAATCAAAGTGCCTCGACGAGTGGCCGCCGCTAGACCAGAAGTAATCGCCGCAGGCGTTGAAATCACCAAAGCACAAGGACAACCAATCAATAACAAAGCCAAGCCGCGATAAATCCAGGTATCCCAAGGTTGAGCGAAAGCCAAGGGTGGAATCAAGATCACCAAGACAGAAATCAGCATAATCACAGGCGTGTAGATGCGACTGAATGTATCTAAGAAGCGCTCAAGGGGGGCTCGGCGCTCTTCCGCCTCTTCAATAAGCTGCAAAATTCGATCTATGGCGTTCTTACCAGGCTGGGATACAACTTTTAACCTCACCACTCTATCGGCCAGCAAGCTGCCAGCGGGAACTTTTTCACCAGATGAACGTTCAACAGGAACAGATTCCCCAGTCAAAGCGCTTTCATCAAAACTTGCCATTTCAGACAAGAGTTCCGCATCCGCAGGCAAGCGTTCACCCGGTGACACTTCAATCTCATCCCCTGGGCGTAAATCCGCAATAGCGATTTTTTGGCGTACTCCGTCTTTGATAATCAAGGCTTCTTCTGGCAGCAAGGCCATCAAGGCGCTGACGCCCTTGCGCGCGCGATTCGCCGCATAAGACTCTAGGCACTCACCAATCATAAACAGCAGCAACACCATGGCGGCTTCTGCGGTGGCACCGATAAATAATGCGCCAATCGCTGCGACGCTCATTAGAGTTTCAATGGCAAAAGGTGAACCACTGCGCATCATGCGCCATGACTTTTTCATGATGGGTACTAAACCAATAAAGGTAGTCACAATAAAAGCCGCTTCACCAAAGACAGGATTAAATTGCGTTATTCCCCAGCTTAATAACATCAAGAAGGCCAATCCAACAATCGGACCGTATTCCGTTAATTGCTGGCGAGAAAACCATGAAGCCGTTTGTTGTTCAGAGTGGGTAGGCTTTTGGCTCTGCTGCTTGGAAGCACTGGCATCAAAAGAAACTAAGTCAAAGCCAATGCCTTTTACAGCGTTTTGAATTTTGTCAGACACATCAGCATTCGCCGACACTCGAAGTTTTTCAGTAGAGAAAACCACATTGACACTTAATACACCTTCAACAGAAGTAACCGCCTTCTCAATGGAACGCGCACAACTGGCGCAATCCATTCCGCTAACTCGCCAACTATAATTCTGCTTACCTGTTTCTTGCCCTATATAGGCATAGTCACTGGAATCAGCGAATGTGCCGCAACTGGCGTCGTCTTCGTCATCAGAAGAACAGCACTGGCTTTCTTTTTTCCCGCTATCATCGCTTACACAGCAAGAGGAAACGTCGCTTGCCGTCGAACAACAAGATCCGCATGTCTCTTGATGATAATGAGCTTGATGAACATGAGCTTGAGATTGACTAGAAGGGTGACACTGACATGAAGAATGAGATTGGCAGTTTTCTTTATGTTTACCTGATGAGTGATGCATAAATCTCTCCTGTTATGAGTCTATAACAGGAGTGTAGACCTTGGAGTATACTCCAAGGTCAAGCAAATGAAGTACATTTATATAAACTTAAAACAAGACAGTAATAGTCGCTGAGAATATGTGTTCTATTATTAAAGCACAGCTGCTCGATTACCTGCTTTCCCCCAAACTAAAATATCAAATTCCCGTAAAGCCGGATCATAATATGGATCATTCATAACAAGCTCATTGGCTCGCTCAAAAGAGTCCACTTCAAGCACCCAAAGACCACCAACGAATATACCACCCACTTCTTCGCGGAGCCCACCACCAATAGAAATTTCTGTATGATTCGATTCCAAGTAAGCCAAATGTTGCTCTTCATAGATGGCTCGATGAGCCATCATCGCAGGCTTATCTTTAAATATAACAATCAACCGCATCAGTAATCCTCTCTACATCATTCATTTTTGATTTAAGAAACTCACACCTTCTACTTCTAATACTGTTTTCGCATCGGTACGTTCCATGATTTTCACCAGGGCGGATTGAATCACTTCGTCTTCACGAACATCACTTTGGCCCGCAAAACGCTGATCTTGTGGCTCGGCGCCTTCTTCAGCCGTAAAAGTCACAACCACTTCTGTGGCGATGTCCTTTGTATCGCCAAAATAGGCAATGGAAAGCTGCGGATAACCTTTGAAACCCATTTTTACTTTCTTCGCGATACGTTTTTTAGATTTATCTATGTTCATGCTGCCTGCCTAAAGGGAAAAGTATTGAGTCTCTATAAAAGCCATTACTGAATTAAACCACAAAGCAGATGCTTCAAGATAAATTAACTTACTTAATTAAGCTAAGCGCCGCTCTAAATTCATTCGCTCGACAATCACCAATCAATTCAAACAAACACATTTCAAGACTGGTCACTTCCGCACCTTTGCGAGCTAACTTGGCAAGCGCCATGTCTTTATTCTCTATCGTTCGAGATGACACACAATCGCTAACCAATTCCACGTCATAACCTAAGTCCAACAAACCTAATGCCGTTTGATAAACACAAATATGTGCTTCGATTCCGGTAATAAGCCATGTGTTCATCTTGGCCTTTTTAATCGCCTCGACAAAAATGGGCTCACCACAGGCGCTAAAAGAATACTTAGCAATAGGTTCAACCATGTCTAACACTTCACGCAATTCCGGTACGGTTGCGCCCAGTTTTTCAGGGTTTTGCTCTAACCACAGAATAGGCATTCCAAGTAGCTTGGCGGCTTTTACTAGCTTAACCAAATTAGCGATAAACGCCTCGCTGTCATGAACGATCGTCGCTAGCTTTCCTTGTACATCGATCACCACCAAACCCGTTTTGTCTTTTCTTAACATGCTGCTTTCCTTTTTATTTTTTCACGCTGCCTTTAAACCAATTTGATACCCAGTGACGTCAGCAAGCTCACCGCTTCATATCGACAAAAGATGGCGTTTTTAATGGTATTTTTCTTCACATCAATATCGTAATTGGTCGCACCATTAAAATCGGCGCCTGTAAGATTGGTGTTCACAAACAAACTGTTGGTTAAATCGGTGCCAGTAAAACGCGCACGGGAAATCCTTGCTTCTCGAAAATCCACGTCATGCGCTCGGCAATCTTCAAACACGACACCTGATAATTTCAAGCCATAAAACGATGAAGCATTCACCAGACATTCTTTAAAAAATAACGGCTCACCTAACTCCAAGCCTCGCCAATAAGCTTTGGTCCAATCCACACCCAGCACTCTAGATTCATAAAACTTCACGTCGGAGAACTTGCTGTTTCTCACATTCATTGCCGTTAATTTGCACTGACGGAACTGACAGTCTTTAAAGGTGCAAGCATCAAAAAACGCTTCGGTAAAATCACAAGATTCAAATACGCAAGACTCAAACACCTTACGACTCACCTTGCCCTGATCCATCGACAAATCCATAAAGGTCTTGCCATAAAAAGCCTCATCGTTCGGCAATACATGTTCCATTACATTCTCCCTTCACTAGAAAAACTAAAGTAACAAGAGATGTCAGCGTGCTCAATCTAATAAGGTTATTTAGCTTGAAAAACCGTTCGCAAAAACTTTTTTGCACATATGTGCAAAATGTCATCGGTTTGTCATAGAGGAAGATTATTGTTTAGAAAATTACATGTTTTTCTAAGGAATAACCTATGACCACCTTGCTCACCGCAGCAGAGCAAAAGAAACCAAATATTTGGCGACGCGCAAGGCATTCATTTGCTGTTGCCCGACACGAGCCTGCCAATTTGATTGGTCTTGTTCTGGCTATTTTCTTTGCTTATTTGATTCTTGCACCCGTGCTCTCCATTCTTGTGGATTCCTTTATCGTGCAATCAGGAGACGAAGCCAGAACCCACCATGACGAAGGCCACTTCACTCTTTACTATATTGTTCGCACTCTGTACTCACGCATTTCTGAAATCCTCTTATGGCAACCTCTCTATAACACCTTAGCCATTGCGGCCAGTACGGTGGTGTTTTCTATGAGTATTGGAGTAGTGCTAGCCTGGTTGGTAAATCGCACCAACATGACGGGACGAGCTTGGTTCGCTACGGCGCTGATTGTGCCTTTTATGTTACCAACTTGGACCTTCGCTCTCGCTTGGACGACGATTTTTAAAAACCGTACTGTTGGCGGACAACCTGGCTGGCTAGAATCTTTAGGCATCACAACTTCAAACAGTGTGGCGTACGGCTATTTCCCCATCGTTTTTATCTTGGTTTTGCATTACACGCCCTTGGTCGTCTTGATTGTCGGCAATGCGTTACGTCGCCTTGATTCACAAATGGAAGACAGCGCTCGAGTACTTGGTGCACCATCACGAACCATCGCTTTTTCTATTGTCCTGCCATTAATTCGCCCGGCCTTAATGTCTGCCGCTTTATTGATTTTTGCCGATTGTATAGGCGAGTTCGCAGTGCCTTATATTTTAGGTTTACCTGTGCGCTATGACACCTTGGCAACTGGATTGTATCGGGCACTAGACACCCGCCAAAACGGCGTGGCAGCGGTCATTGCTGGCGTAATTATGATCATCGGTGTGATCACCTTACTGATTGATGTGCGCATGATGAAAGAAGCTCGCCGCTTCGTCACTGTTGGCGGTAAAGGCAATATGGACAGACTTCGCAAACTGGGTCGTATGCGTTTACCAGCATCTGGCTTTGCGGGGGCTTTTGTATTGATCGGAGTAGTTCTGCCATTATTGACCTTGTTCTTATCCACCATCATGATTTTACCCGGCCGTTTTACACTGGAGAACTTCACCTTTGACTATTGGATTGGCAGTAATTTAGACACGGTCGCCCTACGCAATGGCATCTTGCTAACACCTGAATTCTGGCAAGCCGCGTGGAACACTATTGTCATTGTCGGCTCATCTTCAATGATCTCTGGGGTACTAGGTTTACTAGTGGGTTATGCGGTATTACGCTGTTCATTCAAAGGCGTTGGCGCTTTCTTGCGTCAGATTACCTTCTTACCTTATTTGGTTCCCGGCATTGCCTTTGCGGCGGCGTTTTTATCTTTATTCGCCGTGGCTCGCGGCCCGATTCCAGCGTTATACGGCACACCTGCCATTTTGATCATTGCTCTAGTGGCTTCCAAAATGCCGTTTGCCAGCCGATCTGGTATCGCCGCCATGACACAGCTGGGCAAAGAACCAGAAGAAGCGGCACGTATTGCTGGCGCCAACTGGTTTAGCCGCATGACTAAAATCATTATCCCCATACAAGCAGGGCCATTAGCAACGGGGATTCTATTGCCTTTCATTTCCGGTATTAAAGGCGTCAGCCTGTTCATTATCTTGGCGATTCCATCCACAGATGTTCTCACCACCTATTCACTGCGTTTACTCGATTACAACTACGACCAAGCCGCCAATGCGGTGGTCTTGATGATTGCACTTATCGCTTGGCTTGGCACCGTCTTGATCCAAAAGATCTCTGGTACTGGTTTGGCTCAAGGTCTGGAGAATTAATATGCCTACAATCTCATTAACTAATCTAACGAAATGCTACGACGGCAATACTGAACCTTCCGTTGATCAAGTATCACTGACAGTGGAAGACGGCGAATTCATGTGTTTGCTCGGTCCATCAGGCTGTGGCAAAACGACGATTTTACGCATGATTGCCGGTATCGAACATTCCACCAGCGGCGAAATTGCCGTAGACGATTTAGTGGTCGATTCGGTTCACCAATCCTGTTTTATTCCACCGGAACAGCGCCGTATTGGTTTTGTATTTCAAAACTATGCCCTTTGGCCCCACATGACAGTGGAACGCAATGTGGACTTTGGTTTGCGTTTACAAAAAGTACCAGCCCAAGAACGCAAAGAACGTTGTTTGGATGTGATGAGCAAGTTACGCATTCTTGAATACGCCGATCGTTATCCGTCTCAATTGTCTGGCGGTCAGCAACAACGTGTTGCCTTGGCACGTATGCTGGCGGTAAATCCTGGTATTCTGCTACTAGACGAGCCTTTATCGAACCTAGATGCGACTTTGCGACTAGAAATGCGCGCCGAGCTACGTCGCTTACATCAAACCTTTGGCACGACCATTATTTTTGTCAGTCACGACCAATGGGAAGCCATGACGCTGGCCAACACCATTGCAGTCATGAACAAAGGGCAGCTACAACAAATCGGTACGCCAGATGAAATTTACGCCGAGCCGAGCAATCGCTTTGTGGCGGAATTTATTGGTAACCCGAAAATAAATATTGTTGATTTAAAAGCCTCTGCCGCAGAGCAAATCAGCCTTGCTAATCATATTCGAAGCAGAATCGCCACCAACGAATTCACCAGCGTCTGCGCGATCCGTCCTGAAGACATCATTCTGACCGATACGGCAAACGCCAATACGCTGCCAATGAGCATTGAAAACATCATGCCAACGGGTGGCAGCTGGGTGATTGAACTAAGCTTTGGTGATGACAAATTATTCCACTCTACTCAGTCTCGTCCTAAGTGGAGAGAAGGAGAGCAAGTAAATGCTTATTTGCCAACGTCGTCACTGCACTTTTTTGATCAAGCAAGCAATCGCCTTGTTCTTCCAGAAACAGGTTTCGATGACAGCCATTTACTGCTCAACTCGGCGTCAATCAATCAGAAGCACACCAATCAACCACTCGCTAAACAAGCCTAAGCTAATCAACAAAGGAAACCGTTATGAACTTCCCGATGAAAAAGAGCCTTCTTGCACTGACTGTTAGCCTAACCACTTTTGGTACGGCTTCGACTTTCGCTGCCGACACATTTGATCTTCAAGCATTAATCGCAGCCGCAAAACAAGAAGCGCCGCTAACTGTGTATGATTCCACAGGAAAAATTGTTAAACAGGCGAAATCCTTCAGCAAAAAGTACGGCATCCAAGCAACAGGGATTAAAGCCAAAGCTTCGCAAATTCTCGAAATTGTCAGCCGTGAAGCGAAAGCCGGCAATGTGAAAGCCGACGTTGCCATTCTGGCCGATGCGCCTGCAGGCATGGAGCAGCTTTTATCAAAAGGTTATGTCACCAGCTGGGTGCCAAGCGATCTAGCTGAACACATTCCAGCAACCTACCAAAAGCCGCTTACTGTGGTTTTAGCCCCCAACATTTGGGCTTATAACACAGGCCTTTATGACTCCTGCCCAATCACCAATATTTGGCAACTGACCCTACCAAAGTGGCAAGGCAAAGTCGCCATGCAGGATCCACTTGGTAAACCGTCTTACACGGATTGGTTTAACCAGCTAGCCACACACCACGACAAAGCCATGGCTGATGCCTATCAAGCCGAATTCGGCAAACCATTAAAAACCAACGAAAGCAGCGCAACGGCGGCGTTCGTAAAAGCCCTCGCTGAAAACCACCCATTAGTCACCAGTTCAGACACCGAAGCCGCCAACGCCGTTGGCGCACCAGATGTCAAAGACAGCTTTGTCGGCATGGTCAGTGCCGCTAAGTTCAGAAACAATAAAAATGGCATGAAGCTTGGCCTTTGTGCCGACATGGTGCCATTTAGTGGCTGGAGCTACCCAGGCTTAGGTTTTATCACCACAGGTACTAAGAGTCCTAACGCCGCGAAACTCTTTATTCATTACATGATGACAGCTGAAGGCATAGCGCCACAGGGTGTTGATGGTAAAATGTCCACCAATCAGACCGTTAAACTGCCTGCTAACGAGCCTTCAGGCATTGATAAAGTGCGCGATCAAATCATGGGGTATGACGCATCCACAGCCAAATCGGACTGGGAAAGCCGTCAAGATTGGCAAGACCTGTGGAGCCTAAGCTTCAAAAATTAAGCAGTAAAAGGCTCTAGCTATTACTAAGAATGAAATCAGTTGGGACGAATTTTTCCCAACTGATTTATATATAACAAATAGAAAAGGATCCCTCCTTGACCCTCCACGACATCAAAGAAAGTGAATTAGAAAAGCGTGAAACCGCTCTGCATGACATTACTCTCAGCGCAGGAGCATTAGCACTGGAACGTTATCGCACCAGAAAACCAGGCGACTTTACCATGAAAGGCCAACAAGACTTTTTAACAGAAGCCGATGCATTAGTGGAAGAACACATTCGTCAGGCTATTCATCGACTTTTTCCTGACGATGGATTACTTGGGGAAGAAACAGGAGGCTCAGTCACCAACCCATCCCTTTGGGTCGTTGATCCGATTGATGGTACAGCCAACTTCGCCCGTGGCATCGATCATTTCTGTATTTCCATTGCTTTTGTTCATAACGGCGAAACACTACTTGGTGCAATCTACAATCCTGCGACAAACGAAATGTATTTAGCGCGTAAAGGCCATTACGTCAGCAAAAATGGTCAGGCGCTGCATGTTTCCAATATAACGGATACCCATAGCTCCTCCTTTGAATTAGGATGGTCTACACGGGTTCCCCAAGAAATCTACTTAGCAATCGTTTCTTCATTATTGGCAAGTGGCACCAATATTCGTCGTGGCGCATCTGGCGCATTAGCATTGGCTTGGGTAGCTGAAGGTCGCACTGACGGCTATGCTGAATCGCATATGAATGCATGGGACTGCTTAGCAGGATTACTCATGGTGCGTGAAGCGGGCGGGCGAACAGGCGTTTACCCTCAGACCCACGAAGAGATAGCGCATGGCGGAGCCATTCTAGCCGTAGCCCCCGGTGTCGCAGAACAATTTTCCAATGACACCATGATATCTCTGTCCACAGAAACACATAACCGAAAAGAAAATCAGTTTGGACTGACAGCCTAATCTGTTGACTCCATACAATGAAAGAGACAATTATGACCACCGAAAAAGTAAAAAAACGCTACCCTCGCCCACCAATGAGCCTAATTGAGAGCAATATTCCTGGCTGGGGCGTGGATATCTACATTGGCGGTTCTACCAGTGTGACAGACGCAGAGCTACTTAAAAAACATAATATAAAAGTGGTGCTTAACTGCGCGATAAACCTAGATATTGACCTTGTTAATTTGCAAGAACCTAACCCACCAGAACACTTACTAAAACATGGTTGGGCTCCTGTTCGGTATTACAAAATTGGCATGATCGATGGCCCAGGAAACCCAGAGTCCATGGTCTTAGCTGGTTATCACTTAATGCGCTCAGCTCTAGATCAGGTACTGCCTGAAAAAGCCTCCTATAAGGTTCGTGAAAAAGGCAATATTTTAGTGAATTGTCGAGGTGGACGCAGTCGCTCAGTCACTATAGTTGCCCTATTTTTGCATTTAGAATATCCAGATCGTTACCCAACTCTGGATTCTGCCATTGCACATATTCGGGAAAAACGAGAGCTTCACCCAGATGAATGGTATGAAACCCCAAAACCCGCCTTAATTCACCTAGCAGAACGTGCCGCCAGCATGGAAAAGGTACTACGCGAGGCGGGCTTTGGTCAGGATATAAGAAAAGCATGAAAAACCAGCAACCGAAAAATATCGCCAGCGCCGCAGAAGTAGCCAAACTCGCTGGCGTTTCTCGGTCTGCTGTTTCTCGCACCTTTACCCAAGGTGCGAGTGTTTCCAAAGACACTCGAGAGCGTGTACTGGCTGCTGCGGCAGAGCTAAATTATCACGTCAACCATCTTGCCCGTGGCTTATCTAACGAGAAAAGCCGACCTGTTTGTATTCTTGGTGCTAACCTAAATGCCCCTTATCAAGCTAGCTTGCTCGATGCCCTCACCCAGCGTTTACAATTGGCTGGCCGGGCTGTGATGGTGATCAATACGTCTGGCGGCGAAGCCAGTGCTGATGCGGCATTAAGACAAACGTTAAATTATCGCGCATCGGCAACTATCGTTTTATCCGGCACACCACAAACTACCTTAATCGAAACCTGCGTCAAGAGCGGCCAGCAAGTCATCCTTGTGAACCGTGCCGGTCAATTTGAAGGCACAGACCACATCAGTATCGACTATCAGTCCGCCATGGCCGACGCTCACCATATGCTTTTAAGAGCCGGCTGCACAAACCTTGCCGTTGTCTCGTCGACCATTCAATCACCCAGTTTACTGACTCGTGAAAAACTCTTTCTTCAAGCCGCCAAAGACGCGCAGCAAACTTGTATTCTGCTGCGAGCAGGACCAACCAGTTACCAAACTGGCGTAGACGCAGCACGACGTTTATTAGCCTCACGTGATAGACCTGACGGTGTCTTTTGCGTTACGGATCTGATCGCCTGTGGTTTTATAGATGTGGCCAAAAATGAGTTTGGTTTAAGAATTCCGGAAGACATCTGCATTGTCGGATTTGATGATATTGAGCAGGCCGGTTGGCTTGGCTACCAGCTCACCACTTTTTCACAACCATTAGGCGCTATGGTCGATGCCATTTCAGAACTCTTGGAAAACGCCTCTGACAAAGCGCGTAAAAAGCAGCATTTAACCTTCCATGCCCCCCCCATTTGGAGACACTCGGTTCGACCAAGCTAACCACATCGCCCCTTTTCTCTGTTATAAAAGTCGAGCGATTTTGTTATTTTTTTCTCGATTAAAGCATCGTATTCTTCTTCGCTTGAATTTTTATGCGGAAAAGATGACATGCTCAACAAAACACAGATAAAAGTACGCGGCTATCACTTAGACCTTTTTCAACACGTTAACAACGCCCGTTATTTAGAGTTTATAGAAGAAGGACGCTGGGCATTTTTTGATGAGTTTTTCGAACGCGATAACTGGATGCAAGACGATTTTGTCTGGCCTGTTGTCAACATAAACATTAACTTCAAATCAGAAGCCAACTTTGGCGATCTACTTGAAGTGCAAACTTGCTACACTAAAATTGGCAATCGCAGCATCACCATGAGGCAGACTATCATCAAAGTGCCAACCAACGAGATCGTCGTTGATGCAGATGTCACTTATGTGTGCTTCTCCAAATCGGCAAAAGCTGCCATTCCTTTTCCTGACGAAATAAGAAAGAAAGTCGAGTTGGCGATTACATCCGCTACACAATCTTAACCTTCTTAACAACTATGCTTTTACCTGTGAACTGTTGGTAATACGCCAACAGCATGTACAGATTATGAAAACCCTTGATTTTTATTGAGAAAAGTCGCTCTGCACCTTAACCTTAAAGCTAATAAGGAGAAATTAGCATGAAAGCAGAACGCCTAAAAAATACGATTACTTTTCTGATCTTGGTATTAAGTATCCTCATCATATTGAGACTGTACTTACCTTCTTGGGCACTTTATACAATCAATCAGAAGCTATCCGATATGGGTGAGTATTCTGGACATATAGAAGACATTGACATAGATCTTTACCGAGGCGCCTATCAGCTACAGAAATTATCCATTTCAAAAATAAAAGGCACACACAAGGTACCTTTTATTCGAATTGATGACATAGATATAGCCTTAAGCTGGCGTGCACTATTTAAAGGAAAAGTTTTAACAGATATTTCTCTACATTCACCGCAAGTTAACTTTGTCGACAGTGAAAAAGCAGATAACACTCAATCAGGTAAAGGTGGCGATTGGCAAAGTGTTGTCGAAGGACTTATCCCTATTACCATCAGCAAAATCAATTTACACAATGGCATCATCGCCTTTCGCAATTTTGAATCCAAACCACCCGTTAATATTCAACTTACTGAAATTAATGCCGTCATTTCCAATCTCACCAATATATCTGGGCAGGATGGTAAACGTGTCGCAACGCTAACATTAGACGCCAAGCTATTAAATTCTGCACATTTGGAAATGAACGCCCAGTTCGACCCTTTTGTCTCAAATGACTTCGGCATTGCTTTAAAAACAGAATCGGTTTCACTTCCCTTACTCAATGACTTTGCCCAAGCGTACGCTGGTTTTGACTTCCGAGGAGGCACAGGCGAAGTAGTCAGCGAGCTAAAAGCGACAAATGGCAAACTAAATGGTTACGTAAAACCTTTGTTCAAGAAAGTCGATATTCTGGATTGGCAACAAGATGCAGTTGAAGATAATGATGGTGTATTTCAACTATCTTGGGAGGGATTAAGCGGCGGTCTCTCCGCCTTATTTACCAACAGCAAAACGGACAAAGCCGCGACTATTATTGAAATAGACGGTTCCCTAAACGACCCTGAAATCAGTACGTTTGATGCCATTTTAGCCGCACTAAAGAATGCTTTTATAGAAGCATTCGACAATAAATTTGAGGGATTAAAAGGAAAAGAATAGTTTGATAGCTTCTTAGTTCTCAAACAATAAAAAAGGGCTATTCGCCCTTTTTTATTTATCTAAACCGTTACCAGCTCAATGATACTTTTTGTCCTGTTTCTAAAGACTGCTGTGCGGCATCAGCGAGCATTTGGGCGCGACGGCCATCTTCGAAGCTAGGAGAAACAGGCCTTTTTGCTAAAACATTCTCGATAAAAGACGTGAGTTGCAAGTTATAAGCGTCTACATAACGATCGATAAAGAAGTTATAAAGTGGATCTTTTACTTGCGTCGTATCTTTGCTAAAACGCGTTACAGAAGTTGGCGTTTGGTTATTAGAGATAACCATGCCTTCCGAGCCAAATGCCTCCACACGTTGATCGTAACCGTAAATGGCACGACGAGAGCCGTTAATGTGAATAAGACGACCTGATTGGCTTTTCATAATTACCATGACACTGTCAACATCGCCAATGTCGGTAATCTTTTCATCGACCATAGCGCTACCAAAAGCTTGCAGCTCCACAATTTCTTCGCCCAATACAAAACGCGCCATATCGAAATCATGAATAACCATATCGCGGAAAATACCGCCAGACGATTTCAGATACTCCACGGGCGCCATGCCCGGATCACGGCTCGTAATAATGACCTGCTCTAATTTACCTATGCTGCCATCTTGTGCCGCTTTCACGACAGCTGAATGGCTCGGATCATAGCGACGATTAAAGCCAATCTGAATAGGTACATGACAATCTTTAATTTGCTCTAGGCACTCATTTACAGTGGCCGTATCTAAATCAATAGGCTTCTCACATAAAATGGCTTTACCCGCTTTCGCGGCTTTAATAATAAGGTCCACATGAGTATCAGTACTGGTTGCAATCAATACCGCATCTACCTCAGGATCAGCCAAGGCAAGGTCCACACTTTCTGCTACTTGAGCACCAGTGGCTTTTGCAACCTCTTGGGCCGCAGGCGCATAAACATCATAGACATATTTTAAATTCGATTGAGCAAACGCCTGAATATTTTGGGCGTGCATTTTTCCGATTCGACCAGCACCAAATAGCGCAAAATTAAGCATGATATTTCCTTAGGTATATTTAAGGCGACTACAGTGCTTGTAAATACTGTGTTAAAAACGAACTCGAAATACTCATTTATACCTCTATAAACTCCGTTTTCTCGTTCGTTTTTGCCTTGTCTTTATTTCGCTTGTAACGTCGCAACAGTTATTAAGGTTTAGAGCTGTTTATCTCGTTCAATAATCCATTCATGATCCGGATCATTATGAAAAATCCAATGACGACTTGGCCCCGCCATGACGTTTAAATAATAAGACTGATAACCATGAGGTACTCCAACTGGGTGATACCCCTCCGGCACCATGACCAGATCACCGTCTTCCACGGCCATGGTTTCATCAATGCTTCGGTCATCGGTATACACACGCTGGAAAGCAAATCCTTGTGGCGGATCAATCTTGTGATAATAAGTTTCTTCCAACTGTGTTTCTGCTGGAGCAGCATCAGTATCGTGTTTATGAGGTGGATAGCTAGACCAGCCGCCACTTGGCGTGATGACTTCACAAACGAGCAAACTGTCGGCTGGTTCATTACCAAATAAGATATTGCACACATGGCGAGTATTACTGGTAACACCTCGCGTTTCGTATTGGCACTGTTCAGGGCTTATCAATTTCGCTTTAAAACCACCTTTGCCAGGAGCTTTACAAAATGCCACTTCAACATCAGTAATAGCCTCGATACAGATTTCATCTTGCGCTGGCGAATACACAGAATAAGGTGCCTTTTGCTCGAACACACTCATGCGATCACCTAGGTTTTGCCAAGCCTCATGTTGGGTACTCGCATTCGCTTTACCAGACAAAATGACAGCACACACTTCATCTGTTCCGGTTTGCACGGTTACAGATTCACCGGCTTTCAACTGATGTGCTTCAAACCCAACATAACGCCAATTAGCACTTTCTGGCGTTACCAATTGCGTTTGAGTCTCGCCATCTAATTGACGTTTTTTGCTTAATAAATATGACATAGTCAAAACCCCAGTACTTAATGTTTACCTATTCGAATAACAGGTTCAGTTGTATAAAAAAACTTATTTACCAACATCATATTGCTCAACCTGAACCCAAGCGCCTTTTTCGTAAGACTCAACCACGCTGTCGAGAATGATGTTTACCTGTGTTGCTGCTCTAAAATTTGGCCACAAAGGAGCATCATTAACCACCCCCTGAAATAAATCTCGAATTTCGACTGCTTTCATATCATTGAAACCCAATCCGTGCCCTGCCGACACACAAAAAGCTTGATAATCAGGGTGCTCTGGTCCCACTAAAATACGTTTAAACCCTTGGGTCTGAGTGTTACCTTCTGCAACATATAAAGACAATTCTGACAAGGTTTCTTGGTCGAAGATGACACTTCCTTTGGTGCCTGTAATTTCGAATGACAGACCATTTTTTCTCCCCCATGCGATACGTGACGCTTCCAAGGTACCTTGAGCACCATTAGCAAATCGCACCATCATATGAGCTTGATCATCGTTTTCGACCTCGCCTACCCCAGCCTCAGTATCGTCTGACGTTTGAGACAATGGGCGTTGTTGGTGCACAACTTTTAGATCAGCACACAAGGAAGTAATTGGCGCAACCAAATGTGCTGCTAACTGCACAAGATGTGAAGCTAAATCATTCAGTGCTCCCGTCCCAGCAAACTGCTTTTGCAAACGCCAGCTGAAAGGTAAATTTTCATCGGCAAGGTAGTCTTCATTGAAAATGCCACGAAAATGTACCACCTCTCCAATATCACCACGAGCAACTAATTGCTTAACAAATTGTACCGTTGGATTCTTTATGTAATTAAAACCAACTAAAGTTTTCACCCCAGCTCGCTCAGCCGCTTCCGTCATTTCTTTTGCATCAGCAGCGTTAAGCGCTAAGGGCTTTTCACTGTAAACATGTTTTCCTGCGGCAATAGCGGCAAGTGCAATTTCTTTATGCAAAAAGTTCGGAGCGCAGATATCAACTACATCAATATTCGAATCGTTAATTAAATTTTTCCAATCCCCAGTCGAGCGATTAAAGCCTAACTCCAGTGCTTTCGATTCAGCCAGTTCAGGGGTCGCATCAGCCAACATTTCACAATGCAGCTGATCTTGAGGAATGGCAAAAGCCGCCATTGCATTTCGATAGGCAATCGCATGGGCTTTTCCCATGTATCCCGAGCCAACTAAACCAACACGCATTTGTTTCGTTGTCATCTGGTCGTTCCTCATGCGGTCGCATCTAAGCGGCTGAATTCTTCTAGTTCAGCCGTAAGCTCATCCAGCTCTTGACCACCCGCCATCATTTCCAAAACGTCTTCACGGCTAACTTCTGATTTCAAGAAAGAACCTAAACTTTGCCCACGATTCAACAAAGTGAAACGATCAGCAATTGGGTAAGCATGATGAACGTTATGGGTAATCAAAATAACGGCTAAACCTCTGGCTTTGGCTTTTGCAACCACCTTCAAGACATTGGCCGATTGCTTCACACCAAGTGCGGCAGTAGGTTCATCGAGAATTAACACCTTGGCACCAAAATGAATGGCACGTGCAATTGCCAAACACTGTCTCTCACCACCCGACATGGTGCCAATAGCTTGAGAAGGATCTCTGACATTAATGCCCATTTCAGCCATACCTTTTTGAGCAATTTGGTTGGCCGTTTCAATATCAAAACGCTTAAAGATCCCAGATCCTTTAGTAATCTCACGACCCATAAAAAAGTTACGAGTCACACTCATTAAAGGCACTAAAGCAAGATCTTGATAAACGGTCGCGATACCAGAATCAAGTGCTTCGACTGGTGACTTAAACACCACAGGCTTGCCATCCAACAAATATTCTCCATCGCTAGGAGCATGAACACCTGCGAGTGTTTTGATCAAGGTAGATTTACCTGCGCCGTTATCTCCCAGCAAACAGTGAACCTCACCCAGCTTCACCTTCATATCAATATCTTTAATGGCAATAACAGACCCGAAATAACGGCTCACTTTTTTCAATTCAATAATAAATTCGCTCATTTTGTTCTCCTAAATTCATTTTCCAAAAAGTAAAGTCAAATGCAGACACGCCACTAATGTCGGGCCTCTGTTACCTTTTTACGAATATAGTTATTAAACAAAACTGCGATTAACAACATGGCTCCAAGGAATACACGGAACCAATCTGAATCGATACCAGTAAAGAATATCCCCATTTGCACGACACCAAAGATCAAGGCCCCAAAACAAGCACCAATCACCGAACCATAACCACCGGTCAATAAAGCCCCACCAATTACCACAGCAATAATGGCTTCAAACTCTTTTAACACACCTCGGTCGGCCGCCGCAGAACCAAATTCGAACACCTGACAAGCGGCGTAAACCGTTGCAGTGAATGCCGTAAACATAAACAAAGAAATTTTGACTTTATCCACTGGAACCCCGACATTACGAGCGGCTTTATCATCACCACCAGTAGCAAAAATCCAGTTACCGTATGATGTGCGCAATAGCACCCAGCTTGCGATAATTGCTAAGAGCACGCACCAGATAATAACCATAGGAATGCCTTCTACAACGGGAGTGCCATCATCGTAAGAACTAATCAAGCCAATGTTAGCAAACCAAACAAATAGGCTTTTACCGACAACACCACCAAACACAGCAGCGAGCCAATCCCCATCCGCGTATTTATCTATACCACCAACAATGGTGCGATTAGTGAACAAAATAGACAGTGCAATGGTCAAACCACGCAACATAAAAAGAAAAGCAAGACTAACGATAAAAGAAGGCAAGCCTGTTTTAACAACAATATAGCCGTTCAAGAACCCAATCAGCAAAGCACCAGCAAAGGCAAAAAGAATGGCCCCCCAAATTGGCCACCCCCAATAAACGGCAGGAATCGTCATCATCATACCGGCGAAACCAATCATAGAACCAATCGATAAATCAAATTCACCCGCAATCATTAATAAACAAGCACTGATTGCAATCAGGCCTAATTGTGCAGATACAGTTGCCCAGTTCATAATGCCATCTGAGGCAAACATGCCTGAGTCTCCAGCAGTGATCAAAAAGAAAACGAACACCAATACTGTTCCTGAAATCGCCCCAAACTCAGGTCGATGCAACAGTCGTTTCCAAGCCGGCACTTTACGAACCCGTTCATCTCCAGGTGTTTTTTCTTCTGTTGAGTTATCTGCTGTCATTTTAGATAAATCAACCGTTTGAGTTTGATCTGTCATAGCGTCACACCTTACTTTTTATATTTATTTTTTGTGATTTCTCATTGTCATATAGAGATCTGTTGGCTATCCAGCCGCTCAACAAGATTCTCTTTGACCATTCGATAGCTTAAGAGCTTTTCATTGAAGTAATGGAATCATGATAGAATATTTATTTCATTTCATTCAATAGGAAAAATAAAATTTTACTTAAAATACAAAAAAATCGATCTTAAAAACATAAAAAAAATCGATAAAAAAAGACATAAAACTATAAAAAACAATAAAATAGACAATAAAACCCACATCAAAATAATTTCTTTCAATATATTGCATTAATGAAATATTCATTCTAGTATCACTTCCATTCTGATTAAAAATAGATCAGAAGTGGTGTTTACTAAATCCAAAAATAAGTAATAACAAAAATAAATAAACGAAACGGAGATAGTGGTAATGAAAAACTTTCTTAAGAAAAGTACAGCCATATTAGTTGCGGGCGCAGCAACATTAGGTGTTATGTCAATGTCCACAGTAGCGCACGCTGAAGGTGAACGCTATGTGTTCATTTCCCATGCGCCAGATTCTGATTCTTGGTGGAACGTGATTAAGAATGCGGTTAAACAAGCCGCTTCAGATATGCATGTCACTGTAGAATACCGCAACCCACCTACTGGTGATTTAGCCGATATGGCACGAATCGTTGAGCAGGCCGTGGCGACAAATCCTGATGGTATTGTACTTTCTATTGCTGATTTCGATACCCTAGAAGGACCATTGGAAAAAGCCTCTAAAAAAGGCATACCATTCATTACCATGAACTCAGGCACTCAAGAACAATCCAAAGCGTTAGGTGCTTTATTGCATGTTGGACAACCTGAGTTTGCAGCGGGCTATGGAGCTGGACAACGTGCAAAAAAACATGGTGTTAAATCATTTTTATGTGTGAATCACTATATTACTAATCCAGCGTCTGTAGAGCGCTGCATGGGGTTTGCCAAAGGGTTAGGGGTTGAACTTGGCAGCCAAATGATTGATTCTGGATCAGATCCAACCAATGTAGAAACCAAAGTTTCTGCTTACCTTCGTAAGAACCCAAATACGGAAGCAATCCTAACCTTAGGACCAACCTCGGCCCACCCAACATTACGAGCGCTAAGCAAAAACCGTAACCTTAAAAATATTTACTTCGGTACGTTTGATTTGAGTGGTGAAATCTCAGCGGCTATCAAAGATGGTCGAATTAACTTTGCTATTGATCAACAACCTTACTTACAAGGTTACTTACCAATAAGCTTCTTAACGCTTTACACTCGTTATGGGTTGATCCCAAGTAACGATGTGAACTCTGGCCCTGGCTTCATAACCAAAGACAACATCGAACTGGTAGAAAAATACGCAGGAGAATATCGTTAATTCCATATAATAAATGAGGTGCATTAAAAACGGCCTCAACGTACTTTCTTAGTCAGCGACCTACCCTGTCGCTGACTAAGATCTCTCGATAAATGTCAACGAAACCATTCCTATTTACCAATCTTTGCTAGTGTTTTTTCGCCACGTTTAAGTACCCAATATAAATATGCCACGACTATCAAGTTAAACAACAATACAGCAAAGCTAACATGGCTAGGTTTTTGGTAAATGGCATAAAGTTCAAATGGAATATAAAGTGAACCACTGATAAAAGCGAACCACTCCGTCCAACGCAACTTGTGCCACAAACCATACGCAATAACAAAACGAAAACTGGCATACATCAAAGAAATAGTGATCACAAAGAGATGATTTTGTTGCGTGATTTTTTCAACAAAATTTAACGTCAAATTAACATAGTAATTATTTGGCGAGATAGGCCAATTTTGCATGACATCAGTAGCAAGTTGATGAAGATCTTGCCTAGCAATAACGTTAACACTCAATGCCAAACATAAAGCCAAGGCTCCTTTTAGCCCATCGACTAACGCAATCGCTTTTAACCCTTCAAACTTCATACGCTCGACTTTTTTGAAAAAAATCAGCATACAACAAATAGATGAAAAAAATATGATGACATTATGTATCTTATTTAACAGAGGCAAAATAAAAGGATTACAATGAAAAAAAACCCGCTTTCCTCTCGGAAGCGGGTTTAGTTGTTGGTAACGCTACTTAATTACGCTAGATCAAAACGATCCAATTCCATTACCTTCGTCCAAGCTGCAATAAAGTCTTTCACAAAGCGCTCTTGCGAATCAGAGCAAGCATACACTTCAGCAATGGCACGTAGTTGAGAATTGGAACCGAAGACCAAATCTGCACGGGTCGCTGTCCATTTGATCTTACCAGTGGTGCGGTCACGCCCTTGGAACTCTTCCTCTTCTTCCGAAGTCGCAAACCACTTAGTTCCCATATCCAATAAATTCACAAAGAAATCATTGCTTAAGGTTTCTGGCTTGTCAGTTAACACACCATGCTGAGATTGACCAACATTAGTATTCAATACGCGTAAACCACCTAACAACACTGTCATTTCTGGCGCAGAAAGCGTTAACAACTGCGCTCTATCCACCAGCATTTCTTCCGCTGATACGGTGAACTTACCTTTCAAATAGTTACGGAAGCCATCTGCAGCAGGCTCTAAGAAAGCAAAAGATTCCACATCTGTTTGCTCTTGAGAAGCATCAGCACGCCCCGCCGTGAAAGGAACCGTCACATTATGACCGGCGGCTTTGGCGGCTTGTTCAACACCAACCGAGCCAGCCAATACAATCAAATCCGCTAAAGAAACCTGCTTAGTGGAATCTTGGCGATTAAACTCGGCTTGAATCCCTTCTAAAACAGACAACACCTTGGCAAGTTGCTCTGGCTGATTTACGGCCCAGTCTTTTTGTGGCGCTAAACGGATTCGAGCACCATTTGCTCCACCGCGCATATCTGAACCGCGGTAAGTCGATGCGGAAGCCCAAGCTGTCGATACCAATTGTGCAACACTCAAACCCGAAGCCTGAATTTTGGCTTTCAAATCAGAAATATCTTGGTCATTAACCGAGACATAAGTAACAGCTGGAATCGGGTCTTGCCATACCAACTCTTCTTGTGGGACCAAAGGTCCTAGGTAACGAGCTACTGGCCCCATATCACGGTGAGTCAATTTGAACCAAGCGCGAGCAAAGGCATCCGCTAATTGGTCTGGATTCTCGTAAAAACGTCGAGAAATAGGACCGTAAATTGGATCATCACGCAGTGCCAAATCCGATGTGAACATCACTGGCGCATGACGTTTAGATGCATCATGGGCATCCGGAACAGAACCGTCTGCTGCACCACCTTTAGGAGTCCATTGCCAAGCACCAGCAGGGCTCTTGGTTAATTCCCAGTCATATTCAAATAAGTTTTCAAAGTAGCCATTGTCCCAAGTGATCGGGCTTTTCGTCCAAGCACCTTCTAGACCACTGGAAATAGTATCAGCGCCCTTCCCAGAGCCCATGCTATTGCTCCATCCAAAACCTTGCTCGGCTATGCCTGCGGCTTCTGGATCAGCACCTACTTGAGCAGCATCACCCGCACCATGGGCTTTACCAAAGGTATGACCACCTGCAATCAAGGCAACCGTTTCTTCGTCGTTCATCGCCATTCGGCCAAAGGTATCGCGAATATCACGAGCAGAGGCTAACGTATCTGGCTTGCCTTCTGGACCTTCTGGATTGACATAAATTAAGCCCATTTGCACCGCAGCTAGTGGGTTTTCTAATTCACGATCACCGGTATAACGCTCGTCATCTAACCAAGTCTTTTCCGCACCCCAGTAAATGTCTTCTTCAGGCTGCCATACATCTACTCGTCCACCAGCAAAACCGAATGTTTTGAATCCCATAGATTCTAGTGCGCAGTTACCGGCCAATATCATTAAATCGGCCCAAGAGATTTTACGACCGTATTTTTGCTTAATAGGCCAAAGCAAGCGACGGGCTTTATCTAGGTTAACGTTATCTGGCCAGCTGTTTAATGGAGCAAAACGTTGGGTACCTGAAGTGGCACCGCCACGACCATCGGCCGTTCGATAAGTACCAGCACTGTGCCACGCCATACGAATGAAGAATGGACCATAGTGTCCATAGTCGGCAGGCCACCAATCTTGTGAATCTGTCATCAAAGCAAATAAATCTTGGCGAAGCGCTTCAAGATCTAAACTATTAAATTCTTTAGCGTAATCAAAGTCTTCGCCCATCGGATTAGACTTCGGTGAGTGCTGATGCAGAATGTTTAAGTTTAACTGGTTGGGCCACCAGTCTTTATTAGATGTGCCGCGGCCTGATGATTGATTTGCACCTGCGGCACCATGATTAAAAGGACACTTACCTTCGTTAGACATAACTCTCTCCTGCTTGCTACTTAGAACGTTTTATTGTTTCTGTGACATTGAATTAACTATAGTTATAAACTTAAAAAGAGCGAGTAACTAATAAATAAAAACTAATGAGATGATAGCCTAAACCGGCCACCCGTTGTTTTGTTGCTATCAAATGGTGCACTCAGCATTTAAACCCATAAGTATTCAAGGTTAAGTAAAACCCAGCTTTGTATAAGTTACCTAATGATTATTACCATTCTTGGTCATCTCGCCATAAACTCGTTTCTTATAATGTGCTTAGCCAAATCTGGTTCACAAGTTGCTTAGTCAGACAAAGGAAGACCACAAAGTAAGCGACTTTAACCTAACCATCATGGGAAACGACTATGACTCAATCAGATTATCCATTAATTGAAGTGCCTCAAAATAAACGCCGGGGGCTATTGCCAATGGCAGTGATTCTGCTTGGTTTTACCTTTTTCACTGCCACCATGTGGGCTGGAGGTACATTGGGCACCGCCTTTTCATTTTCAGAATTGCTCTTGGTGATATTGGTCGGTAACTTGTTGCTTGGCCTTTATGCTTCGTGTTTAGCATTCATTGCCTATAAGAGTGGTTTAAACAGCGTTTTAATGGGGCGATTTTGTTTTGGTGAAATTGGTAGCAAACTAGCCGACTTCATCTTGGGCTTTACTCAAATAGGTTGGTACGCATGGGGTTCAGCAACGCTCGCAATTGTATTAGTTAAAATCACCGGCATACCAGAAGTATGGCAAACGCCATTAATGATTTTGTTTGGTATGGCTTTTTGTATCACCGCCATGATTGGCTTTCGAGGCATGGATATTTTGTCCCGTATCGCCGTGCCTGCCATGCTCTTGTTTATTTTAATTAGTCTTTATACTGGCTTAGTCGATGTGGGTGGCCTCTCTGCTTTATTTGGTATTGAGCCAACACAAAGTTTAAGCTTCACCGCCGCCATCACCATTGTCATAGGTACGTTTGTCAGCGGCGCCACTCAGGCAACCAATTGGAGTCGTTTTGCGAACAGTGGCAAGGTCGCCGTTTGGGCAACCATGGGCGCATTCTTTATCGGCAATGGTTTAATGGTATTAACTGGAGCGCTTGGTACGTTAATCTATCAACAAGCGGATATTGTCGATGTTATGCTCGCTCAAGGCTTTATGGTTTTGGCGGTGCTTATGTTATTTCTTAATATCTGGACCACTCAAGACAATACCATTTATAACTTTGCCGTTGCTGGGTGCAATCTTCTTCGCACCGATAAACGTCGTGTTGTCACGGTGGCAGGGGCGGCCATTGGTACCATCATGGCGGTGTTTGGTATGTACAATTTCCTCATTCCATTTTTAGTCTTACTAGGGACATTTATCCCGCCTATTGGTGGCGTCATCATGGCGGACTTTTGGTTACGCCATAAAGGTCAGTATCCTTTATTAGCCAATGCGGAACTGCCTGCGTTTAATTGGGTTGGACTTGGCGCTTATGCTATTGCGTCTGCAGCGGCCTATCTATCTCCTGTTATGCCACCTATTGTTGGGGTCTTTGTGGCCATTGTGGCTTATAGCGTATTATCTTTTCTAACCCATAGACAAACGGTCACCGCACTAGGAAACTAATGAGTATTTGTTGCGCAGATATACCTCGTCTACCCGGCCTCGAAAGCATCAGCTTTCGAGCCGGTTTAACTGGAGGTCAACGTATAGTCCGCTGGCCTTATGTTGCAGAAAATGACTCCATTCAACCATGGGTCAGTGGTGGTGAGCTGGTTTTTGTCACCGGAATTAACCACCGTCGCACCGAAAAGAATCTCTGCCAATTAGTAACAGAAGCGGTGAATAGTCATGTCGCTGGGCTGGTTATCTTGACTGGGCCGGAGTTTATCCAGCAAATTCCTAACAGTGTCTTAGAACTCGCTAATCAGCATCAGTTACCTATATTAGAACAGCCATATCGTCTAAAAATGGTACTGGTTACCGAGATCATTAGTAATGCTATCGTTCAGGACAACCTCATAGGGAAGTCAGTACGACTATTTTTAACCAAGTTAATAAACGGTTTTGATCAAGCGCCAGAGTTAATCCATTTACGCGCTGGGGATTTAGGCATCAGTGACAACCGCCCTTTTGTCACATTAGCCTTAAGAATTAGCCGGATTAAGCAAGAGACGGACGACCCGAATTATCCGCTGCATCACTTAAACCATGAATTGGAGCAGCATTTAGGCGGCATTTTAAAACGCCGGCAAATTGACTGGCCTGTTCTCAGTTATGAAAAAGATCTATTAGCCATTTGGCCAATCACAGAAGAGGACACTTCTGAGCTTTATCGCGAATTAGAGCAAGTACTAAACTTATTACAAAAACGCTTTCCACAACTCGTGTTATGTATCGGAGTAAGTGAACGTACAACAGGTTTGGAAAAGTTAGCCCAAGCAACAGAGCAAGCTCGCCAAGCGTTACAGTTCGCTGTCAAACATCAGCATCAGCGTATTTTCCTCTATGAACAACTCGGTATTGCCCGCCTGTACGCCGCGATTCCAAACCGCGGTTTACTCGCCGACTTTTGCAAACAACACCTTGGGGAATTGTGCTTTGCTCGGGACAATGCCACGTTAGAAATGAAAAACACACTTAGCCATTACTTCAACCACTTTGGTCATTTACAACAAACAGCTGATGCCATGGATGTTCATAGAAATACGCTTAGCTATCGTCTTAGCAAGATCGAACAGCGTTTAGGCTATTCTTTACAAGATCCATTTTTGCGACTCAACTTACAAAACGCATTACTCATCGAACAAATCTTATTTCACCATCACAACATTGATGATCAGGCTGTCACACCTGACCCACAAAAGGATTGAATTTTTATGCAAATCATCAACGCCCGTTTGCGTCAGCGCCCAGAACTGTTTTCTATCCATATCGAAGAGGGCTGTTTCAGTCGCATTGATATTCAAGACAATACGCTGACAGCAACGGATAACACTATTGATGCTGGCGGTAATCTAGTTTGCGCCCCATTTGTCGAGCCACATATCCACCTTGATGCCGCTTTAACCGCCGGTGAACCAGAGTGGAACCAAAGTGGTACCTTGTTTGAGGGCATTGAACGCTGGCGTCAACGAAAACCCATGTTGAATGAAGAAGATATTCGCCGACGAGTGCTATCAACAATAGAGCTTTTGGTGCAAAACGGCGTTCAGGCGATTCGAACCCATGCCGACACGACAGATCCGACTTTAATTGGCGTTCGCACGCTTTGCGCTTTGCGGGATGAACTAAAAGACAAAATCGACTTGCAAGTGGTGGCCTTCCCGCAAGACGGTATGCTGTCTTACCCAAATGGCTTAAAGTTAATGGAAGAAGCCTTGGAGATTGGTGCTGATGTGGTTGGCGGCATTCCACATTTTGAATACACGCGTGAGTTAGGGGAAAAATCCGTCAAACTCATCATTGAGTTAGCTCAAAAATACGATCGTTTGGTCGATGTCCATTGTGATGAAATTGACGACCCCAATTCGCGCTTTTTAGAGTTTCTCGCTCATGAGGCCTTACTCCATGACATGGGTTCAAAAGTCACCGCTAGTCACACGACAGCGATGCATTCTTATGACAACGCCTATTGTTCCAAACTGTTTAGACTACTGAAAAATTCTGGCATTAACTTCATCTCTTGCCCAACCGAAAGCATTCACTTACAAGGTCGTTTCGACACCTATCCAAAACGTCGTGGAGTGACCCGAGTCAAAGAGCTAAGAGAAGCCAATATCAATGTGTGCTTGGGTCAAGATTCCATCTTCGATCCCTGGTATTCACTCGGCAATGGCAAACTACTAAGAACATTGGATTACGCCATGCATATATGCCAAATGATGGGCTATCAAGACTACGCCCGCGCATTAGACATGATCACAGACAACAGTGCTCGCACTATGTGCTTAGAAGGGTATGGCATAGAAGTAGGCAACGCAGCGCACTTTATACTATTAGAAGGACACGATGACTACAGCGTACTGCGTCAACAAGGTGATGTATTACTCTCTGTACGTCACGGAGAAGTCATTATGCAACGCCAACCATCTAAAGTAATCACGCAGCCTTGGGTGACGAAAGAAGTACTGCAATAAATTACACTCTTACTGAGTATGACAGCCCATTTCTAAGAATAATTCTTCCTAAGATAGGTGTAACGCTTTTCACCTATCTTGTTCTCTAGCATTTCTCTAAAAAAACACCGCCGTAATCAACACACCAAACAAACTGTACAAAAAACAACCTTTATTTTTTGCGCTAACAAATATCCTTTCCTAGACTTTGATGACTAACAAAATGATAAAGGACTATATATGCGCATACACTCCATTCGAATCAAGATGATGCTCCCTATTATTTTCCTCTCAATTATTTTGGTCTCTCTATTTGTTTTTATGATGCTCATGAGCAATATGCAAAAGAATAATATGAAGTTACAGGCCGAACACTATTTCGAAGCGATTTCGGAGGTATTAAATGCTGACCGAGATATCTATCAAGCACGACTTGCACAAGAAAAAATGCTCGACGGCCAAGGACCTAAGACAGACAATGAAGAAGACTTTAGAGAAAATGCTCAACAAGTATTTGATCGTTTTCAACTTTATAGAAAATATCTTGCAGACGAACCGACAGAGCTGCTAACACCTTTTGACTCCTTTAATACTCTTTACAAAGATTGGTTAGAATCCAGTGAAAATCTTATTGCCACCTCAAAAGGTAGCGTTCAATTTTCCGAAACCATGATTGCATTAGATAATCAATTCCAAGTCATTCGTAATATGCTTGATGAAGCTGGAGAAAAGCTTCGTGATCACATCCATAATACTAAAGAGCAAATCAACTCAGCAGTCGAACTTAATAACTATGTAGAAGCCATTACAGAGGTATTAAATGCCGATAGAGACTTATACCAAGCACGTTTAGCACAGCAAAAAATCATTAATGGCATAGGAGACAGTGACGCCAACAAAGAAGATTTCAACCTAAATGCTGCTCAAGCATTAGAACGATTCAGAAAATATCGTGGCCATTTAATGGATGAACCCGAACTGACAAATCCTTATGATAAATTCGATATACTGTTTGATGACTGGTTTAAAGCAAGTCTCGCTCACCTAAACTCTCCTGAAGCTCAAATATCAACCAAACTCCCGCAAAAAATAAAAAAGGCTGATGAAAAGTTTGCTGCTATCCGCTCACTCTTAGACAAAGCTGGTGAAACGGTAAGAAAACACTCCAGAGCAATTGAAGATGAAACCAAAAACAATATTAGCCGTAATCAAGAAATCGCCATGACAGTCACAACAATCGCCTTTGTCATATCTCTCATTTTTGGCTACCTCATTCCACTTAAAATCACCAAAAATGTTGAAAATATGGGACGTCGTATCCGTGAAATAGCCGAAGGGGATGGTGATTTAACCCAAAGGATTAACTCCAGCGCAAAAGACGAACTTGGGGATCTTGCTAAAGAATTTGATGGCTTTGTAGAACAGCTAAGATCCATTATTAGTAATATACATAAACAATCTTCAGCTCTTGGCAGTATGACTACGGAGCTAAAAAGCGCATCAGAAACCACCAACAATATTACCCATGCATTGGTAGATGCCTCTTCATCCATGATTAGTGCAGGGCAAGAGATGAATATCTCAAACCAACAAATGGCGGAAGTCGCAAAAGATACGGAAACAGAAGCCACCAACTCAAGCCAATTAACCGAACAAGGCATACAAGCGGTAAATACCTCTCATAAAGCCATTTCCAGCCTTATCGGTGATATCAATGAATCATTAAAACGGGCCGAGGAACTAGAGAAAAGTTCGGAAAATATTTCGTCTGTGCTTGAAGTAATTAGAAACATCGCAGAACAAACCAACCTATTAGCCTTAAACGCAGCGATAGAAGCAGCTCGTGCCGGTGAACAAGGCCGTGGTTTTGCCGTGGTTGCAGATGAAGTACGCACATTAGCAACCCGAACACAAAACAGTACCGATGAAATAGAAACCATCATAGAGCAGCTAAAACTGAATGTTAAAGAGTCTTCTATTTCGACTCAAAACAGTAGAAGTAATGCAGATAACACCGCAGCCAACTTTGATAACGTTATCAATATTTTTGACTCTCTGAATCATTCCTTTGAAAAAGTACAGCAAATGGCATCAAAAACAGCTCAAGCCACTCTTGAACAAGCAACGTTATCGGACGGCATAAATCAAAGCCTTATGTTGTTAAAAGAACAAACCGATGGCGTGAAAGATGTCTCCAATTTAATCAACAATCAATCAACGCAAATAACTGACTTGTACAAAACGCTGAATAATGAAGTAGGAAACTTCAAAGTATAGGTAGAACGTCAGAAAAAGGAGCGAATGGAAGCAAAGTGCAATTAGCTAGCTCTTTAACATCAGCAATGAAAGAGCTAGCATTGACCACTTACTTATCTGTTGGACAGTTTTCCAGTCCAATGCGGTAAGTTGAAACCATGCCTGTACCGCCATATTTGTGGAATGCAGTAAATGCACTGTAGCTTGGCTTATAAGTTACTGTGTAATTCATGTTAATTTGAGAACCATAATTACCGCAGCAGTTTGCACTGACTGAAGCGTCTTGATTAACAATTTGAAAGTCTTCGAGATTATACTTTTCTGCGAAAGCAATAAGCTCCTCAGTCTTTGCCTTATAGATTTCCCCCACATCAATATCGCTATTAGGCTGAAGGTTTTCCATATAAGACACAGAAGTCATATCCTTAACTTCACAAGCTGGTGCTTCAGTTGAGTCTTGAGCGATTAACATGCTAGAAAAAAGTAATACAGGTACTGAAACGCACGTAGACAAAAGAGTTTTCATCATAAACATCCTATGTGGTTTAAAACATATCCATTAGCGTAATGAATCATCACGACGCAGATTAATTAAAGGCTTTTGCGCGAGAAATGTTAACACAAACTAACAGTCCAAATAAAAGCACTACCCCAATCTTTCTTATGAACTAATGACCAAATTCTGAGCTTTTCCATTGGCAAACGCGACAACATTTTCAAACGCCGCTTTAAAGTAAAGCTCATAACTGTTCTTCTCAACGTAACCAATATGAGGTGTACACAACACATTAGGCAAGGACAACAAAGGCTCGTTATTTATATTAGCGGGTTCGGTTTCAAACACGTCAATGGCTGCACGCTTAGTTGGATTCGATGACATTTCACGATAAAGCGCACCACTTTCAATAAGTTCCGCTCTACTAGTATTCACGAGCAAAGAGTCCTGTTTCATTAAAGCCAAATCTGACTGTGTTACAAGGTTTCTAGTGGCATCATTAAGTCGTAAATGCAAAGTAATAATATCCGCCGATTGAAAGAAATCGGCTTTAGAAGCCGCCGCTAGAAAACCATGCTCTTGGGCCAAAGCTCTTGAACTCTCACTGCCCCACACCAAGACCTTCATACCAAAGACTTTCGCATATTGCGCGATACGTTGACCTATTTTACCGTAGCCCCAAATTCCTAACATTGACCCATTTAATACTCGGCCTAAACCCAGAGCCCCAGATTGCTGCCAATTGCCTTGATAAAATTGCCCAACGTATTCAGGAATATGTCGGCTTGCTGACATAATAAGCCCCCAACATAATTCAGAGGGAGCAACAGGAGAACCGACACCTTCTGCCACAGCAACACCATATTGATGGCAAAGCTTGGCATCTATATGGTTACTAATTTTTCCGGTTTGACTAATGAGTTTTAAATTGGGTAATTGCGCAAGCAACTCTTCTGAAATAACGGTGCGTTCACGAATCAAAACCAACACATCAAAGTCTTTCAGATTCGAGACTAAATCTTCAATGCTAAGCATCGTATCATTGAAAATACGCACACTATGATTCGCTAAAAGGTCAAAGCAAGCTAAGTCCTTCACACAATTTTGATAGTCATCCAGAATGGCGATTTTCAATGGAAGCGTCTCCTATTCAATTCGGTAATAAATTGTCATTTTACAATGAATGAGAGCGATAGAGTGAGCTTAAAACTTAAAAATACCCAATAAAACACAACAATCACGCTTTTACTCTCTCTTAAAGTGCGCGCTCTCTTGCACCGTATTAATGGCTCGTATCGGATAGGGAATGACGATGCCTTCCTCTTTAAATCGCTTGTGCAGAGCCTGTATAAAGGCAGATTTAATAAAAAAGCGCTGGAAGTATTCATGAGACCTAAGCATAACGGTAAAATTAATGCTGCTATCATCAAAAGTATGAAACAGAATGAAAGTATCATAACTTTCCACGCCAAATTCATGCTGCTTTAGAATGTTCCTGGCGACTTCCAATGTGACTCGCTCAACATGATCTAAATCCGAGTCATAATGCACACTCACTTCAACCGGAACAGACAACTCTTTAGACGGATAAAAGTAATTAATAATTTTAGATTCCGATAAGACGCTGTTAGGCATAATTATCGTGTTGTTTGGCAACATTCTAATCCATGTCGAACGCCAGCCAATTTTTTCTACGAAGCCCTGCTCGCCAGAGTCCAATTCAATATAATCTCCAACACGAATCGGCTTATCCATTACCAATTGAACACCAGAAAAGAAATTCACTAAAGTCGGCTGCAGTGCCAAGGCGACAGCAAGAGAACCAATTCCCAAAGAAGCAACAACAGGCATAATAGAAATACCCAATGTTCCCATCAAAACCAGCCCACCGATTGCCACAACAAAAGAGCGACTAACCCCAACCACGATGGATTGACTGCTTAGCAAAACCGCAGAGTTTTTACTGTAATAGCGGATAAACCCAGTTAAAACACGATCAACAAATATCACGGCCGCTAAGACCAGCAAAATAGGTAATGCATATTTCACCACTCCTTTCGTGACATTAGCGACCGGAGAAGACGTTGATGGCAGAAAATTGTCGAGTAATAAAAAGCCAATCCAAATAATTATTAAGGATAAAGGCAAGCGAACAGCCTTAATCAAGAGGCTATCAACAAAATAATGAGATCGATCTGTAATACGACGAATGCGGATTAAAATAAGGCGTTGAACCAGCAACAATGCGCAGATAACTATCAAGACAACAGCAAAAACCAACACCCAATTCGGTGTATCAAGCAGCCAACTTGTGGCTTGAGCATAAAACGATTGAAAAGAGTCCATCAGCATGGCCTTTATGCAGTTTTGTTACCTAAAAAGCTGCAAAATCCATTCCGTAATCTTTTCCTAGCTCATCAAACTTACTATGCACCATAAAAAAGCCCCGCTAATCATGCGGGGCTAATAACAGAAATTATCACTCTAAATTTAGTCGCTATAGGCGTTCGAAAACCGTCGCAATGCCCTGCCCCATACCAATACACATGGTCGCTAGGCCGAGAGTCGCGTCTTTTTCACGCATCACATTTAGCAAAGTCGTGGATATGCGCGTACCTGAACAACCAAGTGGGTGACCAAGCGCAATCGCACCACCATTCAAGTTCACTTTATCTTCCACAAGATCCAGCAAACCAAGGTCTTTTAGTACAGGAATAGATTGGGCAGCAAAGGCTTCGTTTAACTCAACAATCTCAATATCATCCATTGACAAGCCTGCTCGCTTTAATGCCTTCTTCGTTGCTGGCACAGGGCCATAGCCCATAATGGCTGGGTCACAACCCGCAACCGCCATACTACGAACTTTGGCTATTGGTGTTAAACCAAGTTCTTCGGCTTTCTTAGCTGACATCATTAGCATAGCTGATGCACCATCAGACAATGCAGACGATGTACCTGCCGTTACAGTTCCCACTTTCGGCATGAAAACAGGTGGCAAGCTCGCTAGCGATTCCATTGAAGTTTCAGGACGAATGACTTCATCGACTTCAACGAGGACCTTATTACCATCCGCATCATGACCTTCAATAGACACAATTTCGTTATCAAAGCGACCTTGCAAAGTCGCTTCATGGGCAAGACGATGAGAACGCACCGCAAACTCATCTTGTGCTTCACGGCTAACACCATGCATTTTGCCCAACATTTCAGCGGTCACGCCCATCATCATAGACGCTTTTGCCATATGTTTAGACAGCGCAGGGTTCACATCCACCCCATGCATCATGCCAACGTGCCCCATATGTTCAACACCACCCACAACAAACACATCACCTTGTCCGGTCATGATCGCTTGCGCGGCGGTATGGATTGCAGACATTGATGACCCACAAAGTCGGTTAACGGTTTGTGCTGCACAAGTGATTGGTAAGCCAGCTAACAGAGATACGGCGCGAGCCATATTGAATCCCTGCTCTAAGGTTTGGTTTACACAGCCCCAGATCAGATCTTCAACGTCTTTTTGCTCAACACTTGGATTACGTTTAAACAGTGCTTTTACCAGCTCAGCCGATAAATTTTCCGCTCGCACATTACGGAATACACCATTTTTTGTTTTACCCATTGGTGAGCGAACGGCGTCAATAATAACGACATCATTTGGATTCAGTTTCATGGAAGTTCTCCTCTAGCCTATGGGAAATTATGCGCCGTAATAAGTGTCGTTGTTTTTCGCCATTTCACGCATTTTTGCGGTTGGCTCGTACAACTTACCTAAGTGGCTGTATTTATCTGCAAGGTCACAAAAGGCCTGCAGTCCCATTTGGTCTAGGTAGTGCAACGCACCGCCAAGGTATGGAGGGAAACCAATACCATAAATCAATCCCATGTCCGCTTCTGCGGCAGAGGCCACTATATTTTCTTCAAGACAACGTACTGTCTCAATACACAGTGGAATCATCATACGAGCCACAATATCGTCTTCGCTTAACTCAGATTTTGAGACCACAACCGAGGAAAGCAATGTATCGATTTCTTCATTAAAGATTTTCTTTGGCTTGCCTTTACGATCCTGCTCGTAGGTATAAAAACCTTTACCATTTTTCTGACCGAATCGCTCTAACTCAAACAAGCGATCAACCGCATTGGTACCTTCATGCTTCATTCGATCAGGGAAGCCTTCTGCCATTACTTGATCCGCGTGATATGCCGTGTCGATACCAACTACATCAAGCAAATAAGCAGGCCCCATTGGCCAACCGAATTTTTCCATGGTTTTATCCACCACTTGGAAATCCGCGCCTTCCTGCATCAATAAAGAAAAACCAGCGAAATAAGGGAATAAAACTCGGTTTACCAAGAAGCCTGGGCAATCATTAACCACCACGGGGGTTTTACCCATTGCCTGAGCATAAGCTACGGTTTTAGCAATTGCCGCATCACTGGTTTTCTCACCGCGAATTACTTCGACCAAAGGCATACGGTGCACAGGATTAAAGAAATGCATACCACAGAAATTTTCAGGGCGTTTTAGATCTTTTGCCAATTCCGTAATAGAAATGGTTGACGTATTAGACGTCAAAATTGCCTCGTCAGAGATCTTAGTTTCTACTTCAGCCAATACCGATTTTTTAATCTTAACGTTCTCAACAACCGCTTCGACCACTAAATCGACATGCTCAAATTCACCGTAGCTCAAAGCCGGAATAATGGCGTTCATGGCTTTAAACGCTTTGTCGGTGGTTAATCTTCCACGCTCTACTTGGCCATTAAACAATTTATTCGCTTCACTCAATCCCAACTCTAGCGCTTCAGGACGAATGTCTTTCATGATAATTGGGGTGCCTTTTGATGCAGACTGATAAGCAACACCACCGCCCATAATACCAGCCCCCAACACGGCAGCTTGTTTAACTGGCGTTGCGTTTTTCGAATATTTACCCGCCGTTTTCTTGATTTGCTGGTCACTTAAAAACAAATTCACTAAAGATTTCGCCACTGGGCCTTTAGCGAGCTTAACAAAGCCTTTTATTTCAGTATCAAGGGCTTTTTCAATGACTTGGCTAACGCCTTTTTCAATGGTTTTAATCGCCGCCATTGGAGCAGGATAATGTTTACCTGCTTTCGCTCCCACCACACCGCGAACAGACTCAAAGACCATCATTTTTTCAATGGGTGAAAACTCTAATGGCGCACGCAACTCGTCTCGACGAGCATGATAGTTTAATTTGCCATCTATCACTTGCTGAATAAGGTGGCGTGCAGATTCATTCACTTTCTTTGCTGGTACAACAGCATCGACAGCACCATCTTTAAAGGCATCCGCACTGCGCTTTTGAGCACCACCACAAATCCATTCACAAGCATTGTCTGCACCGATTAAGCGAGGTAAGCGAACCGTTCCGCCCCAACCTGGATAAATACCAAGTTGCGTTTCAGGCAAACCGATCTTAGCTGAGTCGGCCATCACACGATAATCACACGCCAGCGCAAGTTCCATGCCCCCCCCCAGTGCAATACCATTAATAGCGGCTACGGTTGGGCAGCATAAGTTCGAAATATCAGTGAAAATATTATGAACATGACGCAATTTATCCGACAGCTCATCTTCTTCAAGCTTGAACCAAGTCATAAACTCAGTGATGTCTGCGCCAACAACAAACACATCTTTTGCACTGGCAAAAATAACACCCTGTAAGTCATCAATATGTTTAAGTGCTGTCACGGCTTCAGATAATTCATTCAAGGTAAGACTATTGAATTTATTAATCGACTCACCGACCAAATCCAGAGTGACGGTTGCCACACCGGCATCATCGACTGCAACCTTGACTGCTTGTCCTTCGAAAATCATGCTGGTCTCCAATTATTTTTATTGTAATGACGGAGGAAATCTAACCACCGCCATCCGGTACATCAAACGTTAAGCTTCAACTACAAACTCTTTTCTAACTCAGGTACAGCGTCAAACAAATCCGCTACTAAACCATAATCTGCCACTTGGAAAATTGGAGCCTCTTCGTCTTTGTTAATAGCAACAATTACCTTAGAGTCTTTCATCCCCGCCAAATGCTGAATGGCCCCAGAAATACCAACGGCAATATACAAGTCTGGCGCAACTGTTTTACCGGTTTGACCGACTTGCAAATCGTTTGGTACAAAGCCGGCATCTACCGCCGCTCGTGAAGCACCAATCGCCGCTCCCAATTTATCTGCAACTCCTTCCAATAAAGCAAAGTTATCGCCATTGCCCATACCACGACCACCGGAGATGATCACACTCGCTGCGGTCAACTCAGGACGATCCGACTCGGCAAGTTGTTCTTTTACAAAGCGGCTGCGATCTGAACTAATCACTTGAGAAAGCACTTCTCGCTCAGCGTTGCCGCCAGAACTGGCTGCTGCATCAAAGCCGGTTGCACGAACGGTCAATACTTTCACAGCATCGGTTGTCTTAACCGTTGCAATGGCATTGCCAGCATAAATTGGACGAACAAACGTATCTGCCGACTCAACCTTGATCACATCAGATAACTGAGCAACATTCAGTAATGCCGCCACTCGTGGCATGGTATTTTTTCCAGTTGTCGTTGCTGGCGCTAAAATATGTTCATAGCCACCTGCCACTTCAACAATTAATTTAGAGACATTTTCAGCCAACTGATGTTCATAGGCAGCATTATCAGCTACTAAAACTTTTGTCACCCCAGCGACTTGTGATGCTTGTTCAACAACCGTTTGGCATTCAAAGCCAACAACCAGCATATGAACATCTGCATCAATTTGTGTGGCTGCGGTTACTGTATTTAACGTCGCAGGCTTAAGAGATTTATTGTCGTGTTCTGCAATGATTAATACGCTCATGACACCACCTTCGCTTCATTTTTAAGTTTGTCGACTAACTCAGCAACAGAGCCAACTTTGATACCACCCGCCCGCTGCGGTGGTGGCGTCACAGAAACAATGCTGACATTAGACCCAACTTCGACACCTAAATCCGCAGGAGTTTTAACATCTAAAGGCTTTTTCTTAGCTTTCATTATGTTTGGAAGTGAGGCAAAACGCGGCTCATTGAGTCGAAGATCGGTCGTAACCACCGCTGGCAAGGTAATCGCCAAGGTCTGCAAACCACCATCAATTTCACGAGTCACTTGCGCTTCGCTGTTTTCAATAACGACTTCAGAGGCAAAGGTTGCTTGAGGATAATCAAGAAGAGCTGCAACCATCTGACCCGTTTGATTGTTGTCAGAATCAATCGCTTGCTTACCCATAATAATTAAATCGGCAGACTCTTCTTGCGCCACCTTGGAGAGTAATTTAGCGACGGATAAAGAATCCAATCCATCCTCAGCTTCAACTTGAATAGCACGATCAGCGCCTAACGCCATCGCTGTTCTCAGTGTTTCTTGGCAAGCTTTAGAGCCGACAGACACCACCACGACTTCATCAGCTACACCTTTTTCTTTAAGACGAATCGCTTCTTCCACGGCAATTTCACAGAATGGATTCATAGACATTTTGACATTAGTAAGATCGACCGCTGTATGGTCGGACTTAACACGAACTTTGACGTTGTAGTCGATGACTCGCTTTACAGATACTAAGATTTTCATAAGCCCCTCGTAATTATTATTAAGCTCTTATTCATACTTTCTAACTCTTTTTACTTAGAGTAGTAGTATGTAAAAATTCCCTATCAATAGAACTCTTTACTTACCCTCTATACTAGTTTGGGAATGCTTTTCATCAATAACAAAAAAGCGCCAGTTAACTGACAAAAATATTCAGGCTATGTCCAAACACACTTATTTAAAACATGAAAAGCCATCACTGGCGCTTTCCTCAAATCAGTTTAGTAGGTTGCAATGAAATTAATTGATGAAAATATGGATTAAATAAAGAAATGTCAGGCTCATTACAATAAATGAGCCATGATCGTGAGAATAAGGTTTTAGTGTATTTAAAAAGTGAGAAATCAGATTAAAAGCAAACCCTTTAATAACCTGATTTGGCAGAGAGAACTAGTTTTTATTGCGAGATAGAAATTCCGAAAAAGCCTGATGAGCTTCTTTTGAACGTAAACGATCCTTAAATATACGCCCCTCTCGCATTAATGCCATTTGGACATCATCTTGAGCGCGATATTTAAGTAGGTCTTTACTTAAAGAAACAGCTTCTACAGGCAAGGCCGCGCTCTTTTCGGCATAAAGAAACGCCATGTTATATGCCTCACCTTCCTCACATAAATGATTTATTAATCCCATTTGATAAGCCCGCTCGGCATCAACACTCTCACCTAATACCAGTATTTCAAATGCTTTTTGATGGCCTACTAGCAGGGGAAGTAAATGACTAGACGCCGCTTCAGGGACCAACCCCAGTTGGACAAAAGGAAACTGTAATCTAGCCTCCCGTGAAGCAAGCACTAAATCACAATGCAAAAGCATAGTTGCTCCAACGCCAACAGCGCGACCTTCAACACCAGCAACAAGTGGTTTTTTATAAGTACTCAGTACTTGTAAGAAAGCCATGATGGCTTCCATTTTCTCTGGTGTTTGCGCAATTTGCACAAATTCATTTATATCGTTACCAGAAGAAAAATCCTTCCCTGCGCCATGAAGTAAGGTCACTTTTATTTCAGGGTTAAGCTCTGCTTGACGTAGCGAATCCGTCAATGCTTGATACATTTCCAAGGTAATCGCATTTTTCTTTTCTACCCGATCTAGGCACAAAATCTGTATACCAGACTCGACTCTTTCAGTAACAAAATCACTCATTACTGACGCTCCCTAAAGGTAATTTAAGTATCTGTTCATCTACTAATTTACGTACCATAGGTCCCTCTTCGGACCACCCATGACAGCTATTAATTAAATTTCCAAGAGATTTAGGAACTTGCTCAGGATATTTTTCCCCTAACGGCCCCCACATGGTTTGAAAAGCCGTCGTTGCAACCACAGGAAAAAGCTCTAAAACATGGGTACAACCGACTTTGCCACCAAAGTTTTCCTTTAGCCAACGATTCCAGCCTGATCCAATTCGCGTCCCTTTAACCGCATCAAAGCTGCCCGCTGCCCCGCCGCAATTAGGAAAAGGAAAAGAGTCCATTGAAACCCACACCTCTTTAATTAAAAACGTGTCGTCTATCGTTAGGCGAATACTGATATCATGGAAGGGACTGCCTTCTGGTACCAAACTACCATCAAACTCACGCTTTACATTATAAGGCTTCAAATCTTTCATCGTTGCCTCTATATCCCAAAGACCATCATCACGTAAAAAACCATAAGACTCGATACTGCGTCTGTGCATTAACTTACGTTTAGTCTGTGACATTACCCCTCCGAATACATCTTAAAGTGATATGTAAATAGGACTAAGCTTGCTCTTGTTCCCTTAAGGCACGACGTAGAACTTTACCAACATTCGTTTTTGGAAGCTCTTTGCGAACTTCCACAAACTTAGGAACTTTATAAGCGGCAAGATTTTCCTTGCAGTAAATACGCAAAGCCTTTTCATCAAGCGTGTCGGCATCCGCCTTCAAAACGACAAATGCTTTTACCGCCTCACCCGTTTTATCATCTGGCACACCAATAGCAGCCGATTCGAGAATCGAAGGATGAGATGAGAGGCAATCTTCCACTTCCGTCGGATAAACATTAAAGCCTGATACGATAATCATATCTTTCGCTCGATCGACTATTTGTAAATAACCGTCCGAATGTTGCATAGCAATATCACCAGTAATTAAGAAGCCATCAGCGGTCATAACTTCTTGTGTTGCACTCTCTCGATTCCAATAGCCTTTCATCACTTGAGGCCCACGTACGCACAACATACCCGCTTCACCCTGTGGTAAAGCTTCCCCATCACGCCCCTGAATCTTAATGTCTGTTTCTGCAACAGGAACACCAATTGTACCGATGTGTTCTTTTCCAATAGGATTAAAAGAAACAACGGGGGATGTTTCGGTTAAACCATAACCTTCAACGACTTTACAACCTGTCACTTTCTCCCACTCATCAGCAGCAGCATGTGTCAAAGGCATACCACCGGAGCAAGTTAATTTAAGAGAAGAAAAATCGAGTGCTCTAAACTCCTCTTTGTTACATAAGCCTACGAACAAAGTATTTAGACCAACAAAACCAGTAAATGGCCATTTTTTAAGCTCTTTCACAAAACCAGGTAAATCGCGAGGATTAGGAATTAAAATACTATGAGCACCACGCTCTAACAATGTCAGACCGTGAATGAGGAAAGCATAAATATGATAAAGCGGCAGTGGGGCAATATAGACTTCATTTTTATCATCAATAATCGAGCTTAATCTGGAGCTTAATTGATACATGTTTGCAGCCAAATTAGCATGGGTCAGCATAGCGCCTTTCGCAACACCGGTTGTGCCACCTGTATATTGCAAAACGGCGATTTGCTCGGGCGTAAGCACGACTTTATTAACCGTTTTACCTTTGCTTTTTTGTAAAACGTCATTAAGCGTCAACGCATTAGGAAGGTGGTAAGCTGGCACCATTTTCTTAACATATTTAACTACAGAGTTAACCAGTAAACGCTTTAATGGCGAATGAAAGTCGGCAATTTCTGTGATAATAACGTGCTTTATTGAGGTTTTTGCCAATATTTTTTCGACGTTATGCGCCATATTGGCAAACACCACTAACGCTTTCACGCCAGCATCATTAAATTGATGTTCAAGTTCTTTTGGTGTGTAGAGTGGATTCGTATTAACAACAATCAAACCAGCTTTCATTGCACCAAACAATACTACGGGATATTGAATGATATTAGGCAATTGAACAGCAATACGATCACCAGGCTGTAAATCCGTTTCGTGTTGAAGGTAAGCGGCAAATTGATCGGACTTTTCATTTAATTCACGGTATGTGATTGTTCTACCTACACTCGTAAACGCAGGTCGATCCGCGTATTTTTTACTCGCCAACGCCAAGATATCGGTCAATGACTGATACCCATGCGGATTCAAAGAGTCTGGCAAATAACTGCCAGCCGTTTTACCAGTATATCCATTGCTAGTAGAAGAGGTTTCTATAGCCATAATAAGCTCCATTTGTTTTTTTTATTTAGGAGAATGTGAGGCCCCTATACGATGCCACCAAAGAAGCCAATACAACCCCAAACAAACAAGACATGAGATTATATAAACATCCCATGTCTGTTTCTAACAAAGCAATTGGCGTACTCAGTAACCGAATAAAGCCTTTGTACGAAAGCTCAAGTACTTACAGTGTAGTTGAGCTTTCGAGCTATAAAATTGCAAAAAGATCCCTATTGGGGAAAAATTTGAGTCAATTTTGTCGCTAGCATGATATCGCCATCGGCACGTATTTTTCCCTGCATGAAAGCAGCCATACCATCAAGCTCACCACTCATAACGTCTTTCAAAGTATTTAAATCCATACTAAGCGTTACGGTGGGATCATCATGCTCACCTTCTCCCATTTCACATTGTCCATCTGCGATAGTTAAGTAATAACTGTCAGCATCATCTAAGTCAAATTGAAACACCGCTTCCATGTCATCCGCTTCATCCGCATCAAAACGATTTAGCATGGATTCAAACACTGCTTTTGCTTCACTCATATCATTAACCTCTTCAATCTTCTAAAACATGATTACTGTGCATAGACAAGAAAGCACAGATGATTATTTATTGTGCTAGTTAGGCGTTCAAAAATAAGAAATTATCTTCATCCATCGCCAATAAATTATCCGCACCAGACAACATGGCCTCTACATGGGCGCGAGTACGAGGCAATAGACGCTCGTAGTAGAATGTCGCCGTTTGCAATTTCGCGGTATAAAAGCCCACGTCATCGGTGCCTTCATCAAGCTTGGTTTGTGCGGTCACAGCCATACGAGCCCAGAAATAAGCTAATGCTACATAACCAGAGAACATCAAATAATCGACGGAAGCTGCACCCACTTCTTCTTTATTGCGCATGGCTTTCATACCGATTTTCATCGTCACATCTCCCCATTCGCTGTTCAATTTATCCAGCGTCGAGATATAAGATTTAAAGCGTTTATCACCTTTATGTTCTTTACAGAATTTATGGATGATTTTAGTAAAGCGACGTAATGTTGCACCTTGAGTCATTAACACTTTACGACCAAGCAAATCCAAAGCTTGAATGCCGGTTGTACCTTCGTACAACATTGCAATTCGGCAGTCACGTACGTTTTGCTCCATTCCCCACTCAGCAATGTAGCCATGTCCGCCATATACCTGAAGACCATGGTTTGCAGCCTCAAACCCTGTTTCGGTGAGAAATGCTTTTGCAATCGGTGTCAGTAATGACATCAGCTCATTGGCTTCTTCTTTTTCATCCTCTGAGCCTTTTTTGGTGATATCTACCAACATAGAACAGTAATGAATTAATGCGCGACCACCTTCAGCAAACGCTTTTTGCGTTAGCAACATACGACGCACATCAGGGTGAACAATGATTGGATCAGCGGCTTTATCTGGTGCTTTGGGGCCAGATAAAGCTCGCATCTGTAAACGATCCTTAGCGTAAGCCACCGAGTTCTGTAATGCCCACTCTGCGTGCGCCAAACCTTGTACAGCCGTACCTAAACGCGCCGCATTCATAAAAGTAAACATGCAATTCAAGCCACGGTTTGGCTCACCGATCAAAAAGCCTTTTGCGCCATCAAAGTTCATCACACAAGTTGCGTTACCATGAATCCCCATTTTGTGCTCGATGGAGCCGCATGCTACTTGGTTACGATCCGCAATTTCACCAGAATCGTCTACGTTATGTTTTGGCACAATAAATAATGAAATGCCTTTTGTTCCAGCGGGTGCATCGGGTAAACGAGCCAATACGATATGAACAATATTGTCCGCCATATCATGCTCGCCAGCAGAAATGAAAATTTTGGTACCGGTAATGGCGTAACTGCCATCGTCTTGGGGCTCAGCTTTGGTTTTTAGCATACCCAGATCTGTTCCGCAGTGAGGTTCGGTCAAACACATTGTGCCTGTCCACTCACCGGATACAAGTTTCGTTAGGTAGGTTTGTTTTTGCTCATCCGTACCATGCAATTCAATGGTATTCATAGCGCCGTGACTTAGACCTGGGTACATCCCCCAAGACCAATTCGATGTAGCAACCATCTCAGTTATCATCATACCAAGTGAATCCGGCAACCCCTGACCACCCACTTCTTCAGGATGAGATAAAGATGGCCAGCCACCTTCAACGTACTGTTGATAAGCCTCTTTGAAACCTTCGGGAGTTGTCACAACACCATCTTTAAATTGACACCCTTGCTGATCACCAACACGATTTAGAGGCGAAAGGACACGCTCAGCAAACTTGGCACCTTCTTCTAGAATTGCCGCCACCATATCTGGCGTCGCTTCTTCGGCACCCGGCAACTTAGCGTAGTGTCCGTTAAAATCAAGCATTTCTTCAGTGACGAATTTGATATCGCGCAGTGGCGCTTTATATTCAGGCATGACCTATGACCTCTTCTTGTTTTTATTCCATCTGTTCCAATAGGAACTACTTATGATAGAAAGGTTCCTCTATCGGACGCTTTCTCTCAATAACAAAAGGTGCCAAAGTTAATGACAAAATAGACCAAGTAAATAATTTTGCCAGTCAAACAATGTGAATAATGACCAGTGACGTCTGTTTATTTCTAGCAAATAACATCACCAAAGCGTGTATTAAGGCAATTCAGCAAAATGACTTTGACTAATAGCCAACCAATCTCCCTCAAGACCACCAATAATTTCCAAGCGACTGCCTCCATGCCAAAATGACCTTGTTACCACCACTTCACCTCTCGCTACATTCACAAAAAGCGCTTCGTTAGAGCTGATAACAAATACGCCTTTAATACGGTAAATACCGTTCAACTTAGATAACGCTTTAATAGTCGCGATGATGATCTCTTTATCAAAAAGCGTCTGATTGGGCCAACGCCAGCCAACAACTTTCATCTCACCTTGCTGCTTTTGGTAGCTCCAATACTCATCTTGATTAACCGATTCACTCTCATGATGAGCATGATGAGGTGGAGTTTCTTCTGGCGCTAAGGGGAGAAGTCCATTTGATATATCCGTCAAACCGATATCTAACGAATCCACATCTAATTTCATTGGGTCAGATAAAAAAAGTACCGGAGAGTTTTTGGGGTTATTTAATGACGCAAAGCGTGATTCGAGTTGATGAAAATCATCTTGCTGATAACGATCAACATGACTAAAGACAATTGCGTCAGCGGACTCTATTTGATCATTAAAAATATCATGCTGTGTATATCGCTGATCTGTTAAATGACGGGCATCCAACACACAAAACGTACCTGTTAATAAGAGTACATCTTGATAAGAAGGGCCACGTAACTTTTGTATAATTTGCTTTGGATGACCAAGACCGGAAGGCTCAATAAGAATTCGATCAGGATTGTAGCGCCGTATTAATTGATTTAGACCTTGTTGAAAGGCGGCAGACGTGGTGCAACAAACACAACCTCCGGGCACCTCACTAATTGCTACATCTAAGTCCGCATAAAAGGCACCGTCTAAGCCTATTTCGCCAAACTCATTCACCAACACGGCCCAGCGTTCATTTATAGGAGATTGCTCAAGCAAATGTCGTATAAGAGTCGTTTTACCCGCCCCTAAAAACCCTGTTATTAATGTAACTTTTATCCCTTGATAACGCATAATTCGAGGATCTCAATAGAACTTTTATATTAAAAATTGTAAGCAAAAATGACACTCGTAGTGGCATCCGTATTCTTCTTACTATTTGGCACGTCACTATTATGAGTAATACTGTAAGCAGCCTTCATACTTAAGTCTTTTCTGAGTTTTACACTAATAGATGTCTCTGATTTGGAACGACTATTTTTGTCTTCTTGTAACGCCACTTCACTACTAAAAAACTGTTGAAACGTCGCCATAGAGTTAATAGTGTAATCATACTGCAACTCTATATGAACAATAGCGTTATTATCGTCTTCTCCCTTGTCTGTTTTACTGAAGGAATAGCCAGGACCGAGACTGTAATCAAGAAAATAATCATCATCGGATAATAAACGGCCAGAATAACCAACCGAAAGCGTATTTTGATACTCGTAGCCACTGAAACGGTCTCCTGTATAGGAGCCATAAACAAATACCGAACTGTTTTCACTGTTTAATTTATAATCGCTTTGCGCTGATAAAAATATTTTTTGGGCTGTTGTCTTGGTGTCATCTTCCCCTTCGCTTTTACTTTTTTTATAAAGCGTATCCAGAAGATACTTATTCTTCCAGTTTGGAAAATCCTGCTTTATTGTTGCTTTTCCTTTTAATGCTGCACTTTCTGTATTACCAGAAGTAGAAATAATCCCCAATTCCAATTCAGCACTTAATGGTTCTAATGGGGTAAAAGGAGTTTCGGCATAAACAAAAGGTGAAGAACAAGCCAATATAGCAAGCACAACTCGTTTTATAGGCTCCATTTGGATACGTCCCTTCTATCTCATCATCAAGATTTCATAACAGCTAAAAAGGAAGTTCTGGAGATAGAAAATCAACAGCAAATAAAAAATGCCTCCTTCCTAAATAGCCGTTAGGTCTAAGAGACATTTTCACATTGATAACGACTTATCACAGTCAAAATACTGCTAACTATATGGAAAGTAATAGACAAGAAAATACCGCCCCCTTACATTCATAAATCGTATTTTTATGGGCTAAATCGAACCTTGACGTTATTATTAACATCTTTGCTATGGCGAATTAATTCGTCTCCAGCTAATGCTCGAGAAGACTTAGCCAGACGATCATAGAGCAAAACATTGACTGAAGCAGCGAGGTTCATACAACCTATAGTAGGTACAAAAACCACAAAATCAGCACGGTCAACGACATGCTGTGCAATCGTGCCGTCTTCTGGGCCAAAAATATATAAGGCTTTCTCAGGATGATCGAAAGCTGGCAATGGTGTCGCCCCTTGAATCAAATCCACACACACGATCTTAGTTTGCTCATCAACCGCATCCATTAACTCAGCTACACCAAGACTTTCAATGTTAATCAAGGGAATTGAAGAGCTCGCTTTTTTGGTGTCCGTAGACATCTTTGTGGCACGATCATAACGATTTCCAGAGTACAAAACTTGATCAACTTGATAACAGCCCGCTGCTCTCATCACTGACCCCACATTAGAGATACTTTTTGGATTCGTTAACCCAACAAAAACACATTCTTTTTGCATCGATAATCTACTAAGCCTGAATGGAAAATGCGATATTAGCATTTTTCACGTATCCAGTTTCATTCAATAAATCAGCGATTATTGCGCTAACATGAAACTTAGCAGGAAAAAATAAGTAAAAAGAAGTACAAGTTATAACGTCCTCTTTCGCTAACCATCCAGATTGGTAAACTAAAATTAAAAATAGGGAAGGTACGAAAGGGTTCTCTTTGCTCAGCATGTGTAGAAAAGCCCGTTGTTCGAGGCGAGTGCCGAATGTGAATAGTGATTCTATTTTCGAAGTGCTCAACAAAGAACATAAGCTTTTAGATCATGTCCTGCGGGTCTTTAGGAGGAAACGCCATATGTCTTTAAAAGGTACCTAGATTTCTTCAGAGTCGCGCCTTATTTGACGTTTTCTCTGAAAGACTGAGACTTAGTAAACTTATTCTCACCTTCCCTAGAGTTAATTGATCAACATTATTCAGGAATACCATGAATCTTATTAAAAAGTTTGGTCTGACCTTACTTGCTGCTGCCTCATTTCAAACTCAAGCCGCTTCAGTATGGAAAGTTACCTCTGGCAGCCACACTCTGTATATTGGCGGAACTATTCATTTACTAACGGCTCGAGATTACCCTTTACCAAGCGCCTACGAAAAAGCTTATCAAGCCTCTGATAAAGTGGTTTTCGAAACTAATATGGATACCTTAAGTCACCCTGCATTTAGGCGACAAATGCAAAGTGAGCTGTCATATTCAGACGGCACCACTATTGACCAAGTCATTAGCCCAGACACCTACCAAGCACTTAAAGTCTATTTAGACGCTCGTCAAATTCCTATGATGGCTATAGAACACCTGAAACCTAGCGCGTTGGCTATTTCTTTAAGCATGATTGAACTAAAGCACATGGGCTTTACCAGTGCAGGCGTAGATCAATTTTATGCTGAGAAAGCACAACAGGACAAAAAGCCACAAGGTTGGTTAGAAGAACCTGAAGCCCAGCTTGAAATGCTAAGCGGCTTGAACAACCAAGACAGCAACGAAGTAATTAACTACACCTTATCAGATATAAAAGATATGCCTAAAACAATGCATGACCTCAAAAAAAGCTGGCGCAAAGGCGACATGGAAGCCATGGCGAATATTGAATTAAAAGATTTTAAACAGGATTACCCTGATGTTTATCAATCTCTTTTGGTTAATCGTAACAATTCTTGGATGCCACAAATAGAAACCATGCTTCAAGATAACACGGTAGAATTCATCATGGTGGGTACGATGCACCTAGCCGGTCCAGATAGTATACTCAACAAGCTCAAAGACAGTGGCTATCAAGTCTCACGACTTTAAACCGCAATCATAGCTAATAGAGTAAAAAGGCGGCCAGAGACGTGTTTTTACTCTTTCATCAGACAAATCTATTATTTATTGCTTTTTTCCTCCCCAAAGCGCTTCGAATTTTTTATACTTGCCGCCGAAATTAATAACTGACCAAATGATCAGTTAAAAAACTCCACCTCGGTATAGTGTTAAACGAGCCCCTCAAACCAAACTCGTATTAACTCTACATCGTCGCCCACTAGCAAAAGGTTGCGCAATGCTCGAACGTTATTTTCAACTTAAAGCACACAATACTTCAGTTCGTAATGAAATCCTTGGCGGTATTACGACTTTCCTAACGATGGCTTACATCATTTTTGTTAACCCTTCTATTTTGGCTCAAGCAGGAATGGATCAAGGTGCGGTTTTTGTCGCAACCTGTCTTGCGGCAGCAATTGGCTGCTTAATCATGGGGTTATACGCGAATTACCCAATAGCCCTAGCACCCGGCATGGGATTAAACGCTTTTTTCACTTATGGCGTAGTATTAGGCATGGGCTACACATGGGAACAAGCGCTTGGGGCGGTTTTCTTATCTGGCGTATTGTTTATCTTCATCAGTATTTTTCGCATTCGAGAATGGGTCATCAATGCCATTCCGTCTTCATTGAAATTAGGTATTGCGGCGGGCATTGGCTTATTCTTGGCGATGATTGCTTTGCAAAACTCCGGCATTATTGTACAGAATTCGGCTACCATTGTTTCCCTTGGCGACTTGTCTTCTCCTTCAGCCATATATGGCCTTATGGGCTTCTTTGTCATCTGTGCTTTGGCGTATTTAAACGTCACAGGTTCTGTGATGATTGGCATTCTTTTTGTGACTATATTGTCTATTTTATTTGGCCAAAATGAATTCGGCGGTGTTGTATCTATGCCTCCCTCCATCGCACCAACGTTTCTTGCAATGGACATAGAAGGCGCCTTTCAAATTAGCATGCTAAGCGTCATTTTCGCGTTTTTCTTTGTCGACTTATTCGATACATCTGGCACTTTGATTGGCGTTGGACAGCGTGGCGGCTTATTAAATGATAAAGGCAAATTACCCCGTTTGAAAAAGGCTTTATTAGCGGACTCAGGAGCGACCGTTGTCGGTGCCGCTTTAGGTACGTCTTCCACAACAAGCTACATCGAAAGTGCTTCAGGTGTCGCTGCAGGCGGACGCACAGGCTTAACCGCAGTGGTTGTGGCTTTGTTATTTCTATTAAGTTTGTTCTTTGCACCATTAGCAGGGTCCATTCCAGCCTATGCAACAGCCGGCGCATTAATGTACGTCGCCGTTTTGATGGCAAGTAGCCTTTCTCATGTAGATTGGGACGACATCACTGAAGCCGCTCCCGTATTAATCGCCGCTTTCACGATGCCATTAACCTACTCTATTGCCGATGGTATCGCTTTATCCTTCATCAGCTATGCCGTTATTAAGCTTCTATCGGGTCAAGGCAAACAAGTTAGCCTCGCAGTGTATTTATTGGCTGCCTTATTTATCGCTAAGTTCTTTATTTTTGTTTAAGAGTAACGACTAAAAAGAGAGGGTAAAGACATTCTTTACCCTCTCTTTTTCCTATCTAGCTAATAAACCACTACCGTCACAACGAAAAACACCAAAATTTTCACTTATTTCTAACCCTGACTTAGCAAGTACAGTAGTCGCGAAGCTCTATCTACTATATGATTCGCCATCATTTTTTACCCTGTAAGCGAAACACACATGTCTGACAATGCACTCTACACAGACTTATCTGGCTACTATGATTTAATGTGCGCCGATATTAATTACCAAGCTCAAAGCAACAATGCACATCGACTACATCAGATTTTTGGCAACGGTGGTAAAAAACATTTAGATTTAGCTTGTGGTACAGGTCCGCATATTGGCTTTCTTCAGCAACAAGGTTATCAATGCAATGGTTTAGACATTAATCAGCCAATGCTTGATATCGCACAGAAGCGTTGTCCTGATGCGCAATTTCAATTAGGCAATATGTGTACTTTCGATGCCATTGAGCCTTACGACTTTATCACCTGCTTTTTATATTCAGTTCACTATAGTGGGGATATCAAAAATTTCATCCGCTGTATTCAAAGCGTGCACAATGCGCTCAATGAAGGTGGTGTATTCTGTTTTAATTCGGTCGACAAAAACCATATCGACAACAGCTTATCTGCAAAACACAGTGTTATGCATGATAACAGTGAATTTTCATTCGCTTCATCTTGGTTTTACTGCGGTGAAGGAGAAAAGCAAATACTTAAACTGAGTATTGCAAAAAACAATGCAATAGAAACGCAGTTCTGGAAAGATGAACATCCCATGGTAGCGATGAGCTTTGACGAATTACAACAGCATTTAACTCCGTACTTTGATGTGCATATTTTTGAACACGAACACGACAAAATTCAGCCTTGGGATAAGCAATCAGGTAATGCCATTTTTGTGTGTATCAAAAAAGAACAGAGTAATACGTTGGCTTAAGATTCAGCCATAGAGCGATATTTTAGAATCAGTGCGATAATTTCGTGATCACTGACTGAAGAAGATAAAGACTCATTGATAGAACGTCGCTGCGGTAAACGAATGTTGAATTTACTTTTTAATAATCCAACGACTTGCGAGTCGGAATTCGGGTCAAACGTCTGACTTGCAAAAATGCAAATTCGCTGTAGTACATATTCTTTGGCGGTATTTATCATGTATTTCCTAAGATTGTAGGGAAAAACAGCAAGGCTTCCCCTTTTTTAAATAGGCCTAAACAAATAGGCCGAACGCTTATTAGCAAATTGTGTGTTTAATTAAAGTATAAAAAGGCAAGGTCACTGAGAGGCAAACTCTCGTCATAGCTTAGTACTTTGAGGAAAACGGCTATTCGAACGCATAATAAGATCAGTCGCCTTCTAATATGAGCTGAATAAATCGTTTTGTCCACTACTCCTTGTTATAAAAACAAACTAAATGAAAGTTAATCTTCTATTAGTAACGGCAAAGTAATTTCCACCAGCAATCCACCTAATACGCTACGCTCTGCTCGAATCAAGCCTTGATGCTGACGAATTGCATTATCGGCAATGGCTAAACCTAAACCTGTTCCGCCACTGTGCCGATCCCGGGCCGTCGACACTCGGTAAAAAGGCCTAAAAATAGACTCTAATTCTTCCTCTGAAACACCATCACCATCATCTTCTACTCGAATAAATAACGTACCATCTCTAACTTGCAAAGAAACCTGTATATGTTGCTTCGCATAGTGAATAGCATTGCGAACAATGTTTTCTAAGGCACTCTTCAGTAATTGTGGGTGACAATGTATTTGTCGATCCGGCAAGGACGATACCAGTAGGTTCTTATTCATTTGTTGGGCCTCAAATTGACTGTCTTCTAACAAGTCTCCAAACAAATGTTTTAACGCTTGTACTTGCCTATCCACATGACTGTCTACCTGCACTCTGGATAATTCCAACAGCATAGCAATCATTTGTTCAAGGCGCTGCGCTTCGGTATCAATACGTGTTAAATCGGCACTCTCTCCTAGCTTTCTCTTCGCAAGCGCCTGGGCCATTCTTAAGCGTGTCAAAGGCGATCGTAACTCATGAGAAATATCCGATAGTAAACGTTGCTGTCGAGAAATCATCAAATTAACAGCTTCCACCATTTGATTAAAACTGGCCCCAGCTTGGCGAAACTCAGAGGCCCCTTTTTCAAGTTCAGGGTCAATCTCAAAAATGCCTTTAGCGACTCGTTGTGCCGCCTCTTCAAGGCGACGTGCAGGCTGACTCAACGCCCAAGCCAACCATAACAATAACGGCGTACTTACTAGCATCACTGCTAATAATAAACGCAACGGATGATCAAATAGCTGCAAAAAGAAATGCGGAGGCTGATCCCATCTTGAACCAAAAAAAAGATAGTAATCACCATTCGCCAACCTAACAGGCAAAGGGCCAGAAATCATCATCTTGCCGTAAAGTTTTTGCTGAGGATTCTCTGGGCTATCAATAGATGTCACGAAATTACGTAAAGCCTTGTAACTAAAGTCAGTACGTCGCTTCATAGTAATAATATTGCCATCAAGATCACTAAGAAATAGGCGCAATTTTTTATCATTTGGGCGCCGGTGTGACCAATCATCTAAATAATTAATAATCGGCTCGATAGATTTCATTGAAGAAAATTGCAGCTCAATACGGTCACGTATTTGTTGCATTTGATGATAATAGCGAGGCTCTATATTTCTTGTTTTTCGTGGATCAAAGTGTGGCAAGGCCAGTACAGCAAGCAACACTAAAAACATCGTAAACCAAAAAATCGCAAAAATACGCCCATATAAGCTGGTAATCTTTGGTAAGCGCATTAATCGCCCTCCACCAACAAATACCCTCGACCACGCAAAGTTTTAATTCGTGGCTTACCATTTGGCCAATCCGGTAGCTTCTTACGTAAGTTGGAAACATGCATATCTACCGCACGATCAAACGCAGCTAAGCGTTTACCCAATACATCTAGACTTAATACTTCCTTTGTTAAAACTTGACCGGGATGAATCAAAAAATGATGCATCAGCGCAAACTCTGTACTGGTTAAATCCAACAAATCACCATTGCAATAGGCCTCTAAGCGACCAGGATAAAGCGTGATGTCTCGATAGGTCACACCATCATTTTGCGGCTGCCCTTGATTGGTCTGAGTTCTACGAAGGATGGCACGAATTCTTGCTAATAGTTCGCGCTCACTAAAAGGCTTAGGTAAATAATCATCGGCTCCCAATTCAAGCCCTACCACGCGATCAATCTCTTCTCCTTTTGCCGTTAACATCAAAACAGGCACTGTCCATTTTTCACGAAGCTGCTTAAGAGTTTCAAAACCATTCAGCTTTGGCATCATGACATCCAGCAAAATCAAATCAACACTCTCGCTGATCGACGACAAACCAGACTCTCCGTCATAAGCCGTAGAAACAGTGAAATTTTCAAAAGCTAACACCTCTTTGAGTAAATCACTCAATTCGATGTCATCATCAATGATTAAAACATGTGCCATGCGCATTCCTAAAAATTAAAGATCTATAAGTGGTCAACCTGTCTCGCTGTAAAAGCATTTAAAAGACGCATCGCCTTATGGCGACGTTGCTATTTTACGTCTAAATGCTCTAGGCGCCGCAGCCTTTACGATACTTTACCTTGCTAATACGCCGCTTTACCTTACTGCCGCTATTCTACTTCCATGCGTATAGAGCGCAGTGTTGTTCGATAATTTAACCTTTTGAATGAATAAGGAAAAGAAAATGAGACTATCTAAAAAAGTCGTTTTAGCCACTGTCGTTTTACCTATTATTTTAAGTAGTCAAGCATTTGCTTCTGGTGGAAAAGACCCAAAAAACCATCCACATCATCAAGAATGTCGTCTAGGACTAGATCGCGGCATGATGAAAGAACTCAACCTGACAGACGACCAAAAAGAACAATTTAAAACGCTTCGTCAAGCAAACTCAAAAGCCAAGAAAGAACAATTCAAAGACAGACAAGAACAGCGTAACCAAGACCGAATGGCACACTTAGACAAAATGAATAACCTATTGATGGCCGACAAATTTGACCCAGCCAAAGCGACTCAACTAGCCAAAGAAATGTCAGAGAAGCAAGTCGAGCGCCAAGTAGAAATGCTAAGCAAACAACATCAAATGTTAAGTATTTTAACGCCTGAACAAAAAAATAAATTCATCAGCCTACAGAAAGAACATAAGAATGACTGTCGCGACGATAGACCTAGTCATAAAGGCAAAGACCGTTTCTAATTTTATGTCACATACCAATACAAAAAGGCGACACGATGTCGCCTTTTACTTAGTTTCGCTTCCAAATTCTAGCAACCGCCCGATCAGTTCCCAGCAATCCAACTATTTCACAAATTAACCCAGTCAATAAAAACAGTAGGATCGGAATCACACCAGCAAGTTCACGCGTTACTAAAGTGACTGCCAAAGAAGCCGATGCAATCACCAAACACAGTCCTCCGAGCACAATCAATATCGTTCGGTGAGATGGCTTATAATCGTATTCCCCTTCTCCAGACTCAAACATACTCAAAACCGGAAAACAGAGCTTTCTCAGAAGCGATTTCATAAACAACACCCTTTAAATGAGTCTAAAACTACCTATTCACGTAAAAATAATATCTTATTTATATCATCAGCTTACCCAAAAATACGAACTCAGATTAAATAAATAATGCGTTTTCATTAAACTTTAAGCTATTGATGCCGCTTACATGGTAAATAAAATCGCAAAGTACAGACTTTGCGTTGCATTTTTATTTATCGAATACATGGAGAAGAACATGAAAAAAATACTACTTGCAGGTTTGGCGGCAACAACAATTGCCCTTTCAACTGGCGCTCAAGCGGCGACATTTACCTACCTAGATTATGGTTTTGGTAAAATAGACCCAGACAATTCCAACCCGTCTAATGATGACTACTCTTCTCTTTCTGGTGCTTTTGAGTTAGGAAATGGCCCGTTCATTGCTGCAGAATCAACAGAGTATGGCGACCTTGACGTTACTGCGATTGGTGCAGGCATTTATGCGCCTGTGGGTCGAGCCTCAAACCTGTTTGGTACGCTGCAATTAGTCAAAGCTGATTATGGTAATAATGATGAAACAGGTTACAGGTTTACTGCTGGCTTGCGTAGCTCATTGGCTGACCGATTAGAGTTTGAAGGAAAATTCAAATATGATGATGTTTTTAGAGAAACAGACAGCAGCTTTGCTCTAGCACTTAGATACTACATGACCAAAAACTTCTCGATTGGAGCAAATTATGACGTAGCTCAATTTGCTCAGCAAGATCAAAACGCCATTTTTGCTTCTCTAAGACTGGCTCTGTAACTAAGCGATATAAAGTTAAATATTGCATACATAAAAAAGGAGCGGAAGTTTAGAACTTCAGCTCCTTTTTTTGATTCTGGACTTTACTCAGCAAACTTTCGTTAACCAGTTATGCTTGTCCTCTGCTTTACCCCATTGAATATCATTCAATGCTTGGCGTAGCTTCTGCGCAATAGGGCCTGGTTCACCTGTTCCAACTTTGTACTCTTTCTCGTTATGAATGAAAGTACCAACAGATGTTAATACTGCAGCTGTACCAGACAATACCGCTTCTACTTCTGGCTTAGCAGCGCGCTCTAACAATTCAGCAACGGTTAAATCACGTTCACTCACTGTCATTCCCAAATCCGCTGCCAGCGTTAAGATAGAAGAACGCGTCACACCATGTAAGAAAGAAGAGTCCAAACCTTTGGTAATGATTTCGTTGCCATCGATCAATAAGAAGTTAGCCGCACCTGTTTCTTGAACATCACCATTTGGGCAAAATAAAATCTGATCAGCCTGAACTTCTTCTTTTGCTTTCGAAATAGGGCCCAAAGCACTGGCGTAGTTACCACCACTTTTGATCATACCCATATGTGGCGCACAACGCATACCGGTTTCATCCAATAGCAAGCGAAGCGCTTTATCACCACCAGTGAAGTAATCACCAACAGGAGACAACAGCACATACAACATTGATGTTGCCGTTGGTGCAGCCGCTTTGCCCACGGCGGCTTCCGTACCAATATGAGTCGGACGAATGTACATGGACCCTGGCGGCTCAGGAACATCTGTAGCAAACTCAGCGACCACATCAACAATCATTTTAGACACTTGGGCTTCATCAATCGTAGGCAAAGACAACAAACGTGAGCTTTGAGCCAGACGTTTAATATTTTGGTCCATACGAAATACATGTACGCTACCATCCGCATGGCGAAATGCCTTCAAGCCTTCAAAACAAGTACTTGAGTAATGTAATACATGGGCACCAGGATGCATTTGAATACTGTCTGATGCGACAATGCTTGCATCACTCCATTGATTATTTTCGAATGTTGCCAATGCCATTTTAGGCATAAACACGCTACCAAAAGCCGCCATTATTGTTTCCTATAAAGTTAAATGATTACAAACAACACCAGTGATCAACACCAATATTATGTGGACTCTAGGCTTTACCTCTCGCCCAATCTCCCGATAGTAAAACGGAAAACAGCTCGAAGAAAGCAAATCGTAAACCACGGATCAAACAGAATGTGTATTTTCAGTATATTTGCTAATTTTCACCAGAAAATACACCAGCAGAAGAGTGATGAGACGTGATAAGAATATTACCTGTTGAAAAAGAAGTGCTCAATAACCCAAAGTAAAAATCCCTAGGTAACAGACAAAATAACCTTATCGCCGCCACAGTTTTTTGCCTGATACATAGCTTTATCAGCAAACTGCACCAACTCCAACGCCTCTTTTCCATATTCAGGGTAACAAGCAATACCAATACTGGCAGAAACAGACAACAAAGCACCTTCAATAACAAAAACATCCGATAAGGCAACACGGATCTTTTCAGCGACCAAAGAAGCACTTTCTGTATGGTTTACCTTATTTAAGACAATTAAAAACTCATCGCCTCCCAGACGCCCAACCGTATCAGACTTACGAACACAGCCAACTAACCTAATCGCTATTTGCTGCAACAGTAGATCTCCAATGGCATGCCCATAACCATCATTAATCTCTTTAAAACCATCGATATCAATAAACAAAACTGACAATCCGGCTCTCTCACGCTCCGCGAGCATAAGCGACGACTGCAAACGATCCAAAAGCAAAGTACGATTAGGTAACCCCGTTAAATCATCATGACCTGCGGCATAAAGCAACTGAGCCTCCATTTTCTTGCGCTCGGTGATATCATGAGCCACTGCGATTCTTACCTGATGCTCGTCAGACCATCTCGCCGACCACAACACATTCACTACCTTACCATCCTTACGCACCCACCGATTCTCAAAGCCAGGCAGCATATAACCACCCACCACAGATTCAGCAACATCCAGCGTTCTTTCCCTATCTTCTGGATAAACCATTTCTACCATAGGTTTACCAATCACTTCTTGTGGAGCATAACCAAACATCTTTTCAAACGCTGCGCTGACAAAAACAAATATTCCATCACGATCTACAATACAAACGGCATCCAGCATGAGCTCCATCACATCAGCTAGATTAATCGCAAGTTCTTTTTTATTCATAAGGCAGGCACCCAAACGCATTAACATTGTTTAAAGAAGTATAGAAAACAAGCTAACCCAGCGTCGTATCTAAATATTGATTATCTATGGTGTTTGCCTAAAAAATCTATGTAAATTACATAACGTAACGAGATTATCTAACCTCAGCAAAGTTAAGAAGATAGACGATATAACTGACAGCCATAATATTTACGATAACCGTCAACCAAAACATCGCTAAAAAACGCCGCTTTTGAATCTTATGACGAAATAGTTTTTGTCCCAATAAAGCACCGAGCCACCCACAAAATAAAGACAACCAATGCAGGGTCGATTCTCGTACTCTCTGCTTACCCCGTTTAGCCGCCGACTTATCCGCACTATAAATACAAAAGGTAACCAGCCCCATAATCCCATAAAATCCCAGCAACACTATGAAACCAGACACCTTATTCCTTACCTATCGAATCAAGCATCATAAACACTACTCTTCTAGTTTGCCGCGAATGTCTTCCATTCGCTTGCGATTCACCCCAAAGTCGGAATGCCCAACGCGAGAGGCAGAACGAATATCAACCATCACTTCCCCATCTCGTTCTTTGGCAAACAAAAACTCCACATCATCGACAAAACGAAACACCGCTGATGTGAACTCAGCATGGATGTAATTCTCTTCATTCACCACAACCTTAGTACGCCTCGAAGACTCCAGTACCGACATCACCTTGTCATGGGCAGACGCCATAGACGCCTTCAACACAATAGGCTCAATGTAATGCTTATCACCGACAGCAGCCTGACTGCTCACACAGTTTGGCGAGCTAGGACACGCCGCTAACTTTCCATTAGAAACACCTAATTTCGGCATATGGCTTGAACACCCTTGCAATAAAATAAACACAAATAAATAGAAAAACGTTCTGTTCAACATCCCCAACTCCCGCGTAAAAGCACCCGAGCTAAATCAATCAGCTCGACACTCCTAACAACTCATCACGAATCAAACACAATAAAAACGTCTCTCGTTCAATCGACATCCCTTTTTTTTCACTGTTTTTAATTGTCTCGATATTATGCTCAATCGCCTCATGAATATTAATCCACACTGGCTTCATACCATTTTTCACTTCGTAATCTTCCAGGCTGGTCTCGCCTAACTGCTCGTCAATCTCACAGGTATAGCAATAAGACTTCATCTGCATGATATCGAAATCCTCTCTATACCAAGGCCGAAACTCTTCATACAAACCAAACGCCTCGACATTACGAATATTCCTTGCGCCAGTTTCCTCCGTTAACTCACGGATCAAACCATCAACCTGATCTTCCCCTTCATCAATCCCACCACCCGGCAAGGTGTAATCATCATAACGCTGGGTATAGAGCATCAAAATATCCTCGCCTTTTAAAATAATTCCACGGGCAGCAAGACGTAAGAAGGAAGATTGATCAACAGACTCGAGACTAGGATGAATTGATGACTTTAACAAACGCATAGATTGGGTACTTCGTGAGGTTGAGTTAATTTTCTTTGATCCACAAGTATATCTGTTACACCTCAACGATTCCTAGTTTGCATACATGGCTTCGCCCTGCTGAGCGAAAAAAGGTAGGGATTACAAAGCGTTTGAATGGAAGCAAATAAGCTAAAGAAGCGGCTTCGACGCGACGAAGTTGCGCGACTTTATGGAGTTTCAGGGTCATTAACAGAAAGACTTTCACAAACAGAAAAGCCAATCTATGCCTTACGATAAAAATCGTCTTGCCAAACTAGTATTTAACAATATGAATGAGACGTTTGGGCGATAGCCCGATAAAGCGCATTTTTGGTTACTTTTTGGGCGCTTGCAAAAAGTTACCCGCTCAGCAGAGCGGAAAAAAGGTGAGGAATACAAAGCGTTTGAATGGAAGCAAATAAAGAACACCTTGAACAAAGTGTTCTTTATTAATAGGTTCAGAGATTACGGATAAGCGACCACTCCTGTTCCAATATCACTTTGTTGATTATGCATTTTCTTCAACCCTTTCAGATTAATCAATAGCATCGGCAGTACGATCAATGTGAATGCGATGTTGGAGAGTGGAACGGCTAACCAAACCCCATCGACTCCTAAGTATTTCGGCAGGATGAATAAAAATGGAATCTGTATCAACATGTTGCCAACAGACACAAACAGAGCCTGTCCACTTTTACCAACCGCAACGAAATAGATCGATGCCATAAATAAGAAACCATCTAAGAACAATGCTAACAGGTGAAGACGAATACCGTTTTTACTTGCGGCCACTAAAACATCGTCACCTGAAGTAAAGACACTAATAAAAAGTTCTGGGAACATATTGAGCAGTATCACCAGAGCAATACCTGATCCAACAGTAATGGAAAACGCCAGTTTTACCGTTTCAATAATCCGTTTGTATTGCTTGGCACCTAAGTAGTAACTCACAGGTGGTTGCAAGCCACTCACCAAGCCTTCAGCAAAAAAGTAGTAACAACTTGCCACATAGCCAACGATCGCAAAGGCCGCGAGTTGCGTGGTATTTCCGTATGCCATAAATTGCAAATTATGGAACGCCATGACAAAGCTAAAATAGATAAACATCACCAAGTTGGAGGATCCTAGCTGCACGATTCGAATTGCAATCGCTTTATCAAGTTGCTTAATGGCTAGCTTGGTTTTCGCTTTGGATGACATAAAATAGCGCAAGCACAATACACAGGTAAAAAATTGGGCGATCAGAGTGGCGATCGCGGCCCCTCTCAGCCCCATATCAAGATAAGCTAAAAAGATATAATCCAAGACAATATTCGCTAAGGCTCCAGCCACAATGAATACCGTTGCACGATTTGGGCTGTCATCATTACGCACAAGCATAGGCATAGCACTGGCACCAATGGAGATAAGCGCGCCAAATGACATGGTCTGCACATAACTCCAGCTCATATCAAGCGTCACGCCCGTTGCACCTTGCAAATCCAGCAACGTTTGCCCAAAGGCGATAAAAACAACCGTGGCCAATAGGCCAATCAAAACGATTAAACATAATGACGTGACCAAGGTTGCTTGGGTGGCAGAAAGGTTGTTCTCGCCACGATAGTTAGACAAGACACTGCCTCCGCCCATCCCTACCAACAGACCAAACCCCATGATTAGACCAAGCAAAGGAATCGCCATGTTAATGCCAGCTAATCCGTCTGCTCCAACAAAATGACCAACGAAGAAACCATCGATGATTTGATACAGTCCACTGACTAACATAGCGACGATAGAAGGAATGGCAAAACGCCAAAACGTACCAGCGACGGATTGTGAAGGTTGAATCTGCGGATCGGCTTGCATAACAAAAATACCTAAAAATGAACAATGCAGGCATAATATACTCAATTGAGATATAAGAAAGTTAGTTACCATCCGCTTAACGAATGGATAAAACAATACCTCTGCCCTATGAGCCCCTTTATGAGAAAAGAAATGAACTGGACATTGGATCAATTATTGGCTTTTGTTACCGCTGCTGAATTAGGCTCTTTTTCTGCCGCGGCAAGACAGTTAAATAAAGCGCAATCGCGAATCAGCAGTGCCATCGCGAACTTGGAATTAGACTTAGGGTTTGATCTTTTTGATCGCAGTTCTAAATTTCCCGTGCTGACACACTTAGGCAAGGAAATGCTACCGGAAGCACGGGCCGTACTTAACCAATGTTTGCGCCTAGACTCTCGTGCTTTATCGGCCGCCAACAAAGAGCCAATTTCACTGCGTATCGCATTGGATGAAGCCCTGCCCCTAGAAACCATTCATTCTATTTTCTCTCAAGTTGGCGACCTCTTTCCCAACACGCATTTGGTGATCACCAATGGCTCGCAAGATGACATCGCCAATGCTATAGCGAATCAAAGAGCCGACATTGGCTTTATGATTAGCAACAGTGCTCTGCCACCAAAATTAACCTTACAATCTTTAGGCTATTTTAAGAAAATCCTGATCGTTGGGAAAAAGCACCCTCTGGCGCAAGAGGATCAATTGAGTCTTTCTCAGTTACAACAGTATCGTCAGTTTGTGCTGTGTAACCGCTCAGGAGAGAACCGTGAAAACGCCTTAAGTCCAGATCATTGGGACCTAGACAGCTACTATCTGATATGTGAGTTGGTCACACAGAATCAAGGTTGGGCGATTGTGCCAGAGCATATTGCAAAAGCGAGTTGGTTTTATGAACAAATAAAAATCGCCAAAAGTGACTTTTTAACAGATCAGTTAATTGAAGTGGGAATCGTCAAACGACTCGACAGCCCAAGTAATAAATTGACAGATTGGATCACCGAACAAATGCGTCACTTAATGGATAATCGCTCTATTTAGACAACTGGAGCTTTTCAACCAAAACCTCTAGCACCCCCCAGCTATAGATAAATTCTTTTGCTTGATTGCCACAAGGCGTATGCCAATAAGAAGAGCCGATGTTTGTAGCGCCAAGGGCTTCATAGAATCCAATGGCTTTGATATTAGACTCTAAAACTTCTAAATATAAGTCTGTGTTTTTGTAATGAGTCGTCGCCCAAGATGCCGCGGCGGCGAGCAATTGGCGGCCAACACCTTTACCTTTATTACCAGATTTTACATGTAGATTATCGATGATAGTGCCAAAAGTTGGATGATGATCACCAAACGCGCAAATGAAGCCGCAGATGTAGTCGTCTAACTCAGCGACTAACACCAACTGGTTGGTTAAAGGTTTTTTTAGTCGAGACGTCCATACTGATGCTCTATCGGCAAAGACACTTTTCTCTAGGTATTCCTCAGACAAAACATCACTGTAATTGTCACGCCAACTTTGGGCATGCAAGTTTGCAATATTGGATAGATCGGCTAAACACGCTTCTCGAATGATCATATCTTGACTCAATCCCTATCAATCAGGCGGACTATTTATTGCTAGTTAAACTCTCTTCCAAGAATAAAAACGTCTTCTTTAATCTGTTCATTCTGAGCAATATTCGGCAGCAGTCCCCATTGTTCAAACCCTTGGCGCGTAAAAAAGCCTTGGCTAGTGAGGTTGCTGGCATAGATATAGGCGACAAGATGGCTAAAACCCAATACAGATCGATTGGCCTCTAGGTATTGAAAAAGCTGTGAACCGATGCGTTTACCTTGCCAGTGTGGTGTAACGTAAAGGCTGATTTCGCAGGCACGATCAAAAGCAGGCAAACCATAAAAGGGCTCGATAGAGCACCAAGCAATGGCTTCGCCCTGTTCTTCTAGGACTAACATTGGGTGTCGGTCGGAGGTGTTTTCTAACCAGTCAATTATATCGATCAGGCTGATGTTGTCTTGTCGACGCCCCGTCGTGGCAAATAGGTCACAGCGCTGAAAAATATCTAATATCGCAGGGGCGTCGTCTAGTTCTGCTAGACGAATCCCCTTGCTGTTGCCAAGTGACATTGATTCGTTAGCCTTGTTCTAACAAACGACGTAGGTCAATTATCGCGGTATTGGCACGAGCGATGTAAGAAGCCATAACCAATGAGTGATTCGCCAATACACCAAAGCCGCTGCCATTCAATATGAATGGAGACCAAATACTGGCTTGAGTCGCTTCCAACTCACGAATGATTTGACGCAAGCTAACCAGCGCATTTTTGTCCTGTAATGTGAAGAAAAAATCCACTTCGACGGCACGCAACATATGAATAAGCGCCCAGCTTGTACCACGAGCCTCATAGAAAACATCATCTACTTTTAACCAAGGCGTACGCACATAACGCGTATTTTCGTCTGATTCCAGTTGAGGTTTATCTTCGATCACACTGGCTGATAAGCGCTGTGACAAGCTGCCAAGGCGAGTACTGACATCCGACAACCAATCTGAAAGGTTATCGGCGCGTGCATAAAACTGAGCCTTGTTATTAGTTTGGCCAGCCAAACGGTCAAGGTACTCCATTAGCTCTTTATTGCCACGGCGATACTCACTTTCACTGGAGGGTAGCGCCCAGCTTTTGTTGTCAAAGTTGAATTGTGGCTCGGCTATTTTCAAGTTCACATCTTCGGTAGACTGCGATTGAGAACGGCTAAACTCTTTGCGGAAAGCTCTGGCAAGATCGCGGGACTGAACCAGAACACCAAACTCCCAAGCAGGCATGTTATCCATAAACAGGCCCGGTGGCATTATGTCATTACTAATGAAACCGCCTGGTTTATCCAACAATGTTTCCATAATGGTGTGCAATGTACTGGCTGTTGTATAGCCAACCACGAGTTTCTTGCTGTTATTCAAATAACCTCGTTCCGCGGCCTTTTCTTTTGCAGTAGCAACCACATCAAACTGATCAGGCTCACTACTCCAATACATGCCTAAAATACTCAATAAGATTGCAATAATGAGCACAGCAAAGGCAGCAACCTTTCCTACACCTGAGAAACTAAAATTGGGTTTTAGCCCTTGAAACTTATTTGCTAACCACGACATTATTGATCCACCTTAATCTTTTTGTAATTCAACCATGTAATCAGCACGATGATAGGTCATCGCACGTACACGAAATTCTGGAACACGACTGTTAATTATTTGATAAATCAACCGTGCCTCTTTGTCATTTGGCCAGTAAATAGCGATGGGGCGATCCGTTTTCGCCACCTCATCTATAATAGGCTGAATCTTTGCGATTATCTCATCATCACTCAAACTAAAAAGTGTTTTAGGCAAGAAATATTGCCCCTCTTTTGCAATATTAGGGAGAGCCTCCGATTTTGCTTGGTTTTTGTCTGCTTTGGCAGCCTGTTGTCGCTTTGCTTTTAAATCACTGACCCGTGAAGCCATTTCCACAATCATAGGATCTCCCGGATTTACAGACCGTGCAGAGTCAAGGTAACGCTCAGCCTTATTATAATCTCGATTCCTTGCTGCTTGCCAAGCCCACTGTGTATAAGTATCCACTATCGCGGCAATTCCCTGTATAGCTTGAAAATTTCCTGGGTCTCGTCCTAAGGCCGCCTGAAAGTATAAATTAGCATTGTCTTCAGCAGGTGTTAATAACCTTTGTTCAGACAACGCTTGCTTACCTTGCTGTATAAGATGTTGTGTCAATTTTTCAAACTTAGTGGGCGCTTTTTGTTCCGGAGTAGATTTTTCTTGCTGTTCCGGCTTGGTATGAGTTATTTGTTCGGATTGATTAGAAACATCACTATCAGGAATAACAGGAGTCATTGCCACTTCAGGTTCTGGCTGTATGTTCTCTGAGGGCTTAACGTTTTTCTGACAACCTGTCAGGAATGTCACAACAATAAGCAAAAAAACTACGAATTTACTCAATTTGGCCCCTTACGATTGGCAACTAAAAGGTGGATTGGTAGTCTACACCTTCTCTCTGGCCTGATGAAATATGGATTTTCTATTTCAGTAGCACGCTCAACTTGATTGAAGAAATATATGCGCTTATTTGCTCTTTTATGTTTATTAACATTTCATTCTGCTTCTTATGCCTTTACTTTTGCACCAACAACTAGGATCTCAGAACCAGAATTTCTACCGGTAGAACAAGCCTTCCAATTGTCTATAACATCGCCCAAAGATGGTAAATTAATCGCTTCTTGGCAAATTCATGACGGTTACTATTTATATCAAGAACAGTTTGCTTTGTCTGGTGAAGGAGCAGATAAACTGCACTTTTCTCCCTATCCTAAGGGAGAAAACAAACAAGACCCATATTTTGGCGAAGTCGTCGTTTACCACCATAAATTATCTCTGCCTATCTATTACGATATCAATTTACCACCCGGAACAAAAATCAACGCAACCCTCATATTTCAGGGCTGTGCAGAGAAAGGCTTATGCTACGCACCACAAAAACACCCAATACAATTTACAATACCCGAAACACACCTTTCAAAGTTAGAGTCGATAAAGGCCAGCCCACAACCTAAAAAAAGTGACACAGCTGCTGATAACCACATTTCCCTCTCAGAATCCCAATCTATCAGTCAATCACTATATACCGGCAACCTCTGGTCGACGCTAATCCTACTGTTTGGATTAGGTTTACTTTTATCGATGACCCCTTGTGTACTTCCTATGATTCCCATTGTTAGCGCTATTGTTATCGGTACACGCCATTCTAAATTGGGAGCGTTCTTCTACAGTGCCGTTTATGTGTCCGCCATGGCATTCACCTACGCTGCGATTGGCGGTTTAGTTGGTATTTTTGGCACACAACTCAACTTACAAGCGCAACTACAAAAACCTATTTTCTTAATGGGTAGCGCGATCTTATTCGTACTACTAGCCTTAGCTATGTTCGGTATATATGAGTTAAAACTACCAAGCACTTGGCAGCAACGCCTACAAACAACAACTCACTCAAGAGATGGGTTATGGAAATCTACCTCCAGTATTTTTATCGCAGGCGTATTATCTACATTGGTCGTATCACCTTGTGTCTCAGCGCCCTTAGCAGGAGTGTTACTGTATATTAGTGGCCAAGGAAATGCAGTGTATGGTGCTTCCATGCTATTTATTATGGCTCTCGGAATGGGGGTACCTCTATTGCTAGTCGGCTTATTCGGTCCCAAAATATTACCTAAAAGCGGCCAATGGTTAGATGATATCAAGGTGTTGATGGGCTTTGGTCTAATTGCCATGTCAATTTGGCTCATTAACCGCTGGTTACCAGCTTATAGTCACCTTTACTTATGGAGCTTTCTAGCTCTTGCGATAAGTAGCTATTTCATCCATCGCGCTTATCGCGTCCACTCTCATCCTGTACGCTGGTTTTTTGCCTTAGTGTTTTTCCTCATTGGCTGTATTGAATTTTTCGGCGGTACAACAGGCAACGACAATCCGTTACAGCCCTTGAAAAGCTTAAACATCACCTCAAGTGATAATTCAGAAACAAAAAACTTATTTAGCACCTCGATTAGAGGGCTAGATGAGCTTGATCAATTAGTCGCCAATCAAGATACTCGTCCCATTGTGCTCGATTTATATGCAGATTGGTGTATCAGCTGTCGGATTTTAGAAGAGATGTTTAGATCACCCGAAGTGTCGCCAATGATCGATCAAGTACAGCTGGTAAGAGTCGATGTCACCGAAAATTCAGAGAAAAACCAAGCTTTGATGAAGCAGTTCGGTTTATTTGGGCCACCATCACTGGTGTTTTTAGACGCTAAAGGTAATGAAAGAAAACCACTAACACTAATAGGAGAGCCGACTAAATCTACCCTAATAAACCGTTTGAACTTAGTTATCAATCAGTGAACTTCCCCCTTCACAAGGCGAGAGTTTACGACAGAACAAAAAACGCACAGAGCAAACATTTTTCGGTTTTTTTAACGCATAACTGGACAATATCACGCTTTTTATTGATAATTTCCAGCTAAATGCTTTTGCAATTCAGTTTTATTAAAAGCTTTACTAACAGTTTACCGTTAGTCACCAATAAAATTCATAAAAATAGTCAGTGAATAACATAATCACTGAATCACCAATTCAGACAGAAGAGAGTAACCATGGATATTCGTAAAATCAAAAAACTAATCGAACTTCTAGAAGAGTCAAACGTCTACGAGATTGAAATCAAAGAAGGCGAAGAAGCAGTTCGCATTAGCCGTGGTGGTGCGCCAGTTCAACAGCCACAAATGATGGCCGCTCCTATGATGTCTCCTCAAGCACCTAGCGCACCAGCAGCATCCACTGCGGCTCCAGAAGCCCCAGCAGCGGTAACAGGCCACACTGTAAACTCTCCTATGGTCGGCACTTACTACAAGTCTTCTGCTCCAGGCGCTAAACCTTTCATTGAAGTAGGTCAAAAAGTTAACGTGGGCGATACTATTTGTATCGTTGAAGCTATGAAAATGATGAACCAAATTGAAGCCGATAAGTCTGGTACAATTGGCGCTATCCTTGTTGAAGACGGCGAACCAGTTGAGTTCGACCAGCCTCTTGTTACTATCATTTAATCCAACGCAAAGGTTCCATCATGCTTGATAAGGTATTGATTGCTAACCGAGGCGAAATCGCGCTACGTATTTTACGTGCGTGTAAAGAACTCGGTATCAAAACCGTTGCGGTTCACTCTAAGATTGACCGCGACTTGTTACATGTGCGCCTTGCAGATGAATCTATCTGTATAGGTCCGAATCCATCTACGCAAAGTTATTTGAATATCCCAGCTATCATCAGCGCTGCGGAACTAACAGATACTTCAGCTATTCATCCAGGTTACGGCTTCCTTGCTGAAAATGCGGACTTCGCAGAGCAAGTTGAACGTTCTGGCTTCACCTTCATCGGCCCAAAAGCTGAAACTATCCGCCTAATGGGAGATAAAGTTTCTGCCATTAAAGCAATGAAAGAAGCTGGCGTTCCAACGGTTCCAGGCTCTAACGGCCCAGTACCGACCGACCCTGAAGAGTGTATCCGAATTGCCAATGAAATTGGTTTTCCGGTAATCGTTAAAGCGGCAGCTGGTGGTGGTGGTCGTGGTATGCGCGTTGTTCACAACGAAGGCAGCCTACTAAAATCTATCAGTATTACGCAGTCTGAAGCAGGCTCTTACTTTGGTGACAGCACGGTTTACATGGAGAAATTCCTACAAAACCCACGTCACGTAGAAGTACAAGTACTTGCTGATGGTCAAGGTAATGCGGTTCACCTATATGATCGTGACTGTTCTTTGCAACGTCGCCACCAGAAAGTATTGGAAGAAGCGCCAGCACCGATGCTAAACGAAGAATCTCGCCAAGCTTGTTTAAAAGCCTGTGTTGATGCTTGTATCAAGATCAACTACCGCGGTGCAGGTACGTTCGAGTTCCTTTACGAAGACGGTAACTTCTACTTCATCGAAATGAACACTCGTGTTCAAGTAGAACACCCGGTTACAGAAATGGTAACTGGAGTTGATATCGTTAAAGAACAGCTTCGCATCGCGAGTGGCCTTCCTTTGTCTTTGAAACAAGAAGACATCAAACTTAATGGCCATGCGGTTGAATCTCGCATCAACGCAGAAGACGCAAAAACTTTCATGCCTTGCCCAGGTAAAGTGGACTACTTCCACGCTCCAGGCGGTATGGGTGTTCGTGTTGACTCTCACTTATACAGTGGCTACTCGGTACCACCTACGTATGACTCAATGATTGCTAAAATCATCTGTCACGCTCCAGATCGTACTGCAGCACTAAAACGCCTTTCTGGCGCTCTAGATGAAACCTTCATCGATGGTATTAAAACCAACATAGAGCTACAAAAAGACCTAGCAAATGACGTTAATTTCATTGCCGGCGGCGTTAACATCCATTATTTGGAGAAAAAGCTCGGCTTATAAAAGCTGAAGCTTTGCCCCTAGCGATAAGATAAATCACTAGGGGCAATCATTTTCCCTCGCCTCTCGTTCCAAGCTTCGCTATTCTATTCTTGTTTGTTAATTGTTGGACTCCACCTTATGCCTTGGCTTCAAATTCGTATTCATACCACACCTGACCATGTCCCTGCTTTCGAGGATACCTTACTTGATTGCGGTGCATTAGTAGTCACTTTTGAAGACGTTCACGATGACCCTGTTTATGAGCCAGACTTAAACACTACCCCATTGTGGAAAAACACTAAGGTGACAGGCCTATTCGAAGCCGATGCCGATGTTGAACATATTCGCCCCGTGGTCGAGCACAAAGCAGAAGCTCTTGGCGAAACAGATATTGATATGAAAATAGAAATTCTGGAAGACAAAGACTGGGAAAGAGAGTGGATGGACAACTACCACCCCATTCAATTTGGCGAACGTTTATGGGTTTGCCCCAGCTGGCGCGAAGTTCCAGATCCAAACGCAGTCACGCTCATGCTGGATCCAGGTTTGGCATTTGGCACAGGCACTCACCCAACTACAGCACTGTGTTTACAATGGCTAGACAGCATTGATTGCAAAGACAAAACCATCATTGATTACGGTTGTGGATCTGGCATTCTTGGAATCGCAGGCTTACTGCTTGGTGCAAACAACATGGTGGGTATCGACATTGACCCACAAGCCGTTCAAGCCACTGAAGCCAATGCGGAACGCAACAATATTGATCCAAACCGCTTAGAAGTTAAACTACCACCCTACGAATCCGACCTACAAGCCGATATCGTGGTAGCCAACATTCTGGCTGGGCCTCTAGCGCAGCTTGCACCAACGATTTCCGCTTTGGTAAAAAACAAAGGTCAATTAGCCTTATCAGGCATTCTTGCCAACCAAGCTCATGAAGTGATTGAGGCGTATCAGGAATGGTTTACAATTGACTCCATCACAGAGAAAGAAGAATGGGTTCGTATTGTAGGCACTAAGCACGCATAATACTTAGCTCTATATATTAAGAGACCTTTGCACGAAATTATGATCAATACAAAATCTATTTGATCCAAATATTGGTAACAATTTTAATCTATGCAAAGCTCTCATCAAGTTTTAAACAGGAAGATAACACCCTATGGCCAATAGCCTTATTACCCGCTGCCCCAAATGTTCAACGGCATTTCGTGTGAGTGATGAAGTATTAAGCATGGCCAAAGGAAAAGTACGGTGTGGTCAGTGTTTCCATATATTCAATGCAAGCAAAGTTTTAGATAACAACAAAAGCGCAATTGAAAAGCCAGCTGCACAAGATGGCACAAAAGAAGCGAAGGAAGAAGCCGTAAAACCTACTCCGTCGACTCCCAAAAAGCCATCTACAATAGAGGACGATGACGCAAGAGTGCCTTCTAGGCTTGCTCCTGCCGAGGAAATTATTAATCCAGATTGGCTACACACGCTTTTTCATGATGAAGATCTACAACCCCCAAAAGAGAAAACAAACACCAATCAAAAAGAAAGTAACACGACTCGTAAAGCATCAACGGATACCATAAAAGAGCCTGAATATAGAGCGGAAAGCAGGCAAAATAACACAAGCACTCAACGCCAAGAAGAACCTGCGCCTTGGGAAGTAGAATTAGCCGAAGTCGAAGCAGCTCTTAATGCAAAACCAAACTCTCCTGAGCCCAAAAAACCAGCTCCCGAGACTAAGCAAACAAAACCGCTTACAAACAAAACTCCTCAAGAAACCCCAAGCGAGGAGCCAGACTATATGGTGGCTTTGCATTCCCTAGCACAGACAGCCGCCGAACAGACTCGACCTTCAGAAATACAAAATCAACACAGTTTTCTCGAGCAACTGTCAGCTCAAGAAAGCCTAGCGCCACTATTAGGCGATAATGAGGCCACTACTCGTCCAAAAAAGTCACACCCTTGGCTATGGTTTTTTGCCTCATTGTTAGGAATCGCATTACTAGTCGCTCAGATAGCGATACATTTTTTTGACGAAGGCAGCCGCTCCCCAAACTTTAGGTCTTTTTACAAAACCATATGCTCGTATTCAGGTTGTATTTTACCAAGGTTTGAAGACATCAATGCAATCAGCATTCAACATGTGCGCATACAAAGCCATCCTTCTATTCCTAATACACTACTAGTCAATGCGATTATCACCAACACCAGTAAATTCTCTCAGCCAATGCCAAAAATTGCGCTAGAGTTTTTCGATTTAAATGGCCTACCTGTTGCTGCTCGCCTCTTTGCCCCCAGTGATTATTTACATAAGGACTTTCTTGATATCACTTACATGCCCCCCAATACTCCGATCCATTTAGTGATTCCAATTCAAGACCCTGGCGCTCGTGCTGTTACTCATCAGATTAGAGCCTTTCCTGCGGACACTCGTTCTTACTAGTTTTTAGTTGTTTTCTCTTTAAGCTCAAAAAAAGAACAAAAAATAGCCAATTTTCGTCCTGTCAAGACTACAAAAACAACGATTCCATAGGTATTATTCACGCCCGCTCGACAGTGTCGACGATCTTTAACATTCTATCCAGTATTCAGGAACATCATGGCATTTGCTATTGGCCCATATTGCGTTGACAAACCAGTTATTCTAGCCCCAATGGCGGGTGTAACTGATTTGCCTTTTCGCCGCCTTTGCCATGACCAAGGTGCAGGTCTAGTCGTATCAGAGATGGTCACCTCTGATGTTCGCCTGTGGAACTCGACAAAAAGCCGTCATCGTTTAATTCATGATGCGGAAGTCTCACCGAGATCTGTACAAATTGCTGGTGGCGACCCTCAAATGATGGCTGAAGCAGCACAACAAAATGTTGAGCTAGGCGCACAAATCATTGATATCAACATGGGATGCCCCGCTAAAAAAGTATGCAATAAAGCGGCAGGCTCAGCCTTACTTAAGGACGAGGCACTGGTTCGTGAAATACTGGAATCTGTTGTAAATAGTGTTTCGGTTCCTGTCACTCTAAAAATCCGCACAGGATGGAGTCAGGATCAAAAAAACGGTCTTGCGATTGCAAAAATGGCAGAAGATATTGGCATTCAAGCATTGGCAATTCATGGTCGTACACGGGAATGTAAATTCCAAGGGCATGCTGAATACGACACCATTGCTGAAATTAAGCATCACTTAAATATCCCTATTTTTGCGAATGGAGATATTAAAGACGCACAGTCAGCAAAGTTTGTGAAAGATTACACACAGGCGGATGGCATCATGATTGGTAGAGCCGCTCAAGGAAGACCGTGGATTTTTCGTGAAATAAACCACTATTTAGAAACAAACGAATTGTTAGCACCTCCATCTTTATCAGAGGTGAGACACCTTGTTATTAATCACGTGAACGCCTTACACCAGTTTTATGGTGACTATTTAGGCGTGCGAATTGCTCGCAAACATGTTGGTTGGTACCTGCAAACGTTAGCGGATAACACACAATTTCGCAGTCTGTTTAACCGTATTGATAATACGCAAGAACAGTTTGATAAATTGGAAGAGTTCTTTGTTTGCCAATAGGCAAACGAACCTTACACTTAATGTCATGAATATCAAAAAAGAAGAGTGAGATCCCCTTCTCGATGATAATCAATGCGCATTAATACATGGTTAGCTTTAAAAAATAGAAGGTCATTCTGTGGTAGAACAAACTCATACTCATACGTTTCAAGCCGCTTCTTCAGAGCAGTCACAAACCCTACGTGACAATGTTGAAAAAGCCCTACAAAACTATTTCGCTCATCTTGATGGGCAGCCAATAACAGACTTATACCAGTTAGTCTTAGCTGAGGTTGAGGCGCCTTTGCTAGAGTCTGTAATGAGCTACACAAAGGATAACCAAACAAAAGCATCCACTATCCTTGGTTTAAACCGAGGAACACTTCGCAAGAAGTTGAAACAATACGGTATGCTATAAGCACAAAGAAAAAAGGGCGAATTCGCCCTTTTTTTCGTCTTAACTTCCCCTTGTTTATTAAGTGTTAAATTAACTGCGAGAACCATGATGGCAAATCAAAATACAGTGACTCCAATCAAACGAGCGTTAATCAGTGTTTCCGACAAAACAGGCATTGTCGAATTCGCACGCGAACTGACCGCTCAAGGCGTTGAAATTCTTTCAACCGGTGGAACTTACCGTCTTTTATTGGACAGCAATGTTAAAGCGACAGAAGTGTCTGACTACACAGGCTTCCCTGAAATGATGGATGGCCGTGTTAAAACCCTTCATCCAAAAGTACACGGTGGCATTCTTGGTCGTCGCGACATCGACGGCGCCATCATGAAAGAGCATGGCATTGAAGAAATTGATATGGTAGTGGTAAACCTTTACCCATTTGAAGCCACTATCGAACGCCCAGATTGCGATCTACCAATGGCGATTGAAAACATCGACATCGGTGGCCCTACTATGGTTCGCTCTGCAGCGAAAAACCATAAAGACGTTGCTATTGTGGTATCTCCTTCTAGCTACGAAGAAATCTTAGCTTCTCTTAAAGCAGACGGCGGTTTGACTTATGAGCAGCGCTTCGATCTTGCCGTAAAAGCATTCGAACACACTTCTCACTACGATGGTGCTATTGCTAACTTCCTAGGCAAAAAAGTAGAAGGCGGCAGCGAAGATTTTGCTCGCACCTTTAACCTACAATTCAACAAACAAGAAGAAATGCGCTACGGTGAAAACCCTCACCAAAAAGCGGCTTTTTATGTTGAAGCCAATCCTAAAGAAGCGTCTATCAGCACAGCGAAACAGATTCAAGGCAAGGCACTGTCTTACAACAACATCGCCGATACCGATGCGGCTCTTGAGTGTGTAAAAAGCTTCGAGAAGCCTGCTTGTGTTATTGTTAAGCACGCCAACCCTTGCGGCGTAGCGACAGCAGAGACACAACTTGAAGCCTATGACCTAGCTTTCCAAACCGATCCAACGTCGGCATTTGGTGGCATTATTGCATTCAACCAAGAGCTAGATGCCAAAACAGCACAAGCTATTGTTGACCGCCAATTCGTTGAAGTCATCATTGCACCAAGCGTTAGCAAAGAAGCGGCAGTAGTCGTAGCAGCTAAGCAAAATGTTCGCTTGCTAGAATGTGGTCAATGGTCAAAAGACAAACCTGCGGCACTTGACTACAAGCGTGTAAATGGTGGCCTATTGGTTCAAGACCGTGATGACGGCGTTATTACGTTGGACGATCTTAAAATCGTTTCAAAACGTCAGCCTAGCGAAGCAGAACTAAAAGACCTATTGTTTGCTTGGAAAGTAGCAAAATTCGTTAAATCCAATGCCATTGTTTATGCTAAAGCTGAGCAAACGATTGGTGTAGGTGCAGGCCAAATGAGCCGTGTTTACAGCGCAAAAATTGCTGGTATCAAAGCGGCTGATGAGAACTTAGAAGTAGCGGGTTCTGTTATGGCATCCGATGCATTCTTCCCATTCCGTGACGGTATTGATGCAGCGGCACAAGCGGGTATTACAGCCGTTATTCAACCTGGTGGCTCTATGCGCGACGAAGAAGTTATCGCCGCGGCTGACGAAGCAGGCATGGCGATGGTGTTTACTGGCATGCGCCACTTCCGCCACTAAGATTGCGCCCTAGCAATTAAAAGACATCAAAACTTTTAGTTAGCCTCCAGAGGCTTCGGCCTCTGGTTTGCAGTACAAAGGATTAGATAATGAAAGTTCTTATTATTGGTAACGGTGGTCGTGAACATGCTTTAGCATGGAAAACGGCAGAATCAGACCAAGTTGAAAAAGTTTTTGTTGCCCCTGGCAACGCAGGCACCGCGACGGAAAGCAAAGTTGAAAACGTAAACATAGGCGTCACGGATATTGCTGACCTTGTTGCTTTCGCAAAACAAGAAAGCATCGACCTAACCATTGTCGGCCCAGAAGCGCCATTGGTTATTGGTGTCGTTGATGCATTCGAAAAAGAAGGCTTGGCCATCTTTGGCCCAACAGCGGCAGCAGCACAGTTAGAAGGCTCTAAAGCCTTCACCAAAGACTTTTTAGCTCGCCACAACATTCCCACGGCCGCTTACGGTAACTTCACTCAAATCGAGCCAGCTGTTGCTTATATCAAACAACAAGGCGCTCCAATCGTGGTCAAAGCCGACGGTCTAGCCGCAGGCAAAGGCGTTATCTTGGCACAAACTGAGGCCGAAGCCATTGAAGCGGTTGAAGACATGCTCCAAGGCAATTCTTTTGGTGATGCGGGAAGCCGTGTTGTTATCGAAGAATTCCTAGTGGGTGAAGAAGCCAGCTTTATCTGCATGGTTGATGGCGAGACGGTTTTACCAATGGCCACTAGCCAAGACCATAAAGCACGCGATAACGGCGACAAAGGCCCTAACACTGGCGGAATGGGAGCTTACTCTCCTGCGCCGGTTGTTACACCTGAAATCCATGACCGCATCATGAATGAAGTCATTATGCCAACGGTTAAAGGCATGAACGCTGAAGGCAACCGCTACCGTGGCTTCTTATATGCTGGTGTAATGATTGCTCCAGATGGTACGCCTAAAACATTAGAATATAACTGCCGTTTTGGTGACCCAGAAACACAACCTATTATGATGCGTTTACGTTCTGACTTGGCGCAAATGTGTTTAGCGGCGGTTAACGGCAAGCTAGATACGGTTGAGGCGGATTGGGACCCTCGCGCAAGCTTAGGTGTTGTTCTAGCCGCTGGCGGTTACCCTGCAGACTACGCTAAAGGCGATGTTATTTCCGGTTTGGGCACCAATCTTCCTGAAGGTCAAAAAGTCTTCCAAGCAGGTACAGCGCTAAAAGACGGCCAAGTGGTCACCAACGGTGGTCGCGTACTATGCGCTGTCGCACTTGGTAATACTGTTGCTGAAGCACAAGCTGCGGCATACGACGTCGTTAACACTCTGTCTTGGGACAAAGTTTACTTCCGCACCGACATAGGCCACCGCGCCATCGCTCGCGAGCAAAAGTAACCCAGTTACAGACTAAAAAGGCCTCAAATTGAAGTGACCCCCAATAGTTGGACAACCAACATTGGGGGTTCTTTTTATGTCTAAGTACAGTCGCACTTTTAAAATTGCATTAGCTCAACAATGTCTTGATGGTGTTTCATCACCAAGGGCTCTTGGAAAACAGCTATCCATTCCATATAGTCAGATTCGCTATTGGAGCAAGGTCTATAGCTTCAATGGTGAAGAATCGTTTCTACCGCCAAAATTTCCTCGTACCGCTAAAAATAAGGCCGATATTCTTAAAAGAATGTGGTCAGAAAATTGGTCATTAACTTACACAAGTGCCTTTTATAATCTCCCCTCTCCCGGTACGCTTTCGGTGTGGCTACGTGAGTTTGACGAATCAGGACTCCAAGGCCTTCAACCTAAGCAGCGAGGGCGCCCTTCCATGAAAAAACAGAGCCAAGAATCAAACGATAAATCTATTGATGAAATGACATTAGAAGAGCTTCGTGACGAGTTGGAATATCGTCGGACAGAAGTTGCCGTTCTAAAAAAGTTAGAAGCCTTGGACGAGATGAAACGCCAACAAGCGAAGAAAAAACGTCAATCGCCCAAGGATTAAAAGATCAGTATAAACTACCGAATTTACTTCGTTCTCTGTCGCTAGCGCGAAGTGTGTTTTATTACCATTGCCAACGATTAACACAGCCAGATCAGTACGCAGAAGCGAAGGAAAAGATACAAGAGATCTTCCATGAGCATAGAGGCCGTTATGGTTATCGACGTATCACCTCTGAGCTCCGTAAAGCCAAAATAGGACTGAATCATAAAACAGTGCAAAAACTGATGAGGTTATTGGGGCTTAAATCTAAGGTACGACCTAAGCGCTATCGCTCTTATCGAGGCGAAATAGGACGTATTGCGGACAATCTCTTATGCCGAAATTTTAAAGCGGACAGACCGAATGAGAAATGGGTCACCGACGTGACAGAGTTTAATATTAAAGGGCAAAAAGTATACTTGTCCCCAGTAATTGATCTGTTTAACCAAGAGGTGATTGCCTACCAAATTAAAAAGACAGCGCATTTACCGCTCGTGACTGACATGCTAAAAGAAGCGATGAGTGGCCTAAAAGAAGGAGAAATACCGATATTACACAGTGATCAGGGGTGGAAGTACCAGCAAAAGCAAACACGATATCTTTTGGAGAAACAAGGACTACAACAAAGTATGTCACGAAAAGGAAATTGTTTGGACAATGCTATGGCTGAGAACTTTTTTGCATTACTAAAAACGGAAATGTTCCATGGTGAAACCTTCGAAGATGCAGATGATCTGATCCAAGAACTTGAAGAGTATATTGATTACTACAATACGAAACGAATAAAAATGGGGTTAAATGGCCTGACTCCGGTAGAGTACCGAAATCAGGCGTTGTTAGCCGGTTAATAAAGTGTCCAACTTTATGGGGTCACTTCAAATGAGGCCTTTTTTATTTATGAACAGTGGAACTAATCCAACTTACTTTTTAAGTTGAGACTCTTTTTTATCTAGCCAAGCTTTAAATAAGCGCCCCACTTCTAAAACCAACAAGCCAAAAATAATACCCGAAACCCAATCTAGACCAAGAACAAAGCCTAATGCAGCAATCATCCCGTAACCGTACATAAGGTTCGTACGTGTTGCTGGTTTTTTTTGTCTTGCAAACCAAGTAACACCTAGAAGCAGTATGCTAAACCAAACATAATACTCTACTAAAATTGGATATAGCATTTGATCCCCTATCTAGTTAATAATGATAGCCTTTATACAATACAGTCAGGCTAGCGTTTTGCTTTATCGATTAATTTTACTGTTTTTACTCAGCATCTCCAACTTCGCTTGGGGCGCAAACAGCATTGCGATCATTGATGATAGTAATAGTGAGTTCAATATAGGCAAAAGCGGCACCTATTTTATCGACAAAGAGCAAAACTTATCATTTGATAAAATCACTTCTGACGAATACATAAAGCAATTTCGTCCAATCAATCGTGACTACTTACAACTGGGTATTGTAAAAGGCGATATATGGGTTCGAACCGATGTTGCCATTAGAAGCAACAACACGCCTATTCTGCTGAATATAAAATCCCCAAGACTTCAATACTTAGATATTTATCTGCCCAACCTTTATGAAAACCAAGTTCAGGCGGAGCTTGGTAGCGCAAGACCTTACACCAATAGACAGGTAAACACTCCAAATTACGTTTACACTATCCCAAGTAACGCGCCTCCTATTTTTACTCTTTACATCAAATTGTCTTCTCATTTACCAATAAATGCTGCAATTGAGCTAAAAACGCTATCCGCCTTTAGCCTAGATAACCAAAAAGACTTAACCATTACAGGGATTTTAATCGGCATATTACTCACTTTGTTCGCTTGTAACCTCTTCTTTTTTATCAAGACATCGCATGCCATGTATCTAATTTATGGCTTATTGCTAATAGGCATTATGGCTTTGCATTTATCATTACATGATCAAATCACGCAATTTTTCCCAAACGCAATCCATATTCAAGAACGCGTTTATAATTTAGCTTCTCTGTTAAGCCTATGCGCAATAGTGTTCTTTTCTCGACTTTATCTTGATACCAAGAAACATCTACCCAAAGTTGATAAAGCACTTGTGGTCGTGGGATCGATCAACATTTTGTTCGCTTTTATTTTCACTATATGGCCTGACAGCATTAGCATATTGGCCCTATCTCTTATTGCCGCAAGCACCTTATTACTACTTTCCGTTCATGCTGTTATTGCCTTTATTAAGAACATCCCTTTCTCTGGATACTATTTGGTCGCAAGACTTATTCTACTAATCGGCCATTCGGCATGGCTTATGTCTATTTATGGCATTATCCCTAGCGCGGCATTATTTGAATGGGGATTAACTTTAACGGTTATTCTTGAAGCCATGATTCATTTCACAGGTATGATTTCGCAAACAGCACCTCTGCTGCAAAAACACTCACAAATAACAAAACAATCTCAAGCCGACATTTCAGACCTTTTATCAGACCTTTCTAGTCGTATGCGTCGTCAAATCAATATTATTAATGGCGGGTTATCCCATCTAGAACAGGCAGCGATGTCCAAAGAAGCAAAAATGTTTCTAGCCAGTAGCCAAACAGCAAACAGCAATATTCAAGATCTCATAGAACGCATCGACCTACTTAGCGACATAAAAGAAAACATCGCTCTAGAACAAAACCAACCAATTCTACTCAACGACCTAATAGACAAAGCAATCAATAACGTTCAACGCTTAGATCAAGACAACTCAAACATTGAGCTCAACACAATAGGAACCGACCAGGTCGAAGTTTTACAAGACTCACTCATTCTGCAACGACTCATTGAAAGCCTCGCACAAGAGTTTAAACACTTTACTGACCAAGAATTAATGCTCAATATTATTCGCCATGACATCAATCGAGAAGGCATCATTTTTCTAGAACTAAATTGTTCTCCGCTTCCCACAAGAATCCAAGTCAATTCAAAACAACTCGATCTTGGTATGCATTACATTTCATTACTGGTTGAACACTTACAAGGTGAAAATCAAATCACAACAAATGATCAACTTCGTAGTATGAATATTAAACTGCCAATTAAAGCGCATATTAGACCATTCAACGAAAACGTGATGCACCAACACCACTTTGACCTCATTCTACTTGGTCAGGTAGATAATCATTTACAAAAAGCTCTGACACTTCTTCAGCGTCATGCCAATAAAATAGACCATTTCACAACATTAGAAGGGCTATTAGAATACCTAGATAAACCATCAAAAAGAGAGTCTGGCTCTATCATTTTGGTATTTGACAATGGCGGCCACATTCCCCACATTACTCAACAAAGACTGTTGCCATTAATGCGGGATGAAGATCAATGCTTACTCATCAGCAACAATGTTAAAGTGTCCCTTAATTACGCTAAAAAACTTGGTTTTGATGATCTGCTCACTTGTTCGGACTTAGAAAGTCAACTCAAAATAAGAATTTCACGCCTAATACAAAAGGGAGACAGAATAAAGAACACATCCTTGTCTAGGATCAACCCTTTGAACAAATCATCTTGAAGCGAAACAACTAACCCTGAATAATACAAAAAAGGAGAGGATATGGACTGTTTATTTTGCAAAATAGTAAAAGGGGACATTCCGGCAACTATTCTATTTGAAGACGATGATGTTATCGCCTTTGAAGACATTATGCCCCAAGCCCCGACTCACTTCCTTGTCATCCCAAAACGTCATATCAGCACATTGAATGACCTTACAGATGAAGATGCGCCAGTAGTTGGTAAGCTACAAATTACTGCCGCAAAAATCGCAAAACAAAAAGGTATCAGCGATGCCGGCTACCGTGTGGCCATGAACTGCAATGAGATGGGTGGACAATCGGTTTACCACATTCACATGCATGTCTTAGGTGGCCGCGCAATGACTTGGCCTCCAGGTTAACCAGAGGAAACACAATGATCTCTTTTCTAGACAAAGCGGTACTTCAATTTGATCGCGCCCTACAAACGCTTGTGCCTCATGCCGCTAATGCAAACCGCTCTTCACCTGCGGACAAGCTACAAGAAGCTGAGTTAGACCAAGCCGAACGCAAACACTCATCAGGCCTGATGCGCATCAATCACACGGGTGAAGTATGCGCCCAAGCACTTTATGCGGGACAAGCAACAACGGCAAAGCTTTCCACGGTACGACAAGAAATGGAAAAAGCGGCCTATGAAGAAATCGACCATCTCGTATGGTGTGAGCAACGCCTTTATGATCTAGGCAGCAGACCAAGCATTTTAAACCCATTATTTTATGGTGCATCTTTTATGATTGGCGCTGGTGCCGGCTTAATTAGTGACAAGCTTAGCCTAGGCTTTGTGGCCGCTACAGAAGATCAAGTTTGTGTCCACCTTGAAAAGCATCTGGCCGCTATGCCTGCGCAAGATGAAAAAAGCAAAGCGGTTTTAAATCAAATGCACATTGACGAAGCAAAGCACAAAGCAATGGCATTAGAAGCGGGCGGGTATGAATTCCCTCAACCTATTATGGCTATCATGACGCAAGTATCGAAAGTCATGACCTCTACTACTTACCGGATTTAATCATGAACAGAGACCTTCATTCTATTCGCCGCGACTACCAGTTCGAAGATTTACTAGAAGAGCAAGCCGGCAACGAACCATTTACTCTTTTTGACACTTGGTTAGAAAAAGCTATTGAGGCCTGCCCCGATGATCCAACAGCGATGACTTTAAGCACTGTTGACCAAGACGGTTGGCCACATTCGCGAGTAGTTCTACTAAAACAACGCAATGATTCAGGTTTTTCATTTTTCACCAACTACGACAGTGAAAAAGGTCAACAGCTTGCTCAAAACAACAAAGCCTGCATGACGTTCTTTTGGCCAGCCCTTTCACGCCAAGTTCGTATAGAAGGCACCATCGAAAAAGTATCTCGAGAGATGTCGGTAACCTATTTTGCCAGTCGCCCACGAGGCAGCCAGCTTGCTGCTAGAACATCGAGACAAAGTGCTACGATTGAAAGTCGAGAGGCTCTCCAAAAAGCGTTTGAGGCTGAAGAACAAGCATTCGATGACCAAAATGTTCCCTGCCCAGACAACTGGGGTGGATATGTCCTCAAGCCTAACTTCATCGAGTTCTGGCAAGGACGACCAAGCCGTCTTCACGACCGAATTTGCTTCACTCAAAAAGATGAGGGTTGGTTAAGAACTCGAAAAGCGCCTTGATCAAGCGGATAATAAAGACAAACTCAAAGCAGGAGACGAAAAGTTAAGCTTATTCGCTCCTCTTTGATTCGCTTTCTAACAGGCAAAGAATGTTGCCATAAAACTTGTGTAGAAGGAGACATTACCAACCAACTCTCGTTTTCTAATTCAACAGTATGTTTAATTTTATGATCCATCTTAAGACGAAATATGAATGGACGTTTGACGCCAAGACTCAACATAGCAACCACTGGCGCAGGCCCTAATGATGCCTCATCATCAGCATGCCATCCCATATACTCTTCCCCATCTTGATACCAATTTAATAACACGGCATTAAAAGGTTGCCGCGCTAACTGCTCCGCTTCTTGCTTTATCGGTTGTAACCAACTAGGCCAGCCTGAACCCAAGTGATCTTTATTAGAATAGCGATAACAAACACCTACATCAGCAATAAACGCCACCAACCTTGGCACCAAAACATCTCGCCCAAACATAGGAAGACTTTCTCTCTCCCATGACAAATTTTGCTTAAGCCGTGACATGAGAAGTGCTGAACTTGAGCTAGAAAATGAGTATCGGTATGATGGCCGAATTCCTATCTTATTATTCACTTTGGATTTCAATGCAAACCTCTCCAGTGTACGAGTCAACAAAACGCAGTGTTTTTTTAGATGTATACCGTGGCTCTGCGGTTCTACTCATGATGATATTCCATTTTTGCTGGGACCTGCGCACTTTCGGTTTTATGGAATATTCTATTTACGATCCTTTTTGGGTGTATTTTCGCAGCCTTATTTTGACGTTATTTCTCAGTGCTGTTGGTTGGTCAACTTATACCTCATTAACAAAGATGAAAGGGAACACATCCTTTTGGCGAAGAGATAGTAAATTATTTATCTCAGCGGCAAGCATTTCACTAGCAACCTATTTAGCCGCCCCAAATCAATGGATTTATTTTGGCATTTTACATTTTATCTTTGTAGCTTCTTTGATCACCAGACCATTTGCCAAATGGCCAATAAGCTCAGCACTAACCGGAGCGGCCATCATAACTCTCTATCACTCAACCAATTGGCTACATTTCCCAAATGCTTTCTCAACCATCACCGACTATGTACCACTCCCCCAAAGAACCTTAGATATTGTGTTTCCATTTCCTTGGATTGGCGTTGTTTTAATTGGTCCCTTACTTGGTTATCTTAATTGGCATAAATGTCCTATGCCGAGCTTCTTACTCATTGAGGTTTTAGCATTTATGGGACGCTTTGCCTTACCTATCTACCTTCTTCATCAACTGGTTCTATTTGCCCTTGTTGCAGCGTTCAAAATGGTGCTTGAACTCTTAACCTGATCTGTTTTCGTGCATGCCAGCTATGAAGTTTTTCAGTCAAAAAAATAGATAAAAATAGCCGTTATAAGCTTGCCAAACGCTAACTTTACGCTTTTTCAGGGAAGTAAAGTCAGTGATCACTTAGGCACTCGGGCTTTCTTATTTTTGAGTTTTTTTCAAGTCTTGATTTTATATCAAATGGGCACTATTGTTCGTTACAGATTTTGAACAAAGCACTACATATAGTGTGTAATGAAAAAGCAAAACACTATATAGAGTAAATCTCCTCTTTTTATACTGCACTAATGGGAAGTCATTGAATGAGCACTCTCACAGTTACAAAACGTAACGGGACGACAGAAAACATCAACCTTGAAAAGATACACAAAGTAATCACTTGGGCTGCTGAAGGTTTAGACAATGTCTCTGTTTCCCAAGTAGAGCTGAAGGCTAGAATTCAGTTTTTTGAAGGTATCCGTACTACAGACATACATGAAACGCTCATTAAATCTGCGGCAGACTTAATTTCTGAACAGACTCCCGATTATCAATATCTTGCTGCTCGCTTAGCTATTTTTCATTTGCGTAAAAAAGCCTTCGGTGATTTTGAACCACCACACCTTTACGACCACGTAAAAAACCTTGTACAACAAAAGCGCTATGACGCTCAGTTGCTTGAAAAATACACAGAAGACGATTTCAATCAGCTAAATAAGTTCATTGATCACTCTCGCGACATGAATTTTTCCTATGCGGCGGTCAAACAACTTGAAGGTAAATATTTAGTACAAAACCGTGTCAGTGGTGATATTTACGAAAGCCCTCAATTTATCTACATTTTAGTTGCTGCTTGCCTATTTGCTGAATACGATCCAAAAGAACGTTTAAACCTGATTCGTCGTTTTTATGATGCGGTTTCTAAATTCAAAATATCCTTACCAACTCCAATTATGTCGGGTATCCGCACACCTACTCGCCAATTTAGTAGTTGTGTATTGATTGAATGTGGTGACTCTCTAGACTCTATCAATGCGACTTCAAGCGCTATCGTTAAATACGTCAGCCAGCGCGCTGGAATTGGTGTAAATGCCGGAGCTATTCGTGCGCTTGGCAGCCCAATACGCGGTGGTGAAGCATTCCACACAGGTTGTATCCCATTCTACAAACACTTCCAAACGGCAGTAAAAAGCTGCTCTCAGGGTGGGGTTCGTGGTGGCGCTGCGACGGTTTTCTATCCAGTCTGGCACTTAGAAGTAGAAAGCTTATTAGTATTGAAAAACAACCGTGGTGTTGAAGAAAACCGCGTTCGTCATTTGGATTACGGTGTACAATTCAACCGCCTAATGTACCAACGTTTGATTAAAGGCGGCAATATCACCTTGTTTAGCCCCTCTGACGTACCAGGTTTATACGACGCTTTCTTTGCTGATCAAGAAGAATTTGATCGACTTTACACAATGTACGAGCAAGACCCATCTATTCGCAAGCAAACGATCAAAGCAACGGAACTGTTCACTTTATTTGCTTCTGAACGGGCAAGCACTGGCCGTATTTATCTACAAAATGTTGATCACTGTAATACTCACAGCCCATTTGACCCCAAAGTGGCTCCCGTTAAACAAAGTAACTTATGTCTAGAAATTGCTCTGCCAACGAAGCCATTGAATCGCATTGATGACCCAGAAGGCGAAATAGCACTTTGCACGTTATCTGCTTTCAACCTAGGAGCGCTGGAAAACCTAGATGAATTGGAAGAACTCGCAGAGTTAATCGTACGTGCATTGGATAGTTTGCTGGATTATCAGAACTACCCTATCCCTGCGGCACAACGCGCAACTGAATTGCGTCGTACGTTAGGTGTAGGTGTTATCAACTATGCTTATTACTTGGCGAAAAATGGCGTTAAATACTCTGACGGTAGTGCAAACGAGCTAACTCACAAAACCTTTGAAGCCATTCAATACTTCCTATTGAAAGCTTCTAACAAATTAGCCAAAGAGTTTGGTCCATGTTTAGCGTTTAATGAAACCACTTACTCCAAAGGTATTTTGCCAATCGATAGTTACAAAAAAGAAATCGATAATATTTGCTCTCCTGAGCTCTATTACGATTGGGAAGCATTGCGCTCAGAAATCGTTACTCATGGCCTTCGTAACTCAACACTAACGGCGTTGATGCCCTCTGAAACATCGTCTCAAATTAGTAACGCAACCAATGGTATCGAGCCTCCTCGTGGTTTTGTCTCTGTCAAAGCCAGTAAAGATGGCATTTTGAAGCAAGTCGTACCTGAGTTTGAGCGACTAAAAGACAGTTATGAATTGCTGTGGTCCATTCCATCTAACGATGGCTACCTGCAATTAGTGGGTATCATGCAGAAATTTGTCGACCAGGCAATCTCGGCTAATACAAACTATGACCCTCAAAAATTTGAGTCACAAAAAGTACCAATGAAAGTCATTCTAAAAGACTTGTTAACCGCTTATAAATTGGGGGTTAAGACTTTGTATTATCACAATACTCGTGATGGTGCTGATGATAAGCAAGAAGATATGGACGATTGCGCTGGCGGTGCTTGCAAAATTTAATCTGTCGGCAATCATCATACAAAGATCTTTGCATGATCTAACAAGCAGAGCCTCATACCATTGAGGCTTTGCTATGTTTACTGCTTTAACGAAATACTAAAATCTATTAATAACTAAGGCATCTTCATACTGGACACGCCTTACGCTTTTGAGGAATACCCTGAAACATGAGTTACTCGACTTTTAACCGCAAGCACTTCGATAGTACAAAAGAACCTATGTTCTTTGGTGAAAATGTCAATGTTGCTCGCTATGACCAGCAAAAGCACCCTATTTTTGAAAAGCTAATAGAAAAACAATTGTCTTTCTTTTGGCGCCCTGAAGAAGTTGATCTATCTACAGATCGCAAGGATTTCCAACGCCTAGAAGAACATGAGCAGCACATTTTTTTAAGCAACCTTAAATACCAAACCCTGTTAGACAGTGTACAAGGGCGCTCACCTAACGTGGCTTTATTGCCGATTGTTTCATTGCCTGAATTAGAAACCTGGATCGAGACTTGGTCTTTCAGTGAGACCATTCACAGCCGCTCTTACACGCACATCATTCGTAATATCGTTAACGACCCAACCAAAATTTTTGATGACATTGTTACGAATAAAGAAATCACCAAACGTGCAGATAGCGTGTCTATCTACTATGACCGCCTAATTGAAATGGTCAATTTATACAACACTATGGGCATGGGGAAATTCGATATCCCAGGTAAAGGTGAAATTGAAATTTCTATGCCTAAGCTTAAAAAAGCTCTTTACCTGACCATCGCCTCAGTAAACGTACTGGAAGCTATTCGCTTTTACGTAAGCTTTGCTTGCAGTTTTGCTTTTGCTGAACGTACGTTAATGGAAGGCAATGCAAAAATCATTAAATTGATTGCCCGTGATGAAGCATTGCACTTAACAGGCACGCAACACATGTTGAACCTAATGGCTTCCGGTAAAGACGATCCAGAAATGGCCATTATTGCCGCAGAATGCCAAGACGAAGTTCGTCAAATCTTTATCGAAGCGGCGGAACAAGAAAAAGAATGGGCTACTTATCTATTTAAAGACGGATCAATGATAGGCCTAAACTCTCAAATCTTGGGCCAATATGTTGAATACATCACCAACGTGCGCATGCAAGCGGTTGGACTTGAAACTTGCTTTGATACTAAACACAATCCAATACCATGGATAAATGCTTGGTTGGTAAGTGACAATGTACAAGTTGCCCCACAGGAAGCAGAAATTAGCTCTTACCTAGTAGGTCAAACTGACAACAGCTTAGATGACTCAGACTTCGATGACTTCGATCTCTAAATCAGCAAATCTAGAAAAAACAGAGCAAGTACATCGCGTATTATTGGGTAAAAAACAAATTCTCGTTACTGAGGAAGAACCTTTATTAATACAATTGGAGCGTGCTGGTATTCATGTAGAATACCAGTGTCGTGAGGGTTACTGCTCTTCTTGCTCGATTAAACTCTTATGGGGGAGCGTTATGTACCCATTTGAGCCTTTAGCTTGGGTACAAAGTGGTTATTTATTAGCTTGCTGCGCAATTGTAAAAAGTGACATTGAAATCGCTTTTTTTGATTGAACTTGGCCAACTGAATTCAAACTAATGTACGGTAACCCGCATATATCCGAGTTGCCGTCGTTATCCAACATATCACCCCAAAAACATACGCCATGACAACAAAATAACTGGGAAATAGACAGATCAACACTAGAAAGAGAATCGTTTCTGCCCCTTCTGCTAACCCCCCTAAAAAATACAGAGATTTACGACCATACTCTAAACGCTCTATTTTTCTCTTCTCTGCCATGATGGCAAACGCTAAAAAACTACTTCCTGTTCCCATAAAAGAAAAAATTAAAAAGCTTGCAGCCAATGCATTTTCTTGTGAATCCATTAAAGCAAAACCAAAAATCACCGCTGAATAAAAAATAAAATCCAACGTGATATCCAAATAACCACCTAAGTCCGTTGGCCCCTGAACCCGAGCAACCGCACCATCTAAGCCATCCATGACCCGGTTAATGACGATACAAGTCAGGGCCAAGGTCGTATTTCCAAAATACAGGGCTGGCAACACCAACATGCCAACAAAAAAACCCAACAAAGTAATCCAATTAGCTTTAACGCCCAACTTATCAATAACCAGAGCGGTAACCCTTAGAGGATGCTTCAGACTCTTTATAAAAAACGTATCTAACATTCTAAAAACTACCTAGATTCTATAGGACGAAACTTTCTAAGACTTGGTACAATGAAAGTATATTTACTTACAAACAAGGTTTCTATGATACACGCAAAACAATATGGCTCGTCAGGCCCGGATCTTATTGTCATACATGGTTTATTTGGCAATGCAGACAACTGGCACTCGATTGCACAAGGGTTAGCAGAGCACTTTACCGTTCACTGTATCGATCTTCCTAACCACGGTAAATCAGACAGTATGTCTGACGCTAGCTATCCCAAAATGGCGGAAGCGGTACTTGACTGGGCAAAGTTAAATGAAATCCGTTCCTTTTATCTACTCGGCCACTCGATGGGTGGCAAAGTCGCTATGCAAATGGCGGCAATCGCAACAAAAGGTCTCATAAAAAAGCTCATAATTGTAGACATTGCACCGGTCGATTATGAACCCAGCCACACAAAAATTTTAGAAGGTTTACAGGCCATTAATAAATCAAAACCGTCATCTAGAAAAGAAGCGGACACTTTACTAAGCCAATATGAATCTAATCTAACCGTCAGACAATTCTTACTAAAAAACTTAGTTAGAAAGGAGAGCGGCTTCGAACTCGCTCTCTCTGTGGACAATATAGCCAGCAGTTATTCTACTATCCTAAAAAAACCACACATTAAAGATCCGGTTGATATCCCAACATTATTTATCAAGGGTGAGAATTCAGACTATATCGTGGCAGAATATCAAGACGCTATTTCAACGCTCTTTCCAAACGCGAATTTTAAAATGATAGTCGGAACAGGCCATTGGTTACACGCTGAAAAGCCCTTACCTTTTACCAGTTTAGTAAGACGATTTTTAGAATAGTTACTCGCACCTTTCCTCGGAACAAAGCCCGTATTTTTCACGTAAATACGATGAAGATGGAGGCACAACACCATTCGACTTAAGTAGGTAAGGATTAAAACTTACCCTAAGCTTGTTGGGATAAGTAGCATCTGGCATGACTCCATATTCATTCCAACGAGTAATATACTCAACCAAGACCTCTAATTTAGCGGAAGTATCCGAATAAATGGCAAACATAGAGCCTGATCGTACGAAAGCATATGAAGGACCAATCATTACCTGCTGTTTACGAAAAAGCAGTTTCAAAATATCCTGAGCGACACCATCTTTATACATGTCCGTATCGACCAACGAAAAAATAACAGATGACTCCTCTAAAACAAAATTGATCGATTTGAGAATAGACAAACGATCTAACTCTGTTTTTTGAAAAATAAATTCAAAGCCATATTGTCTCGCCTCCTTCTGCATTGCCTGCTCGTCAACCAAAAGGTTATCGCTGTAAATAACAGCCAATGGTTTTCGGTCAAACCAAATCGCTTCAAGCAAAGCGAGACGTTTATCTAGAGGGGCCCCTGAAAAAACGCCGCTTGAAGAGACAGAACACTTGGACTGCGCTTTTAAGTACTCTTCTTTACCGATAAAAATGGCTATAACCACACCCGTATTGACAGAAGCACATATTTGCCGAAAGTTTTCAGCTCCGACGGCAATCAATACATCTTCTTGTTTTAATAAAGAAAGATTTTTCATAAATGACGAGAGACGAACAGGAGCTAACGAAGTACCAGAAGGCAAAAGTTGTGATAATTTGAATGTAAGCGCCCGTACCGAGCTTTCAACAGTATCATGCACAACGTAAATTGCAGCCGACGTTTTTAACCCAAACAACAAGCAAAAGACAGCCAAGAGAATCTGTTTCACTTTTCTATTCATCCAAGTTAGAAAGTGATATTAGTGTAGACATAGGCAGAAAAATCTTCCGTAAAATTGTTATTGATGGAAGCCAGAGGATTATCATCCAAGCGAGACTGAACACCGATCCCTGCAGTGGCTTTAGATAAACCACCAAGCGATAAATCATAAGATACCCAAGTGTTCAATAGTTTATAATCGCGCCCCCCTAACCTTTGACCGTACCAATAATAACCTTGAACAGCCCAATGCTCAGTCAAAGGTAAGCTCCCAAAGGCAGAAATCATCATTGGTGTTGTCGCTTTTAGCAAATCAGCATTATGTGTTTGAGTATCTTGATAGGCATAAGTAATACGAGTGATCGCACCTGAGCGAAAGCGCCAGTCAAGTTCAAGCTCGATACCATTAATATTGACATCTTCAGTAATGCCTTCTTCTATAGGTCGGTCACTACTTAAAGCGATAAATTTTTTGTCGCTAGCCACCATATCAAGCACTTCATCATGGTATAACTTCATATCAAAAGATAAACCATACATGGGCCAATAATGATAATACCCCGCTTCATAAGAAGTGATTTTTTCTTCCTGCTCACCATTAACGGCATAGGTCGTAGACGATGTTTCTCCGTTCAATAAAACATAATGCCATTTAAAATATTGATCGGATAAATCTGGCGTACGTACTGCCCTAGACACATTAAATCGAATCGATTCTTGCTCTGAAAGTTTGTAAGTTACACCAAACTTTGGAGATAAAAACGTATCACTAATTTCGCTACGCTCAAGCATTGCACCGGTATTAATTACCCAATTGTCATCCACTAAATATTCTAGGTTTGAAGAGAGGCGAAAAACTTCATCTGTCGCTTTACCTGAAAGGTAATGTTCAGATTTTGCTTCATCCCAACGATAACCAATGGCTGAAATAATACGAAGTTGATTTGAAGCTTCCCATAAACTTTGCAACTCTAAGTCTTGACGTGTTTCTAATAAATCAACGTTATAAGAAACATCCATATCGGTTAAACTAGAAGCAGAGAATAGTGCATTATAAATATCCTTTTTTAAATGAGCTGTATGATATTCCCCTAAATCAGATTGATCATAGTAATACTGTATTTTTAACTCATGGCTAGGGGAAACTTGGCTAGAATAGCTCATTTTTATATGTTCTCGGTCAATCAAGCGCATTGGCTTATTGGTATCTCTTCCCCCCAAAGTAGAGTTTACCCTATATTCCATAGGATCAATTTTTCCTCTTAAGCTGCTTGCCCCCATATCCAAATCAAACAAACTTGTTGAAGTATCTCTTTGTATGACAACATTCCCCATTGAGGTCTTATGACCATCATGCCGATCATTGCCATAAAAGTCTTCATCATAACCATGAACCGAGTTGGTAGAAGCTGAAGCTCGATAACTCCAATCATTATTTAAACCACTGTGTTGACCATACAAACGGTAACCTCCTCGAGATCCCGAATAGGCAGTAATGCTATTACCTAAGGTTTCTAAAGGAGAGCGAGTAATAATATTCACCACAGCAAAAAACGAGTTAATACCATAGCTAGCCGCATTTGGACCGCGATTAATTTCAACCCGAGCAACATCTTCAATACTTAATGGTAATGTAGCCCATTCAACACGAGCCAATCCAACACTATAGACAGAACGCCCATTGACCAGCACTTGAATACGTCGATATTGGTTTAATTGCGTACCATGATAAGACGCTTCTTTTTGACTGGATGATTTATACGGCACAACAGAGAATCCCGGCACAAACTGCAAGAGGTCTTCAACGTACTGCACATTAACGCGACGAATAAATTCACCATCTAATACAGATAATGTGGAAGAAACGTCTACTCTAGGCTGTGCTATTTTGGAGGGCGTCACAACAACAGGAATAGAGTCAAAAAAGTCATCATAGGCATTCAGCTCAGAAAAATCGCCCATTGCCATAGACAAATCTTGCGCTTCCACACATAAACTTAAGCTCGACAAAAGAAAGCTACCAACATATAACCAAGAAGTTTTCATGATTACTTCAGCCTATAATCATCCGCTAAATAAGTTCCTAATATACGAACTTCCTCAGAAAAGAAGTTCAACTCCTCAAGTGCCGCTTGCATAGAAGAAGATTGAAAATGTGCTTCAACATCAACATAAAATTGAGTCGCAGTAAAATTGCCATTGACCATATAACTTTCTAGCTTGAGCATATTGATGCCTTGAGTCGCAAAGCCTCCCATCGCCTTATAAAGCGCAGCAGGGATATTGCGCACACGAAACATAAAGGAAGTGATATAAGTTTTACCCTCTTCATGCACAGGCATTTTCTGTTGACGAGAAAAAACCAAAAAACGCGTTGTATTACCTTCACTATCATTAAAAAACGTTTTTAATATCTTAAGGCCATACAATTGTGCAGCTAACTCAGACGAAATAACGGCCAAGCCAGGCTCCTCAATTTCAGCAATATGCTTAGCAGCTCCTGCCGTGTCATACATCGCCAGACTTTTGGCACCAAGAGCCTTAATATTGCCATCACACTGAGCTAAAGCCTGAGGATGACTACCGATTCGCGTAATTTGATCTAGAGACATAGAGTGGCGGGCAATCAAACAGTGATTTACAGGCTCAAAATGCTCTTTAACCACATAAAGTTGAGTGCGTTTAAGCTCCCGATAAATTTCTTCCACCCGACCCGCTGTTGAATTTTCAACTGGAATCATTGCGTAATAAGCCTCTCCACGCTCAACCATTTGTAAGGCATCAACAAAGGAGGCGCAGTGGACACTACTCCAATCGGGAAAGGTATGTTTACAAGCTAAGTGTGAATAGGCACCAGGCTCACCTTGGTAGGCAACAACCTGCATCGCATCAAGGGTTAGATGTTGATCTGGCATAGTGAAATCGATTCTGTGGTATATTTCCAATACAGTAACAAATAGACGATATTATTTACACAAAAATGACAGAATCTCATCCTCATCACACCAATCACAATATATGCGACTTATGAAAAGAATCTTCGTAACATTGGTAAAAGGTTATCAGTTTCTAATTAGCCCATTACTAGGGAACAACTGCCGCTTTTACCCAACTTGTTCGCACTATATGATCCAAGCGATAGAGCGCTTTGGTATTGTGAAAGGAACCTATCTAGGTGTGAAGAGATTATTGAAATGTCATCCATGGCATGAAGGTGGAATAGATCCAGTTCCCGACTCATGTCAGTGCAAAGACAAACATAAATCAGATTAAACGCACACTAACTCTGTACCGAAGTCATTTGCAGTTTCAAATCACTAGCAACCAATACAGCTTGAGTTCTGTTATTAATTTCTAACTTGCGAAATATCGCAGTGATATGTGCTTTCACTGTGGCTTCAGAAATAGACAACTCATAAGCAATTTGCTTGTTCAACAATCCTTCGTGTAAATAGCAAAGCACTTTATATTGCTGAGGGGTAAGCTCAGCCACTTTATTTTGCATAGAAAGATCTGGCTTGGGCTGATTTGCAACATCCTGTCTAAGAGCATCGGGTAACCATATATCACCCGCCAAGATTGCATGAATGGCTTCAACATAAGTTGCAGGTTCACTCGTTTTAGGAATAAACCCAAGTGCGCCAGCATCTATAACCTTCGCTACCATTTCACTATCTTCACTACCAGAAATCACAGCAACAGGAACATCGGGGAAATCTTTACGAATTCTAATAAGGCCATATAACTCACCGCTGCCAGGCATGTTTAAATCCAACAGCAGTAGATCAAGGTCATGGAGGCTCGCCAAACATTGCAAAGTCGAATCCAAATCATGGGATTCGACTACCACAACACCCTCAATTTCTGCCCGTAGTGCACCACATAGTGCACTACGGAACAAGGGGTGATCATCCGCGATTACAAGTGAAATCACTGTGTATCCTTTTTAAATGTGTTAATCGTCACACATTTAAACGGTTTTCGATTAAATCATCAACCACACTCGGATCAGCTAAAGTACTTGTATCGCCTAATTGATCATGTTCATTCGCCGCAATTTTTCTCAAAATTCGACGCATGATTTTGCCGGACCGGGTTTTCGGTAAGCCTTTACTGGCCCATTGAATAAGGTCTGGCGTAGCAATCGGCCCAATTTCCTGCCTAACAAACTGCTTCAATGATTTTGTCAGTTCTTCATCAGGTGTAATGCCAGCAACCGCACTTACATAAACGTAGATACCTTGGCCTTTAATATCATGGGGATACCCTACAATAGCGGCTTCAGCAACAGAAGGATGGGCAACTAACGCACTTTCAATCTCAGCTGTTCCTAATCGGTGTCCTGATACGTTAAGCACATCGTCCATACGTCCAGTAATCCAATAATGACCATCTTCATCACGTGAAGCGCCATCACCAGTAAAATACATACCTTCAAAAGTACTGAAATACGTTTGTTCGAAGCGCTCATGGTCACCGTATACAGTTCGAGCCTGACCCGGCCAAGAATCCGTAATCACCAAGCCACCTTCAACCAATACACCCTGTTCTTCTTGCAAGACACCTTGGGCATCAACCAAGGCTGGCTGTACGCCATATAAAGGACCAGTACATGACCCTGGCCTGACATTGCCTTGGACTACTCGTGGCGTCATCATCATGCCACCTGTTTCAGTTTGCCACCAAGTATCAACAATAGGACAAGAAGAGTTACCAATTTCGTTGTAATACCAAGACCATGCTTCAGGGTTAATTGGCTCACCAACACTGCCTAACACACGCAAAGAGTCACGTTTGCTTGAGCGAGTTGCCTCATCCCCTTTCGCCATCAGAGCTCGAATAGCGGTTGGAGCAGTATAAAGAATGGTTACACCAAATTTGTCGACAACTCGACCGATTCGGCCCGAATCAGGGTACGTTGGCACACCTTCAAATAAGATACTCGTCGCACCGTTAGCAAGTGGCCCATACACCATATAACTATGACCTGTGATCCAGCCCACATCGGCTGCACACCAATAAATATCATCAGGTTTAAGGTCAAAGACTAATTCATGGGTTAAAGAGGCATATACTAGATACCCACCTGTTGTGTGTACCACACCTTTTGGTTTACCTGTTGATCCGGATGTATAAAGAATAAATAGCGGATCTTCCGCATTCATGGGTTCGGCTTGGCACTGTGTGCTTTCGCTTTCCACTTCAACAGCCCAATCAAGATCACGACCTTCAACCCAAGCCACATCTTTTTGGGTATATCGGTAAACCACAACCTTTTCAACGGATGGACAAGCGTTATTATCCAACGCCATATCAACATTATGTTTAAGAGGGATTGTATTACCTGCGCGACGCCCTTCATCTGCAGTAATAACCAGCTTCACTTCACAATCATTTAAGCGGTCAGCTATAGCGTGGGCAGAAAAGCCACCAAAAATAACAGAGTGAATAGCCCCGATTCGTGCACAAGCCAACATGGCATAAACAGCTTGCGGAATCATTGGCATGTATATAGCGACACGGTCACCTTTTGTCACACCCTGACGTTTCAATAAGTTTGCTAAACGCCCCACTTCGTCATGCAATGTTTGATAGGTAATCGAGACTTTTTCGTTACTTTCAACATCACCTTCACAGTAATAAGCAACTTTGTTAGCAGACGTTGCTAAGTGGCGATCAATACAGTTATAAGCAACATTTAGCTCACCATCTTCAAACCACTTAATATTAACTTCGCCGCGCTTAAATGAAGTATTTTTAACTTTGGTATAAGGTTTAAACCAGTCCAAACGCTTGCCTTCTTGTCCCCAAAACTTTTCTGGGTTTTCAATCGATTCTTGATAGCGTTGTTCAAACTCTGCTTGACTCACATTGGCATTTTTTGCCGCCTCATTTGAGGTCGCGCTATATAATGACTTCATAACCCGCTCCATTGTTAAATTTGTTATTCGGATGCTGAACTACTATAACCCGCTAACCGCCTGTATCTATTCCACTTTAGTCTTATGCATAAAGACTATTTATAAAACAGTCTAATCCACTCTCCCAGCCTTCACAAAAAAGGGCAAACACACTTCCTGTTTCTTAGTAGGGTCTGACCATACGGATCGCATAATAGGAACAGCACTTAGTAAAAAATCATCACCTTGTTCTTGAATACGTAATTGCGATGCAGATAACGTTCGAATGAAATCCAAAGTTTGAGTTACAGACCAATGACAGCGTAATTCAAAATCTGGCACTGACATTAAATCAAAAGGAAACTCTATATCTCGATACTGATTCCACAACAAACGACTTTGTGTAGGCCAATAATCTTCAAGGTGGGGTAATATTGCATCCGCGATCGCTCGATCTTCAGCCTCTCCAATTTTCAACCAGTTATACCCCCAACAGACAAAGATCCCTCCCGGCTTTAATACTCGTTTAAGCTCTAACCAAAAAGCCTCTAAATCAAACCAATGAAGAGCGTGAGCGACACAAACTGCATCAAAATAATGATCGGGATACGTCGTTTTCTCGGCTGGAAAAACTTGATAGTTAACCTTACGGTGCGGGGTCGCTGCAGTGACTTGAGACTCACTAATATCAGAGGCTTCAACGCGATCAAAATAAGCTGCCAAATCCACTGATGCTTGACCTGTACCACAAGCACAGTCCCAAACCACACCCGGCTCGGCCACTTGTTGCGATAGCCAATAATACAGCTCGGCCGGATACATAGGACGAGTTTGCGAATAACTAGTAGAAGATTGCCCATCAAAAGTACGCATAGAAGCCTCTAGATTAAATGGCATTCATACCTCAACAACTTAATTAAAGGTTTCAGTTTTTTGCTAATCCAGTAAAAACCTACTGGGACAACACTCCATATTGATTCAGCACATTTCGCGCTTCCTCTATTCCTTTTACTCGGTAGGCCTTCATACCAAGCGCATTCGCCGTATCAATATTCACCTGATTATCATCAATAAAAAGTATATGTTCAGGCTCAACTTGCAATTGATTAATAACATGATGATAAATAGCTTCATCCGGCTTAACAAAACCTACCATATGAGAAGCAAAATAACTGTGAAATTTACCAGCTAATTTCATTTCATCCATTAACCTAGGCCAATGAACAGCATTAGTGTTGGATAAAATCGCTCGATGAAACTCAGGTTTTACTGATTCAACTAACTCTAAAGCACCATCATATAAGCCTTGCGGCCAAGCTGTAAAAGTCGTTTTAAACGTTTCTTTATCTACGGTGGCGTCAACTTCTTTTAGTAAACTATCAACAAATTCATCAAAAGCTATTTTGCCCGAGTCAAATGCTGCCGCCGCAGGAGAGTGTAACCACTTCAACCATACTTCAGATTCTTCGCCTTGGGTATTTAACATGGCTTGCAACTCAGAAATATCGCCTAAATCAACCAATACATTCCCTAAATCAAACAATACAACTCGGACATCATGTTCTGCTTCCATTTTCCCTCTCCATATGCCATCGGCAACTTTTTGCTTATTAATAAATCAATATTTTCTAAAAAAACCATTAAGCACTATTTTACCTAGCTCCATCATAAGCAATTTCTTGCCTATAGGTAAGCGACTAGAATAAGCAAAAAATAGCGCAAATGTGTATATAAAAAGAAAATAAAAAATAGAAAAATAATTAAAATCCATATATATCAATAAGATAAATACTTGGCACGATAATCGCTAATATCTATACGACCAACCCTCAATAGGAGAAAAATAATATGAAATTGGGATTTGTTACTAAAGCGATTCTTTCGACTACCACAGCTGCGGCTATTGCTTTATCGGCAAGCGGCGTTTCCGCGGCAGATAAAAATGATTACATTCTAGCGACAGCCTCCACAGGCGGCACCTATTACCCTGTAGGCGTTGCCATAGCCACTCTAAGTAAGGTGAAACTAGAACCTAAATTCGGCCTCTCTATTTCGGCAATCAGTTCAGCAGGCTCAGGCGAAAATATTAAGCTACTTCGCGAAAATCAAGCACAATTTGCCATTCTACAAGGCTTGTATGGTGCATGGGCTTGGGGTGGAGAAGGTCCATTCGCCAGCTCGGGTAAGCAAACAGAATTACGATCTGTTTCTATGCTGTGGCAAAACGTAGAACACTTTGTCGTCAAATCTGACATGGTGAAAACAGGAACTGTTGCCGATTTAAAAAACTTTGAAGGTTCTGATCATAAGTTTTCTATTGGCAAAAAGAATTCTGGTACTGAAGGTTCTGGTCGCCAACAACTTAAAGGCTTAAATATTGACCCAGATAAGTTCAATTTAGCTTACATGGGCTATGGCGCCAGTGCTGATGCCATGCAAAATGGTAACATTGACGGAATGAACACTCCTGCTGGTGTACCAGTTAGTGCAGTTACTCGACTTTATGCATCTATGGGAGACAAAGTAAGAGTACTAGACTTCACTGACAAACAAATAAAAGAAGCAAACGGAAACTATAACCTTTGGACTCGCTATGTGATTCCTGCGAACACCTACCCAGGTCAAACAAAAGACATTAACACCGTTGCTCAGCCTAACTTCTTAGCGACTCGAGCTGACTTATCTGATGACGATGTTTACGAAATCACCAAATCTCTTTATGAAAACTTAACCTACTTAAGTGCTATTCATAAAGCGACATCGGTGATGTCTATTGAAAAAGCTATTGCTGGACTACCAGTTCCACTGCATCCAGGTGCTGCTCGCTATTATCGTGAACGCGGTATTAATATACCAGACCGTCTTATCGCGAAATAAAACCCTTTAATCACTGTTCTCGCGCCGTAATTTTTTACGGCGCTCTTTTCAAATCTATGCCCCGTTTGTTTTTGTTTACATTAAGGTAGCCTCTCTATGACTGCTTCATCATCACCAACAGAATCAGAAGATATCAATCTTGAAGACTTTGAAACCAAGCACCGTTCTGGCGTTTGGTTAAACCGCTTGGTCTTTGCTCTTTCGGTTTTTTTAGCCGTTGCACATATATACATCAATACCATCGCAACGCTTCCAGAACTATGGGTTTCAGCATTTCATTTTGCAGGCTTTGGTATTTTGTGCGCCTTACTCATTCCAGCTAACCCAAAATGGCGAGACAGCAAAATTGCTCTGCTTTTTGATAGCGCTATTGTACTCGCCCTAATCGGTATGGTGTTGTATATCGTTTTTTTTGAAGATGCACTTTATGAAAGAGGGGTAACATTCAATACAGCAGACTGGATCGTATCTAGCATTACCGTTTTATTATCCCTTGAACTCATTAGACGAACCAGTGGTTGGTTTATCCCCTTCTTAATCCTCATAGCATTAACTTATGTTGTGCTTTGGGGGCGTTGGTTAGGAGGTATGTTTGCTTTCCCAGGATTAAGCGTTGAAACCCTACTGTATCGTAGCTTCTTTAGTACCGATGGAATGTTCGGTTCTATTTCTCGCATTTCATGGAGCTTTGTCTTCATGTTTATTTTGTTCGGCGCCTTTTTAGTGAAGTCTGGCGCAGGTGATTTTATTATTAATTTATCTCGCTCTCTAGCAAGCAAAATGATTGGCGGTCCAGGTTTTGTGGCAGTGTTAGGTTCAGGGTTAATGGGATCTGTTTCTGGCTCTTCTGTAGCAAATACCGTATCAACTGGTGTGATCACCATCCCACTTATGCGCAAAGCTGGCTTTCCTGCACGTTTCGCGGCTGGAATAGAAGCAGCCGCTTCCACAGGCGGACAATTAATGCCACCAGTCATGGGAGCCGGTGCATTTATCATGGCGTCTTACACACAAGTTTCTTATGTCACTATCATTAGTGTTGCAGCCATTCCTGCTTTACTCTATTTCTTATCTGTTGGTTTTTTTGTTCGTGTCGAAGCAAAACGCAGCAAGGTTATTGCCACTGAAAGTGATGACGCCATTAAAGTGTCACAAGTCTTAAAAGAAGGCTGGCATCATATTGTTCCTTTAGGTGTATTAGTCACACTCTTAATTCAAGGGTTCACTCCAACTTACGCAGCAGGCATTAGTATTATTGCCGTCGTCGTTGCTTCTTTCTTATCACGCACACATCGGATGGGACCCGCTGAGATTCTTGATGCGATGGCTCAAGGCGCTAAAAATATGTCGACAACCGCCGTCTTGTTAGTGGGTATTGGCTTGGTCGTTAACGTAATCAGCACCACTGGCGTAGGTAATACTTTCTCGCTACTTATTACCAATTGGGCTGGCGGCAGCCTCTTCTTTACTATTATTTTAGTAGCAATTGCTTCTTTAATTCTGGGCATGGGCTTACCAGTCACCGCATCATACATTGTCTTGGGGACTCTCTCAGCACCCGCTCTATTCAACCTAATCGCTGAAAATCAGTTATTAAGTATGATGTCATCAGGCACATTACCTGAAGCCGCGAATGCCATCTTTATGCTGGTTGATCCAGCGGCGATAGCATCACTCGCCCAAGGAATGCCAATGGATCAAGCACAAGCACTCCTAGCACAAGTACCTAATGACTTTAAAAGCATGTTAATGGATCAAGCCTTAGGTACACAAAGTGTGGCGATGATTTTAGTTACCGCCCATATGATTATCTTTTGGCTCTCCCAAGACAGTAATGTCACCCCACCTGTCTGCCTAACCGCTTTCGCTGCAGCAGCCATCGCCAAAACACCACCGATGAGAACTGGCATGACGGCTTGGAAGTTAGCCAAAGGCTTATATATCGTGCCTTTATTGATGGCATACACGCCTTTAATTGGAGGAGATGCAGAGACGCTACTGAGACTTACTATTTTTGCTATCTTTGGTATGTATGCTCTTGTTGCTGCAATGGAAGGTTACCTAGAAGATAAATTATCCATTGCTCTAAGACTGGCTACCTTGATCGCATCTGTTCTCATGTTATGGCCTAATCTTGAATTATGGCTCCAATGCATCGGCTTGGTCATCTTCTTGACAGTATTTGTCATCGGTAATAAATCTTACAAGAAACAATTTTAAAAGGGCTTCTGTTTAACAAGCCCAAAACAAAAAGGGTATTTCTTGATAGAAATACCCTTTTTTTATTGTCAGTCGACTCTTGTTTACGAGCAAAGTGCTATTCTGGTTGTTGTGTCGAAACCGCTTCTGTCTGAATATCGCTAGGGCTAGTATTTTCTACTTGCTTAAGCAACATCATCACAATCCATTGTTTAACATTGTTATCAAATTCCTCTCGTTCTTTCTTAGGAATAGACTGAGTGGTTGGGATCTCTGCTGTCATAGGATTGACCGGACGCCCCCTAATATGCAATTCATAATGCAAATGAGCTCCTGTCGTTCTTCCTGTATTTCCCGACAAAGCAATCACTTGGCCACGCTTCACTTTTTGGCCCTTTTTTACCAAGATCTTACTTAAGTGAAGAAAGCGAGAGCCATAAGGACCAGTATAATCCACGACAATATATTTACCGGCGTATTTATGAGTCGCCACCCTAGTCACAACGCCATCACCTGTCGCCAACACTTCTGTTCCTGTTGGCGTGGCTAAATCAACACCATTATGTGGCGCAGGATGACCGGTTATTGGATGTAATCGATTGGCATTGAAAGGAGAGCTTATACGGTAATGTTTACGTGTTGGCCAACGCAGTAATGCTGGCGTCAAACTATTACCGTCGATATCATAAAAGCGTCCATCACTGTGAAGAAAAGCTCGGTAAACTTGTCCTTTCACCGTTATTTCTAAAGCCTCTAATTGATCTTCACCTACTTTTACACCATCAATGCTGCCACTTTTTATGACAAAATCAAAAGCATCATTAGCTCGTAAATCTTTACGAAAATTCACTCTGCCTTTTAGCACATCATGAATGATAAGAATGTTGGTATCTGATAAGCCTGCTTTTTTAGCTGATAAATAGAAATTACCTACTATTTTGCTATGAACGGCTTTTTCCGTATAAGTAATCGGTTTTATGTGTTCTTGATAAGTATAAGCACCACTATCATGCCTCACATAAGACACACTTTTACTGATATCAATGACTCGGGTTAATTCAACAAGATCACCATTTTCATCCAACTTGAAAGTAAACTTATCATTAGGAATCAAAGGCTCAAGAATCAAATACTCTTGATCCGCTTCAAGTACCGCATATAAAGCCCCTCTAGACAGACCAAGACGAGCAAAAATTCGTGCTAACGTATCACCTGGCTTAATTACGTATTCAATAGGTGGAAGAGGAGCCACTACTTTGTCCACATTTTGCAGAGGATCTGTCGTGATTAAAGAGTCATAGTTATTATCTTCATCTGCATTTAAATTAGGATATAGAGCTTCTAAAGGGGAAGTTACATTGGATGATGGATGATTTTCGTGAGCATCTAAGCTGGGTAACACGAAGTCTTTTGGGCCTTTTTTAGGAGAAACTGTCGACTGATAGACAAAGAGAAAAATAAAAAAAACAACAAAAATGATGGATAACCAAGCTCGCGGGCCAGACATCACCCAACGGGAAAGGCGTTCTATAAATTGCATAAATAAAAAACTCATTTAACAAAAGGTGGTTCGCTGAGAACCTTATTAGGCGCTAATCTTTTTTAAGTCACGCACGTTCTCAATATATGAAAAAAAACAGAACCACACTTTGTAGTATATGCCTTTTTCTTGCTACTACTGGAGTGCTAACAATCACAATTCATACTTTTTCAAATTGTTTTTTACAAAAACAGTACAAGAAAATAGTTAGTATCAATTTTAGGGGGCTAGAATACGATATTTTACTTTTTAAAGGAATACATAGACTTCTGAAACCCTTACTCTTAATGCGTATTTTTTAAACAACGTCCAAACTTATCGCCATTGTCTTGTCACTCATCAATACAAAACTATTGGACGCATGCAATCACACTCCTTACTATAAAACCCTCAACTCTTTAGACTAAATTTTTCTTATGCGACACTCGTCTATTTCACTACCCAGTTCCCAGCGTCAGCCTTTTAATCGCTTTAGGCAAGGAGCTCAACAGACACCAGCGGAGTTTGCAGACCTTGTTGAAGAAATACCATTGGCAATTAGCGTCAACGGTATTGCTCATGCTGTGATGATGGTAACCCCCGTCAACTTAGACGCTTTCACAATAGGCTTTGCACGTACAGAAGGCATTATTGAACATATTAATGATGTGCGAGACATATCTACTCAGCACGCACACACCTACCCAAATATAACAAGTATTGCCATTAACCTAGAAATCAGTCCTCGTCGTTTTGCCCAATTTAAACACAAAAAACAGACTCATTTAGGCGCAACGGGATGTGGTTTATGCGGCGTAGAATCTCTATCTGAAGCCATCCCTGAACTCTCCCCTCTTCCTACTAGCCACCCCCTAAAAGAAAAGGACCTGGCTTCTCTTAGAAAAACGCTATCTGAATATCAGGTTTTGGGAAAACAAACAGGGGCAGTCCATGCCGCTCTGCTCATATCATCTACAGGCGAAGCAATTTGTTGCATGGAAGATATAGGCAGGCACAATGCCCTTGATAAAATCATAGGTTACGCATTACAACAAGACATCAATCTACACAACCATAGCGTTTTGATGTCAAGTCGATGCAGTACAGAGTTAGTTCAAAAAGCCGTACGTGTCGGCTTATCTCGGCTTATTCACCTCGCCTCACCAAGTACACTTGCGGTTAAACTGGCTCAACATTACGGACTAACTCTCATTCATTTACCCAAGCAAGACGAGCCAAGAGTATTCTCTTCTTCAACTTAATAACAATATAAAGAAGATGCTTTTAATGGCGCCACATAACAGGGAAGAAAAGTACCAGTACCGTGAAATATTCCAAACGTCCTAAAATCATCGCAAAACTCATCAGCCAAGTTCCGGTATCACTTAACGGAGAAAAATTACTGCCGAGCTCCGCAAAACCAGGGCCAAGCACATTTAGACAGGCTGCGGTGGCACTCAACGAGGCCATAAAACTCATGCCCGTCATCATCAGCAATATCGTAAATAAGACCGTAACCATCGCGGCAAGACACATAAAACCCATCACAGAATGACGCACATCAGCGCTGATGGTTCGCCCCTGAAACTTCATCGAAAAAACACCATTTGGATGCACTAAGCGCTTTAACTCCAACGAAATAGACTTTAAGGAAATAATATTTCGAATGACCTTGTTACCACCCGCCGTCGATCCCGCACAGCCACCAATATAACCAACAAAAATCAATATAATCGAGGTCACCGCAGGCCAAGAACCAAAATCGGTTGCCGCATAACCAGTACTGGTTATAAACGAAATAACATGAAAGAACGACTGAGTAATTGAGCCCCAAAGCCCGTCTTCAGAATCCGTTTGGAAAAGGAATAACGCCAACAATAAGGCAACAAAGCCAATGATTTTTAGAAAACCACGCGTCTCCTCATCCTTCCAATACAGTTTAATACTGCGAGCAATATAAATACGATAATGCAGAGCAAAGTTTACAGCCCCCAATACCATAAAAAGATTACAGATCCACAAAATAAGAGGACTATTAAAATAGCCCATACTGGCATCATGAGTCGAAAAACCACCAGTAGAAACGGTAGTGAAACTATGGCCAATTGCATCAAAAGCTGACATACCAGCCAAATAATAACTTAACGCGCATAGCCCAGTTATCGCCAAATACACCATCCACAAATAGTGAGTTGTACTAGAAACACGAGGAGACAGTTTGTCGTCTTTAATCGGACCTGGAGTTTCTGCTTTTAGTAAGCGCATACCACCAATATTTAACATAGGAAGAATGGCTACCACAAAAATCACCACACCAAGACCGCCCATCCATTGCAAAAATTGGCGATACATTAAAAAAGTGGGCGGCATATTATCTAATCCAGACAGCACCGTGGCACCAGTGGTTGTCAAAGCACTGATGGATTCAAATACGCCATCGGTAAAAGAAATATGCGTCACTGAGATGATAGGAATCGCCCCAAGTACTCCCACAGCCAGCCAAGTTAATGTGGCAAACAACATGGCTTCGCGAGAATTCACCGAAGGTAAAGGGTATTTTTTAAAACCCAGTAGCATAACCAAGGCAATACTAAAAGTAATCAAGGCCGGCTCTGCAAAAGCACGCCCAACATTATCCTTAAAAAACATAAAGGATAATTCACCGAACACAAACTGCACCACACTCATCCATAAACACGGCATAGTCAGTAAGCGCATAACTAACAATGGGCGAATCATGAGTCGACACGACTCCTATAAACAATCTGCACGGTATAAATACATCTTTCAAAAGCGGGAATAATTCAACAGAACGATAGGATCGGGGCTCTCAACAGATCCAGATTCGTACTATAAGTCAATCTGGCAAAATTCTAAACGTTTCTAACGTAAACACACGCATTTTAACAATGACTCAAAACACTTACGCCATTTAAGGAACACAAACGCCAACCTCAATGCGATATCAAGATAGGTCGATGAAAAACATATAATTATTACTTCAGTATGGTTGAATAAAAAAACCGAGCCTAAGCTCGGTTAAAACACCAAATAGAGCACGAACTGTCCAGTTAGTTCATCAAACAGTTCTGCATAGTATACGAAGATAAATTCACTACACTTTATCGGTCATTTCAGGCAGTACATCAAAAAGATCGCCTACCAAACCATAGTCTGCCACTTGAAAAATAGGCGCATCTTCATCCTTATTCACCGCCACAATTACCTTAGAATCTTTCATGCCGGCCAAATGCTGAATTGCCCCAGAAATACCAAACGCCATATACAAATCCGGAGCGACGATTTTACCTGTCTGACCAACTTGCAAATCATTAGAGACAAAACCCGCATCCACCGCCGCACGAGATGCCCCTACTGCTGCACCTATTTTATCCGCCAAGGCTTCTACTAAGGCAAAGTTTTCTCCACTTCCTACACCGCGACCACCAGACACAATACGACTAGCGCTCGCTAGATCGGGTCTCGCTGATTCAGTAATATCATCTGACTGCCAACTAGACACAGCATTCTGAGCAATAAAATCAACCATTTCCACAGCACAAGCTTGATCATTCTGTTGGGTGCTTTTATCAAAAGAAGATGCTCGCACTGTCATAACTTTTTTCTCATCCAGCACAGTCACCGTGGCAATGGCATTACCCGCATAGATAGGACGCTTAAACTGATCGGCACTTAATACAGCACAAACATCAGACACCTGCCCCACATCCAATAATGCTGCCACTCTTGGCATATAATCTTTTGACTCAGAATTAGATGGCGCAACAATGTGGGAATAAGCGGTCGATAAATGTACAAGCAAATCGCCCATCGGCTCGGCCAAGGCGTATTCATAAACATCCGCATCGGCACACAGTACTTTAGTAATGCCAGACAAATGAGCCGCTGCTTCAGCGACCGCAGCGATATTTTTTCCCGCCACCAGCATGTGAATGTCACTACCAATAGCTTGAGCGGCCATCAATGTCGAGAAAGTTGAAGGCGAAAGTTTTTTTGAATTATGTTCTGCAATCACTAAAGTTGTCATTAGATCACCTTCGCTTCATCTTTTAGTTTACTGATCAACTCATCCACTGATGATACCTTAATGCCAGCGCTACGAGTGGCTGGTGACTCCACTTTATCTAGGCGACAATGGGATTTTAGCGTCACACCTAAATCCGCTAACGACAAAGTCTCCAGTGGCTTGCGCTTGGCTTTCATGATGTCGGGCAGCTTGGCATAACGCGGCTCATTAAGGCGTAAATCTGTCGTCACTATTGCAGGAAGTGACAGCGCAATGGTACGTAGACCGCCATCAATTTCACGAGTAACTAATGCTTTGTCGTCTTCAATAACAAGCTTAGAAGCAAAAGTGCCCTGAGGACGTTTAGTCAAAGCCGCTAGCATTTGCCCCATTTGATTATTATCTGAATCTATCGACTGCTTACCAAGAATGACCAAACCTGGTTGCTCTTTTTCAACCACAGCGGCAAAGGCTTTAGCCACATTTAACGGCTCTATTTCCCCTTCTGCTTCAACCAATATGGCACGGTCCGCCCCTAACGCCATCGCATTACGAAGCTGTTCTTGGCTTTGCGTAGCCCCCACACTCATGACGACAACTTCAGAAGCGACTCCCGCTTCTTTTAAACGAACGGCTTCTTCGACCGCAATTTCACAAAATGGATTCATCGCCATTTTTACATTGGTTAAATCCACATTACTTTGATCTGCTTTGACACGAACCTTGACGTTGTAATCAATGACTCGTTTCACTCCCACTAAAATTTTCATTCTGTCGATAACCTTCTTCTTATCCATGACTCAGCATTTTGGCTCGAATGTCATCCGGGATGGGTTTAGCTTTAAGAACCCCTTCGGCATTATGACAAGCCCAAACCCGCTTTTCGGTACATTCAACCGCTAAATCATCACCATTAAAAAGTTGGTGACGAATCCCAAAGCTGGCACGACCAACCTCAGTAATTTCACTTTTAATCACTACCTGATCGCCATATTTTGACGGTTTAAAAAATCGAGATCGAGTATCCACCATTGGAAAACCCACATCACCTAGCCCATCTCGTATATACCGCAAACTGAACCCCATCGCTTCAAACAAGCTACCCGTCGAAGCATCAAAAAAGGCAAAATACCGTGGATAGAACACAATATCGGCGGGGTCGCAGTCACCCCACTCAATTTGCAATTGACGCTCATTTGTAAACATAAAGCGCCCCTTTTAAAGACTAATAACAAGATCCGATAGTGGCTCTTGATACAGAAGCTCTATTTGGTCTTCACGATGAGCTTGCACCGCACGTTGGTTCAACGACCCCTTATCTGTCACCTCATGGGCATCAATACTGGGTGGTGTCGCCTGTAATAAAATACGCTGAACGACCGTTGAACTTCCGGTACTATTTTTTGAGAACTCAACCAACTTTTGTTTAAATGCTTCGCGAACTGCCGAATGAGCAATAATCTCTTCGTTTGTTTCAACTAGATCATGAGGAAGAATGGCCTGGCAATGTGCCCAATCAGGGAAAATCAACGCTGTGATATAACCACGGTTTGTGCCACATAGAACAACATCCTGCACAAATGGCGCAAACGCACTAATAAACTTCGCTCGCAGTGTACCCGCACTCACCCAAGTCCCACTGTCTAATTTAAAATCTTCTGATACTCGGCCATCAAAACGGAAACCACGTTGGGGCTCGTTTTCGTCTAGGTAGGCGAAGGCGTCACCTAAGCAATAATAACCTTCTTCATCAAAGGCCTTAGCGGTCAACTCCGGCTGGCGCCAGTAACCAGGCATAACGGTTTCGGCTTTTACTCGGGCTTCAAGCTTGCCTTCGTTTGGTACTAATTTAATAGACACACCAGGGGCAGGTACGCCAATTACTCCCGAAGTTGATTCTTCAACGGAAGCAAAGGTCGCGGATGGAGCCGTTTCGGTGCAACCAAGACCCGTCACCATAGGAATCTTCTTACCCGTATACTTAATGGCTAAGGCATCCAAATCGTCCCAAATATGCTGCGCCAATCCCGCCGCGGCAAAAAAGGTAAACTGCAAACGAGCAAAGAATTTTTCGGCCAACTCATTGTCTGCTTTTAGACTTTTTACTAAAAGTTCAAAACCTTTTGGCACATTGAAATAGACAGTTGGAGAGACCTCTGCCAAATTCTGCAACGTCTTAGCAAAAAGTTTTTCGGTTGGCTTACCATCATCTAGATACAAACTCCCTCCGTTGTACAAGGCGATACCGATGTTGTGGTTACCACCAAATGTATGGTTCCAAGGAAGCCAATCCACCATGATAGGCGGCTGATCTTTAAAGAATTGCATCACCTGATGAATCATCACTTGGTTAGCACAAATCATGCGTTGAGTATTAATAACGCCTTTTGGCATACCGGTTGTACCAGAAGTGAAAAGCACTTTGGCAATGGTATCGCCATTTACTTGTGCGTTCTTTTCATTCACGGCATCTGATTCAGGGAAATCCCAAAACGATTGAAATGACAGTGTCGGATTTTTGATTTTTTGCGGTGTAATATCGCCTTTTATCACCGCAACAGGGGTATCTAAATCTTTACAAACCGATTGGATCGCATTCTCATAAGGGGCAAGCTCATCTACCACAATCAGCCCAGGTGTCAAAATATCAAAGATATGCTGCAATTTACTGTAGTCAGTAGCAATCAAAGAATACGCAGGCGAAACAGGAGCATGAGCAATCCCTACATACATTCCTGCTAAAGCGAGCATCAAATGCTCTAAACTGTTGCCACACAAAAAGACAATAGGACGCTCAACCGACACTGGCTGAGTCAATAACCAAGAGGCAATCTTGCGTACTCGCGTTACGGCTTCTGCATAAGTAACTTTCTGCCATTCACCTTGTTCATCACGTTCTGCAACAAACATCTGATCAGGCGTTTTTGCCGCCCAATATTCAAGCTGATCCGTCCAGCAGCGTGCATAATCATCTAACGCCTTTTGACTATTAATGATTTGCACACCATCGGCTCGTTTTTCAACGTTTATTGGATGGGCAACGACCTTAATAGGATGAAATTCACCATTCATTTTTTTGCTCCCACAACCACTTTGGTTATTTTTATGCGGTTAGAGTTTAGGGAGTGGTTTGTAAACCACTGCCGAATTGTTATTGTTTTCTCGACTTCAGACCATTTGGTCTATTTCAAAATTCATACTCGCTGACACCCGCGCCAGCGTTTTCAACGACTTTTAGAGCCGCCAATGCAGAAGGCAAACGGTAAGCACCATAAAATGCTGCCAATGCGCGAATATTCTGCATATAAGCTTCATCTAAGTTCCCGTCTGCTTGCTGATAAGCCAACACATTTAATAGCTGCCATGAGCAACACAAAACACCCATTGCTTCTAAAAATGGCACTGATACAGCCTGTAAAGACGTGACATCTCGTTCACCATTAAGCATCTGAGAGCCCAACAAAGACATCACTTTTGTAATCACTTGCTGGGTGTCCTTTGCCATGGCTGAAAGAGCTTCATCCGCGTCAAACTTACCTAACAACTGAGAGATCTCAGCCAATAACTCAGTGAGCACGTGTCCTTTGTCACCCAATACTTTTCTAAACAGCAAGTCGCGGGCTTGAATGCCAGTTGTGCCTTCATAAATAGTAGTGACTCTGGCATCTCGCATAATTTGCGCCACGCCGGTTTCTTCAACGAAGCCCATCCCGCCAAACACTTGAACCACTTGACCCGCCATCACATTGGCTCGCTCTGTTGCAAACGCTTTAAAGATTGGCGTCAGCAAAGCAATTCTGTCTTTTTTCGCTTGGTTGTCTTGCGCCTCTCCATTTTCCGCTTCTGTCGCATCAATTTGAGCAGCAATCTGATAACCCAAAGCACGCAAAGCAAAACTTTCGGAGCGCATTTCTAACAACATACGCTTCACATCCGCGTGTTCAACAATGGCCACTTTTTCGCCTTGGGCATTTGTGCCCTGAGTTCGCTCTTGGGCATAGGACAATGCTTGTTGATAACCTAATTCAACAAGCGCGACACCTTGTAAACCGCAACTCAAACGCGCTTCGTTCATTAGCACGAACATCGCCATTAAGCCTTGATTCAGTTCGCCGACTAACTCCCCAATGCAAGCATCTTGATCGCCATAACTTATGGAGCAGGTCGGACTGCCATGAAGTCCCATTTTGTGCTCAATACCTGTACAACGAACATCATTAAACTCTCCAGATGTACCATCCTCGGCAACCCGAAACTTAGGCACAATAAACAACGAAATGCCACGACTTCCAGCCGGTGCATCAGGTGTTCTTGCCAACACTAAATGAGCGATATTGTCGGTAAGATCATGCTCACCATAGGTAATGAAAATCTTCTGACCTTTAATTTTATAAGTGCCGTCCGCTTGTGGCATCGCTTTAGTATTTAATGCACCAAGATCTGAACCCGCATTGGGTTCAGTCAACGCCATTGCCACGGTCCATTCACCACTGACAATCTTTGGCAAATAGCGGTTTTGAATCGATTCATTGGCAAAGTTCAACAAAATTTCTGAACCACCTTGCGCCAAAGCTTGAAACATCACAAAGGCCAAGTTTGCTGACAACCACATTTCATTAACCGGTTGCGCGATATACTTTGGCAGATCCTGTCCACCAAATGCTTCCGGCAAGGCCAAACCAATCCAACCGGATTCAGCAAATTGCTGATAGGCTGCCTGCCAACCCTCTGGCGTAATTACTTGGCCATTATCAAAGCGACAACCTTGAACATCGCCAACGGTATTCAATGGCGCGAGAACACCGGAAGCAAACTTAGCCGCCTCTTCCATCACCGCATTGGCGAGCTCAGGGTCAAAACCAGCTAAAGACTCATCAGCGTCTAGACCTTGTTGCTGGTAAGCTTGCGCCACCAGCAACTGCATGTCTTTGTAAGGAGCTTGATAGTTCATCATTAACTCCGAATTACTTCGCTGCCATACGAATCGCACCGTCAAGACGAATCACTTCGCCATTCAACATGCCATTCTCAATAATATGCTGCGCCAAAGAAGCGTATTCATCCGGCTCACCAAGGCGTGGCGGAAAAGGCACGGACTCTCCTAGCGACTTTTGCACTTCTTCTGGCAAAACATCCATCATAGGGGTTTTAAATAGGCCCGGAGCAATAGTCATTACTCGAATACCAAAACGCGCTAATTCACGGGCAATTGGCAAGGTCATAGCACACACACCGCCTTTAGAAGCCGCATAGCCAGCCTGACCAATTTGACCGTCAAATGCGGCAACTGAAGCCGTATTAATGATCACACCACGCTCTAAATTGGCTTCCGGCTCATTGTGCTGCATTTTGTCTGCCACCAGACGAATCATATTAAAAGTGCCGATTAAGTTAACCGATACAGCACGTTGGAAAGACGCTAAACGATGCGGACCTTCACGACCGACAATACGCTCTGCCCCCGGAATCCCTGCACAATTTACTAATCCGCTAATCGGCCCAAAAGCTTCTACCGCTTTATCAATCGCACTTTGCACCGACTCTTCGTTAACAATATCGGTCACGCCACCTTGTACTCGCTCACCAAGGTCCGCTTTAACACGCTTCAAACCCTCTTCATTCACATCGGCTAAGGTGACTTTCGCTCCCAAGCCATGAAGACGACGAGCCACCGCTTCACCAATACCAGAAGCCGAACCTGTAACTACAAAATGTTTGTCTTGAATTTGCATAACTCACCTTTAATTTGCTTTGTTATTTTTAGAGAGACCTTTGCACTGTGTAGCGAGCGAAGGTTTCTAGAGCAACTGCGCAGCATTTATAAAAGAAAATGCTTAGGATTTTTTACGATTCAAAAAAGCATCAATACGCGCTTTTACTTCTTCGCTGGTTTGCGTAATACCACAAATCAGTGACTCAGCGTACAAACCCTCTTGCGATGACATATTACTAATACGGCTCAAACCAGTGGTCATGGCCCAATTTGAATATTTAGAGTTCTTGGCAATGCCTTGTGCAATTTCAAAGGCTTTTGCCAAAGCTTCGCCATTGCCAACAACATAATGAGCCAAACCAATACGCAGGCCTTCTTCTGCTCTGACATCACGGCCGGTTAACATCATTTCGGTCATACGACTGGCACCAATCACATTCGCCACGTTGACAGATGCGCCGCCACCTACAAAGATGCCGTGTTTGCCTTCAGGCAAACGATAAAAAGTATTTTCTTCCGTGACTCGTACATGCGCACAAATCCCCAACTCCAAACCACCGCCAATGACCGCGCCATGCATAGCGGCAACCACAGGAATGCCCGATTCACGAATATGACCAAACACGCGATGCCACATTTGTGAATGCTTTACGACTTCGAAGGGTTCACGAGCTTTATGCTCTTGCAAATCCAAGCCAGAACAAAACTCAGGGCCGTTACCAGACAGCACAATCACATTGACATCATTGGTCAAATTCAAAAAAACATGTTCAATCTCAAGGCACAAATTGTCATTGATGGCATTTTTCTTCTCTGGGCGATTCAGCTGCAAATGCGCCACGCCATTTTCTACAGAGTAATTAATAAATTGATACGTCATATTGGGTTACCTTTAAAATTTTATTGAGCCTTTGCACCATATGATGTGCAAATGAGCGACCGTATAATCGAGTACAGTAGTCGTGCCTGTTTAGCGATCTGAAACCTTGATCACCACCGCCATACCGGTATCCCCAGCGGCACACCCTGTAAACAAACCATAGCCACCACCAATCAGTGTTAACTCTTCAATCAGCTCAATAATGGCGCGCATTCCTGTTGGACCTTGAGGATGCCCCCAAATCAAGGAACAACCGTAGTTGTTCATGGTCATCACATCGATTCCCATCGCTTTAGCAAAGGCCACATCATTCACCGCAAATGGGTTATGGGTTTTGATTGCTTTCACTTGTTGGATATCAACTTCAGCTACCGCAAGAGCGCGTTTTGCCGCTTCAATTGGCGCGGCTGGCATAAAGGCCAAATCGTCTCGGGCTTGCCCAAAACCTAACACTTCAATTTTTATTTCTGGACGTGTGGTAAGAGAAGCCACATCCTCAGATCGGCAAAGAATCGCAGAAGCGTTACCATCAGCGGGGTGAGTTTGATTACCGAACGTAATCACGCCACCTTCCTGAATCGGTTTCAGTTTTTGCAAACCTTCTAACGTCGTTGGAAACACGCCTTCATCCCCTGTGACCACGGTTTCTTCTTTTTTGAAGTTGGCCGTTGGCACCGACAAAGGCAATGTCATGTAGCGTTTTTGAAAAGCTTGATCGTCTTTTAATGCATCTTGATATTGCTCGTAACGACGGTAAGTAACTTCGTCTAATTCTTCTCGCGTAATATCAAAACGCTTGGCGACATTTTCGCCAGTTTGCATCATGGAATGGCCACCTACACAATCGTTCATCATGTTGTAGGTAACCTGATCTTCCGACGCACCCGCTGGTCCTTTGGCATTTGGGTAATACATATGCGGACCATTCGAGCAACGATCAGCCGTCATCAAAAGAGAAACATTGGCCATACCGCAGACAATTTCTGATGCTGCTGCAAACAGACCACGAGCACTGGTAGCACACACTTGGTTCACTGCATGCCCCGCTGTATTCACCGCACCAATCTCATACAAAGGCCATGGTGCACCGTTGAAAGATTGATATTGGTTTACCGTCATCCCCAGCACACCAGAATCAAACACCTTGGGATCGATATTACGCTTTGCCAACTCGGCTTTAGCCACATGAGCGGCAAACTTCATTGAATGCAAATGCTGCAATGAACCTTGCCATTTGGTAAACGGTGTACTCCAGTAAGCACCGTAAGGAATTTCTACATTCTTGATAGACATAATATTTACTCTTTATTCTTGTTGTTATTTTGACTATGGATTTGACGTTGCCATGATGTCGCCCAAACCACCCCACTGCTCAGCAAAAATGGCAGCAGGCATGTCTTTAAGGTCATCCGCAATAATTGGGCGGAAAGCCATCATGCTAAGCACGTCTTTTTCCAAATCCAATCCAGGGGCAATTTCCGTGAGTACCATACCTTCCTGACGTAGCTCTAATACACAACGCTCGGTCACAAACACCACGGGTTGATGGTTTTGACGGGCAACCACACCACTAAATGTAATGTGATCAACGGCTTCGACAAACTTCTGCACCTTGCCTTCTTCCAGTACTTTCATCTTGCCATTCTCAAAGCCAAGCTTAGCGCCATTGACCAAGGTACCGCAGAACACGACTTTTTTAGCGCTCTGGGAAATGTTGATAAAACCACCTGGCCCAACCACTTTCGGGCCAAACTTACTGACGTTTAAGTTGCCTTCTTTATCCGCTTGCGCCAGTCCCAAGAAAGCGATATCTAAACCACCGCCATCATAAAAATCGAACTGAGCTTCGTGTTCAATAATGGCATCCGCATTCCAAGCTGCACCAAAATCTCCACCAGAAGCAGGAATACCACCATAGGTACCTAGCTCTGTCGTTAGGGTAAATAAATGAGAAACCTTTTCTTCTGCGGCAATTGCGGCCACACCATCTGGCATACCAATACCAAGGTTGACCATGACATTGGCTTTTAACTCCATAGCGGCACGACGAGCAATCACCTTGCGGTCACTAAACGGCATAGGGGGTAGCGCATTTAATGGCACACGAGAGTTACCCGCTAATCCTGGGTTATAGGTTGTTGTAATGGTTTGTTTGTGGTCTTCGGCTGGAGCAACCGTAACGTAATCCACTAATACACCCGGCACTTTGACTTCTTTAGGGTGAATGGAGTGACGCTCAGCAATATATTTCACCTGCGCAATGACAATTCCGCCACTGTTTTTAGCCGCTTGCGCCATAGGCAATATTTCCGCCAACATCGCTTCTTCTTCTACGGATAAGTTACCGTCTTCATCGGCTGTCGTGGCACGAATTACTACAACATCTAGGGGAAACGTTTTATAAAGTAGCCATTCTTCCTCTTCAATTTCGATGCGTTTGACTAAATCTTCTGTGGTTAATGAGGTGACTTTGCCGCCACTAATTAAAGGATCTACGTAAGTTCCCATGCCGACTTTGGTAATAACACCCGGTTTGTTACCAGCAATCTGACGCCACATGGTAGTCAGTACGCCTTGAGGTAAAAGGTAGGCTTCAATGGCATTGTCTGTGATCATTTGCGCCATTTTCGGTGCTTGACCAGTATGACCTGAAATTAAACGCTTAACTAAATTCGGATGCGCCATGTGCGACATACCTGCGTCTTTACCATCGCCACAGCCGCAATCATGGATAAGCGTTAATTGTTGTGGGTGCCCCGTTTCCGTAAAACGTTGCTCAACAGATTTTGCGACCGCCTCGGCAAAATAAGACATACCGACTGTGGACCAAGCAACATTGGCACCATCAGGGATCAAATTAGCGGCCTGCGCTAGGGAAATAACCTTACTCATTTTTTACCCTCACATCTCTTTTATAGTTGTTTAATTGGCTGGGGTTTTATTATGTTGTACACCACAACTATTTTTTTCACAAACATTTTTTAATAACGTTGCTTTTTTTGAATACCCTAATCAAAAAATCTATTAATTCAATTATTGAAAAGCACAACAATTTGTGTCACAACTTAATTGTTCTACATGATGAATGATAAAAAGGCGTTGAAAAATGTAGGTAAGACGTAAGAAATTGCCCAAAAGGCCTTTTTTACACCTTCGTTTATAAGGAACATGGAAAACTAGAGCAATACAGCAAAAAACATCATTAAAAATAAAAACACCAAGGTGATTAAATGAATAATTTAAAATTGCAAGGCTTGGCTTTAATGCTAGGTTCCATGGTATCTATCAGTGCTTTAGCGGCTGATCCTGAATACACTCTAAAGCTTCATCATATGCTTCCACCTGCCTCCAATGCCCATAGTAATTTTTTAGAGCCTTGGGCTAAAAAGGTGGAAGAAGAATCCAATGGTCGTATCCATATCGATATTTACCCAGCCATGCAATTAGGAGGGAAGCCAGCTCAGCTTTTCGACCAAGTGCGCAAAGGTATTGTCGATATGTCATGGACAGTTGCTGGTTATACTCCCGGCCGTTTCCCTAAAATGACCTCTTTTGAATTACCATTTGTCCCTGGCACAGCCAAAGCAACCAGTATGGCATTGCAAGAATACGCTGAGACAGAGATGCAAGATGAGCTAAAAGATGTTCACCTACTTGCCGTTCATACTCACACTCCTGGCTCCCTTCATTCTCGTGACAAAAGAATTCAAAAATTGGAAGACATAAAAGGATTAAAAGTACGCGCGCCAAATAAAGCCATGTCGCAAGCTTTTGATCTTGTCGGTGCAAACACAGTATTTTTGCCCGTTACTGAAATGCCAAGTTCTCTCTCCAAAGGGGTTATAGACGTTGCCGTATTACCCTATGAGGTGGTTCTACCCATGAAAATTCACGAACTGGTTAGCCATCACACGGAATTCAAAGGCACAGGCTTATATACCAATACCTTTATTTTTTCCATGAACAAGAAAGTCTATGACAGCATGCCTGCCGACTTACAAAAAGTGATCGATAATAATTCGGGAATCACACTCGCTGGACACATTGGCGAGCTTTTTGATACCTATGAAGTGTTTGCTCGCAAATTTGCTGTAGACCGTGGCAATACGTTTGATTATATCGAGGGAGCAGAACATCAACGCTGGGAGAAAGCCATGTCACCAATCGCAGAAGAGTGGGTTGAAGACATGAATGATGATGGCTATGACGGCCAAAGATTGCTTGATAAAACCAAGTTATTGATCAAAAAGTATCAAGACAAACAATAGAGTTAAGGAAATTATTTAACTCTCAGGTTAGAAGTGAGTTCTTAAAACTCACTTCTAATTCTTAGGAAGTTTTGCCTTATTTGAATAGCTAGACTTTTGTATTTTATAGCAATATAACTTTATCAATACTAAAGCGTCTTGCTTTTTTTGAATGGTTAACGCAGAAATTCTATTTTGGCATTTGAAGCAAACACTCCATACTTCTTACACAAACAGGACGAAACACTTACAACCCTAAAAATAAGCCCGTAAAAGCAAACTTAGCAACGAATCAAAATAAAACCAGATATTCAATAACAAAAACAAATAAGGTGATCAATCATGAGTAAATTTAACTTACGCCGCGTAATGCTCTTAGCTTGCTCGGTCATGTCTATTGGTGCAACAGCCGCTCCCGAATACACATTTAAGCTCCATCATATGCTTCCGCCAGTGTCTAACGCACACACTAACTTTTTACAGCCTTGGGCAGATAAAGTAGAAGAAGAGTCTAATGGGCGTATCCATATTGATATCTACCCAGCAATGCAGTTGGGTGGTAAACCACCACAGCTATTCGACCAAACACGTAAAGGGGTTGTTGATATTACTTGGACGGTAGGCGGATATACGCCAGGACGTTTCCCTAAAGCCACAGTATTTGAATTACCTTTTATGCCACTTAATGCTCGTATCACGAGTATGGCATTACAAGAATATGCCGAAAAAGAAATGCAAGATGAACTAAAAGATGTTCATTTACTTGCTATGCACACACACTTCCCTGGTTCATTACATTCACGTGATAAAGACATCAAATCGCTAGAAGACCTTGAGGACTTAAAAGTACGCGCGCCAAATAAAATGATGGCTGATGCTTTTGGTATTTTAGGTGCAAATACCGTTTTCATGCCGGTTCCTAGTATGCCAAGTGCGCTATCAAAAGGCGTTATCGATGTGGCTGCACTACCGTTTGAAGTGGTTAAACCATTAAAAATTGATGAATTAGCGCCACACCATACTGAGTTCAAAGGCGATCGAGGTCTTTATACTCAATTCTTCATTTTTGCTATGAATAACGATTCTTACGCAAAACTTCCTGCAGACCTTAAAGCCGTAATCGATCGCAACTCTGGTGTTCACTTAGCAGGCTTTATCGGTGATGCATTCGATGCTTATGAAGTGGGTGCTCGTGGTGATGCGGTAAAACGCGGCAATACTTTTAGTACAATCGAAGGTGCTGAATACGATCGCTGGAAAACAAAACTTGCCCCTGTTACTGAGCAATGGCTCAAAGAAATGAATGATGATGGTTATGATGGACAACGTCTACTAGACGAAGCCAAAGAACTAATCAAAAAGTACGAAGACTTTTAAGACACACCGTACGTAGGATGATTTAACATGATACGTTTTACTACCGACTTACAGCGCTCTTTCCTAGGGCGCATCTCGGACATATTTGCACTGACAGGTGGGTTTATCATGTTAGTGGTTGCGGCGGTCACCGTCGCAAGCATCATTGGTCGAACCACAATAGGACAGTCAATTGAAGGCGATTACGAGATTACAGAGATGGGGCTTGCTATGGCGATATTTCTGTTTTTACCAACTTGCTATATTCGCAAAGGCCATGTGATTGTCGACCTATTCACTGCAAACTGCAAACCGAAAACCTTACGAACCTTAGAGGTCATCAGTGACCTTGTATTTACCTTTATTTCTTTTGTTTTTGCCTACCGCATGACACTCAGCGGTTTTGAAGCCAAAGAATATTTAGAGCAAAGTATGTTACTTGAACTCCCCACTTGGTGGACTTTTATTGTTGGTGTCATCGCGATGACGCTTTGTGGTCTGTGCGGCCTGTATCGCTTGTCCGCAACATTTTGTGGAGGTGATCATGAGTAATATTGAACTGGCCTTTTTAATGATGGCTGTACTGCTAGTGTTAATGAGTATTCGCATTCCAATCGCATTATCCATGCTGGTGTGTGGTGCTTTTGGTTATGCCATGATTGGGGGCTTCCCCGCGCTTTTGGAATACCTTGGAACCGCTCCTGTTTCAAAGTTTTCCAGTTATGATCTATCTGTAGTACCACTCTTCTTACTAATGGGAGAACTGGCAACACGCTCAGGAATTACCGCAGAGCTCTTTAAAACCTGTAATACTTGGATAGGCCGCCAGCGCGGTGGTATCGCTATGGCCGCCATCGCAGGTTGTGCAGCATTTGGCGCTATTTGCGGATCTTCTCTAGCAACCGCCTCCACCATGGGGAAAGTAGCGTTACCCGAAATGAAACGCCTCAAATACTCAGGCAGTCTTGCTGCTGGAGCGTTAGCAGCTGGGGGAACACTAGGTATTTTGATTCCACCTTCAATGGTGCTAATCATTTTCGCTGTACTCACAGAGCAAAACATTTCTAAAATGTTTATCGCTGCATTTGTACCCGGATTCCTAGCGGCTGGCGGCTACATTCTAGCGATTGCTATTTATGTTCGCTTATACCCTGAAGCAGGCCCACGAGGTGAAAAAACAACCTTTGCCCAAAAAATAAAATCTACTAAGGATGTTTGGCACATTACTGGAATTTTCCTAATCGTGCTGGGTGGTATTTATTTAGGCGTTTTCACCCCTACAGAAGCCGCATCAGTTGGCGTTATTTTAACCGCTTTATTGGCTTTTACTCATGGTAAGATGCGCTTTGATGGCTTGTTAATCTGCTTGATGAAGACGGCGGTATCTTCTGCGATGATCTTCTTTATCGTCTTGGGTGCTGACCTATTTAGTGTCTTTATTGCACTTTCTAGATTACCAGATTTGGGCGTTGAACTAATTCAAAGCTCTGGTTTGTCTGCTTATACTATTTTAGTTTTGATGCTTTTAACCTACTTAGTCATGGGCTGTTTTTTAGATAGCTTAGCCATGATTCTGCTAACCATACCGATCTATTTCCCTATGGTAATGGCAATGGATTTTGGCATTCCACCGACAGATTTAGGTATCTGGTTTGGCATTCTTGCACTGATTGTAGTAGAGGTTGGACTAATAACCCCGCCGGTAGGAATGAACGTTTTCATCATTAAATCATTTGATGACAGCCTAAGACTCAAAGAGTGTTTTAAAGGCGTCATTCCATTCCTGATTTCTGACTTTGTCAGGGTCGCACTTCTGATTCTCTTCCCGAGTATTACTCTTGGGCTAGTGCACTTAATAGGCTAGTACCAATCAACAATAGCTGGAGATATCTCCAGCTATTGTTGGTTTGAGAGCATCCTCAACAGTTTAGTATTACACCAAATGCGTATTTTTATATTACAATGCGGATTTACCTGAATAAAAAGAGACTGACATGGCAGACGATACAAAAAAAACAGACCAACCAATAGACTTTGGTATATTAAATAGCCTAGTTGGTTATCGACTACGTCGCGCCCAAATGAACTTTTTCAGTAAATTTTCTGAAGTCTGTTCTGACCTTGGCATTAGTCCAGGCTTATTTGCCATCATTGCTATTGTTGAAAGAAACCCTGGGCTCACACAAACCGCTGTCGCTCAGGCTCTTGGTAATGATAGATCAGCGATGGTTTCTGCGGTTGATAAATTAGAGCAAATGGACATTATTGAACGTAGACCAGCTAAAAATGATCGCCGTTCTTATGCTTTATTTATGACCAAAAAAGGCGAGCAGTTTTTCATCACCATCACTGATAGAGTCATGGAACACGAACAAACAATGGCGGCACGTTTAGAAGGCGAAAATGAATTAAACTGGCTACTGAAAACACTCGATACCTTATCTAAATAATCAGTACAAGAGCGGCCGTTCATGTGATCGACCGCTTTTGCATCCTTACTTCCCCTCCCCCAAAATCCTTTAACTTCATTAAGAGACTAGAACCTCATGCTTTGACACGTCATTCATGGGATTGAATTTTAGCAAAAATAGTAGCCAACTCTTCCTCTAGTTCAAGATGCAATTGAGCGGTATTAATAGAGGATAAACAGGCGTCGATCTCAGAACTATCCTCAGATGTCTTCAATACCTTTTCATAAGCAAACAACCGATTAGAAAGTTTTAATAAGCCCATGGTCAATGACGCACCTTTTAGAGTATGAAGGCTCTCCCGTGTTTTGACCTCGTTTTTCTCTTCAATACCCGACTTGATGTCACTTAACAATTCATTCGCTTCATGCGTAAACCCTTCAACAACACTTTTATACAACTCAACACTACCACCGAATCGTCCCAAAATAGACTCAATCTCTTCGTATTCCTCTGGCTCTGTAGATTCGGTTTTAGCTTCTTCCGGTAAAAAGTTTTTCTCTTTTTCACTTTCCATAACTAAGTCATGTTTCTGGGTATACTTGAGGATACAAACTATCATCTGATCTATATCTAAAGGTTTACCAATATGATCATTCATACCAGCGTCTAAACAGGCCTGACGGTCCACCTCAGATACATTAGCCGTCATCGCAATAATAGGAAGTGAGTCAAATCTCGACTCCTTACGAATCTCTTTAGTCGCTTCTAGGCCATCCATTCCCGGCATCTGCATATCCATTAAAACCAGATCAAAACCTCCTTCATCATGATTTAATATTGTTGCAACACCTTCTACCCCATCTTCAGCAACAAAAACCTCAGCCCCTTCGGCAATAAGTAGCTCTGTTGCGACCTGTCGGTTAAAAACATTATCTTCAACCAAGAGAAGTTTTACGCCAGTTAAACTTCCTCTCTCATTCTTATGACTAGATTGAGAATTACCCAAAGCACCCTCAGCGCCTAAAAAAGATCGATAAACAGACTCAGAGAGTTTTCTCAATGTTATCGGCTTCAATAAGTAACCAGAGATTGATTCAAGCTCATCACCATCACCGAATTGATTATTTAGCATGTTAGACAGCATGATTATTTTCGGCTCTGATTTATACGAACCGACCTGGTTACGAATCTCTTCAATGCTTTGCTGCCCCATAAAGTCCGTTGTTTTTGTGTCCAACAAGATAACATCATAAAAAACACCTTGTTCAGCAGCCTGTTGAATCGATTCTACCGCTTGCTCAAGAGATTCGACTTTTTCACAATACCAGCCTTGAGCTTCTGCCATACGAGCCAAAATAGCTTGTGTTACCGCGTTGCTATCGACAATGAGAATACGCAGTGCTTCTCTTGATAATGGATTCGCTGTTTTTTCAACCGAGCTATCTGCAATAGGCAAATCAACCGTAAAATAAAAGCGACTCCCTTCCCCCAAGACACTGTCAACATGCAGCTCTCCTCCCATCAACTCAACAAATCGGCGGCAAATAACCAGACCTAAGCCTGATCCGCCAAAGCGTCTGGCAGTAGAAGATTCTGCTTGAGAAAACACATCAAAAATAGAGTTTATTTGATCTTGTGCTATACCTATGCCGGTATCATTCACAGAAACGCTTAAACGCGACATTCCAGATTCAATGGCAAGAGAATGAATCTTCAATACCACGCTACCTTCTAAAGTAAATTTCACTGCGTTGCTGACTAAGTTGATGAGTATTTGTAACAGGCGCAATTTATCGCCAACAAGGTAAGCAGGAATCTTCTCATCAATATCAAAAATGAGCTCAACATTTTTCTCTATGGAGCTACCAGACAAGACAGTAGACAGTTCGCAGAGCAACTCTTCGACTTCAAAAGGTGCTTTTTCTAACTCCAACTTACCGGCATCGACTTTAGAAAAATCCAATATATCATTAATTAAACTCAATAAAGATTTGGCCGAAATTTGTGCCTTTGAAATGTAATCATTTTGTTGATGGTTCAAATTCGTCCGTTTGACCAAATGCAACATACCAAGGATTGCATTCATTGGCGTACGAATTTCATGACTCATATTGGCAAGAAAATTTGATTTTGCCGCACTAGCTGCGTCAGCTTCGTCTTTCGCCTTTCTAAGCCAACTTTCCAGCTCATGCTCTTGGGTAATATCTCGGTTTATCCCCGTCATCTTCGTCATTTTGCCTGATGGACCTTTATGAAGAGAGCCACTGGCGACAATGTAACGAATACTGTTATCAGGCAAAATAATTCTAAATGTAAAATTAAAATCACTACTACTATCAACGGCCTCTTTTAGAGACTTCTCAACCATAGTTCTATCATCAGGGTGTACTCGGCTGAACCAGTCCATGTATTCAACATCGTTTTTCACAGGAAGATGATAGATCTCAAACATTAAATCACTCCACTCAAGAGTGTTGTCTTCAATATTCCAACTCCAAATCCCCAATTTCGCCACTTCAGCGGCTAGTAATAGTTGGTCTCTAGTATAAATTAGCTCACGCTGGCTTCTCTTCTGTTCAGAAATATCCATAGCAATACCCAGAAAGCCAACGACCTCATCCTTACTGTCTTTCATTGGAGTAATAACTAAAGAAACAGGGCGAGTATTGCCTTGCTTATTAATATAAGTCCACTCTTGAGGGTCGTAATTACCACGTAGCGCGTTATAAATTAATACATCCAAATCACCTATAACATGCGTCCCAGTTGCTTCTCGAATATCATCGCGTTGTTGCTCAATTTCAGACTCTATGTGAAACCCTACCGGGGTGATCTTTCCAACCACTTCATCGGCGCTATGACCCAACATACGTTCTGCGCCCGTATTAAAGAGTTTAATAATGCCTTGAGTGTCGGTTGCAATGATAGACACCTCTGATGATGCACTTAACACCTCATTCAGTAATAAATTAAGCTCCTGTAATTCAGCCGTTCTCTCTTTTACTTGGAACTCAAGATTTGCATTTAATTCTCTAATTTTCTCTTCTGCTTTTTTACGTTCAGAAATATCTCGCACACTGATAGAAACACCAATAACATCATTTACAACATCCAAAATGGGTGACAAAGTCAAAGCAACTGGCACTTCTCCACCAAATTTCGTTTTCCTACGTGTCTCAATAGAACGTGCTTGTTTTTGTTTTTTGACATCGAAAGAAATATCAATGGCTTCTTTCTGTAGATCCTCCGGAACAAGTAAAGTGGTTATAGACTGTCCTATCGCATCGTCCTGTGTAAAACCAAAAATACTTTCTGCGCCTTTGTTCCAACTAAGAATGATTCCATCTAGATTCTTACTAAGAATGCCATCTGCCGAGTTTTCTACGAGTGCAGTAATTCTAGCTTGATATTCAACGACTTCCCGACGACGTGCCATATTGACTCGAATAGCCGCCACTATAGCCGCTACGAGAAAACTAATTAGTAAGCCAAATACTAGAAAAATGAGTGGATTAGGGAGGTGTAAATCACGAATAAAGGTAGGAGAAACAGATAAAGAAGCTCGCCAGTTTCGACCATACACGACAGATGTTTCTATTTGCTCATAGGCACTACCTTCATGAGTACCTGCAGTATAAAAAAGTACCGGATCATCTAAATCTGTCACATCATATAACTCATAATATAACTTTTCAGGGTCATAGTTTAAGCCAGACAAAACCTCTTCCATTATCAATGGCGCATAGCTCCATCCAAACCCTTTTTCAACTCTCTCTTCAAGCGTTGACGGGGTGCTTCCTCCGCGATAAATAGGCATAAGAATTAAAAAAGATTGCTGGGGCTTACCTGTCGCCTGCACCAGAGTAATCGGGCCAGTCAAACGAACCTCACCGGTAAAAAAAGAAGAGGCGGCCGCTTCACGACGATTGCGCTCCGAGGCAATATCCAGCCCCACAGCCTGACGATTTCGTTCTACAGGCTCAATATATTGAATAACATAATGTTCGTTAAAGTTTGGGTTGAGCATTTTTATAGAGAAGCCAGGCCAACCATCTTGGCGTGCCATTGCCGTAAAAGACTCTTCTTCAGCAGGAAGTACGCGACGGATAAAGCCAAAACCACGAGCCCCAGGAAACTCACCATCCACATCACGCGTTAAACTGTACTGTAAAAAGATATCTCGCGTTATGCCATTTTCACCAGCCGTAAGAACAACACCGCGAGCACCTCGAAGCCCATATTGATAAAGCTGAATTCTAGAAGCCACCTCTTGCTTTAATTTACGAGACGCTTCAGAAGCCGCTTGGTTAATCCTGACTTCATTAAAGTCCTGTACTTTGTAAGTAACAATGCAAGTAACCAATACTCCCGTTAGTAAAGTAAGCATCACCCAACGGTTGTATATAGCACTAGATGAAAGCCGATTCACATGTGCCTCCAAGCGAAAAACGGATTCAGCATAAACGCCTCATGCCTCAAATAATAAAATAAAAATCTCTGTAGTAAGCTTAGACTAACTAATAACTGATAATTAAAGAATGTGCGATAAGAATGGAAAAGACATTACAAAATTTTACTATTAATAATATGCACTTAACCCTTAGTTCAAATGTTATGAATAAAGACATCCTTGTTTCCTACTAGCCAAAGACACTTGTTCTAAATCAATATCCTCAATATAAGACGCGCATAAAACACCATTTTAGGCTATAAATAGCCTAACTTTTCCAACCAAAAGACAGGCCCCGTTTTATGAAAGTCGCCGTTTTTTCCTGCAAACCCTATGATAAAAGAACTCTGACAACCTTTGCTGATAATACAGAATTATCCATGAGCTACTTTGAAAGTCGCCTAAGTATGGAGACCATTAGTCTAGTAAAAGGCTTTGATGCGGTTTCTTGTTTCGTGAACGATGATGTTAATGCCGAAGTCATTCACCTATTAAAACAACAAGGAGTCAAAACCATTGCGCTGCGCTGCGCTGGATTTAACAACGTTGACCTTAAAGCCGCAAAAGCTGAAGGCATCAAGGTATTTCATGTCCCCGATTACAGCCCAACATCCGTTGCTGAACATGCCGTCGCTCTTATCATGACATTGAACCGTAAAACTCATCGCGCTTATCATCGTGTTAAAGAAGGCAACTTTGCGTTAGAAGGGTTAATGGGATTTAACCTCGAAGGCAAAACCATTGGCTGTATTGGCACAGGACGAATTGGAGCGGCTTTTTGTCGTATCATGAAAGGTTTCGGTTGCAAAGTTTTATGCTATGACCTCTACCCATCACAAGATCTGATCAACCAAGGCTGCCAATACCTAACGCTTGATGAAATCTATCAACAAAGTGACATCATCAGCCTTCACTGCCCGTTAAACGAATCCACCCACCATCTCATTAATAAAAACAGCCTAGCAAAAATGAAAGACGGCGTGATGATCATCAACACCAGCCGTGGTGCACTCGTCCACGCCCAAGAAGCCATCGACGCCCTGTACAGCGGAAAAATTGGTTATTTAGGCTTAGATGTCTATGAGCAAGAAAACAAAATCTTCTTTGAAGACATGTCTTCACACATCATTCAAGACAGCGTTTTCCAGCTCATGCTTACGTTCCCCAACGTCGTCGTGACAGGCCACCAAGGCTACTTCACTATTGAAGCGCTTAACCATATTGCTGAAACTACCGTCGACAACTTACTGCACCACCAAAGTGATAGCAGTGGCACAAGGCAATTGGCGTAAAATAGTATTTCGCTTCTGTAGTGATAGTGGCTGTTATCAGCCGCTAACAAGGCGAAAAGATAGTATTTTGATGGTACGACCTTTATTATTGTTCTCAAGAATAAAAGACCATTGAGAGACCAAGAGATAATGTCAAAAGCTGATGAAAAAAGACTACTATTAAAAATAGCTACACTCTATTACCAAGATGGTTTAAAACAAGCAGACATTGCAAAAACACTACGACTATCACAATCTCAAGTATCTAGAGCAATTACTCGATGTCTCAAAGAAGGCATAGTAAAAATCAGTGTTATTCAACCGCCTTCTGTTTTTATTGCTTTAGAATCCCAAATTCAACAGCGTTTCAACGTTTCTAACGTAATTGTCGTCGACATTGAAGATAACCCCAGTGATACACAGATCAAACGTGTAATAGGCTCTTCAGCCGCCCATTATTTAGATACTTCATTACGAGACGGTGATCTAATTGGTATCTCTTCTTGGAGTGATACCATTCGCTCCATGGTCGACCACTTACACTCAACCAAAGCAAAAGCAAAAGGCGTTATTCAAGTGTTAGGTGGTGTCGGTCACAATGGAAATATTCAGGCAACCATACTAACGCAAAACATGGCGGATATTCTGTCCTGTGATGCCTTTATGCTTCCAGCACAAAGTATTGAGCACTCTCTAGAAGATAAAAATAAACTGCTCAGCACAGACGAAGTATCAGAAGTAGTGGAAATGTTTAATAAAGTAAACCTTGCCATTGTCGGCATTGGCATGCTTGAGCCATCGAACCTACTACGAAATTCTGGCAACTACTACGATACAAAGATATTAAAAGAACTGGCTAGCAAAGGTGCCGTAGGCGACATTTGCCTACATTACTACGATAAAGAAGGTAAACCAGTTATTAAGCTTGAAGATGATCCTGTGATTGGTATGTCGCTAGAACAACTAGAATCATGTGAACTCGTCGTTGCCCTAGCGGGCGGCCTAGATAAAGTAGAAGCCATAAAAGGCGCTTTATCTGGAAACTACATTGATGTGCTAATCACCGATAGGATAACGGCTGAAGCAATTTTGAAACACTAACCTAAGCGACATTTCTTAACAGCTAATGCCCATCCATGGTAGCGGTTTTGCCAGTAATCATATCTACCTTGTCTGGGAGTAAATAGCGTTCCATCACCTTCAAGTGCTGAGAGCGCTTCCTTATTATTCCACCAGCCAATTGCAAGTCCAGCAAGATAACCGGCACCAATCGCAGAGACTTCAGCAACCCCTCCTCTACGAATAGGAACACCAAGTAAATCTGCTTGCGCCTGCATCAACCAATCATTCAATGTTGGACCACCATCGACACAAAGACACTCTATTACTTCTGGTAATTCTTCAGTAATAACATAAAACACATCAGCTACCTGAAAGAGTACCGACTCAAAAGCCGCTCGAGCAAGATCTGCTCGCTCTGTTGCGCTTTTCAATCCACAAAAAATACCAGTCGCATCTAAATCCCAGTAAGGTGCACCAAGTCCCGACAAAGCTGGTACAAAAAATACAGAATGATCGATATCCGCCTGGGCTGCCAATTGACACATAGCGTCCATATTTTCAACGCCTAGCATGCGTCTAGTCCAATCTATCGCTGAGCCAGTATGAGTAATATTACCCTCTAGAGCATAAAATAATGTCGAATCATCCCACGCTATAGTAGTACTGATCTCATTCCGAATATCCGGTAGTTTCAGCATCGCAGCCATAACTGAACTGCCAGTCCCATAGGTTGCTTTAACAACCCCCGTTTTATAACCACCATGACCAAATAAAGCAGCATGAGAATCACCTATTTGAGATGCCACAGGAATACCTTGTTGAAGCACACCAAACTCACGAGTCAAACCAACGATATGAGAAGAAGCCACAACAGGAGGCAACGCTACATTAGGAATCCCCAATCGCTCTAAAATAGCGTCATCCCAAACTTGCTTACCAATATTATAAAGCTGTGTTCGAGAAGCATTAGAAGCATCGGTCACAAATACGTTATTGGACAAATTCCAAACCATCCAAGTATTAATAGTGCCGATACAAATATCTCCTTTTTCCGCTCGAATATGACCGTCAGGAATTTGTTGCAGAGCCATGGAAACTTTCGTAGCGGGAAACATCGGATCAAGGGTTAACCCTGTCGATTGTTGTACATAACGACTAAATACATCATCTTGACGTAAGGTCTCACAAAGAGACTCTGAGCGCCTGCATTGCCAGCTGATAACCGGAGTCAAAGGTTTACCAGTGCTTCTTTCCCAAAGTAGAACAGATTCCCGCTGATTACTGATTGCAATCGCCTCAATTTGAACACTTTCAGCAATCGAGCCTACTGCCAATGCAATAGACTCTTTCATCTTTTCGATGATTTCAACAGGATCCTGCTCAACCAACCCAACTGAGGGGTGACTAATAGACAAAGGGACAGAACCTTTACCAATGACCTTTCCAAGCGGATCCAATAGTAACGACTTAACATTTGTCGTTCCTTCATCTATGGCTAAAATCACCTTACGCATTCAATATCTCGCTTTGCAACAGCTGTTGGCACACAGCAACAATCCCCATACTATCAATAGATAGCATTTTACGAGTATAAGGGCGGTCTCCTGCGGCGGCATAACCACCATCTTCTACACCAAGGCGTACTAACTTAGCAACAATGCCCTGTTCCGCCATAATTTCAGCAACCACGCTCCCCAGTCCGCCGTTAATATTATGCTCTTCCACACTAATAATGTGCTTCGTCTCGCCGAACATCTTAGCTAAAGTCTGTTTATTAAGAGGACGAATGGATGACACATTGACCACAGAAACGTCAATTCCTTGTTCTTTTAGTACGTCTGATGCAGCTACGGCTTCGTGAACGACAGACCCCAAAGCACAAATGACCACCTGTTTTCCCGAGCGAAGCAAAGACGGTTCACCAGCAACAAACTGATAGTTTTCATCATGCAATTCAGGTAATGCTTTACCATCCATACGAATGTAAACGGGGCCCTCCTCTGCTATCGCATAATCGATGATTTGCTTACATTCTAGTGGGCAACTGGGTGCAAAAATCCTAATATTACCAAACCCTCTCATGACACTAATATCATCTATTGAGTGATGAGTACTCGCTAAAGGTCCGTAACTGGCACCAGAATTCAACCCAAATAACTTCACATTGGTATTGTTATAGCAAACATCCACTTTTACCTGTTCATTTGCACGAGAAATTAAAAAAGGTGCTGCATTACAAGTTACGGCCACTTTTCCCGCCAACGCCAAGCCAGCCGCGGTACCGACTAATACTTGTTCGGCAATCCCAACATTAACAAGTCGATCAGGAAAAGCATCAACAAAAGGTTTAATCTTTGCAGTAGAAGTTGAATCCGCTACGACAGGAACAAGATCTACACCATTTTGAACAGCATCGATAAAGCACTGCACCATGATATTGGCAAAATGTTCACTGTTAGACATCACTTAACTCCTTTAATGCAAGTTCCACTTCATCGCCTTTAGGTACTCTATGATGCCATTCTGGACGCCCAGCAATAAAAGAAACCCCTGCACCTTTTATCGTATTGGCAATCACCACATTAGGTTTACCTTCTGCTTTAAGCCCTTCTAGAGTCTCAACAACCGAGGCCACATTATTGCCATCACATTGAGCGACATTAAAACCAAACGCCTGCCACTTTTTATCTAGCGGGTCAGTTTTCATAATCGATTCAGTGGATCCTGCTAGCTGCAAGTTATTCTTATCATTGATCACAATAAGGTTATCAAGTTTATAGTGAGCCGCCACCAAAGCCGCTTCCCAGTTACTGCCCTCCGCTAATTCACCATCTCCCGTTAATACATACACTTTTCTTGGGCTAGCATCACGTTTCGCAGCCAAAGCCAACCCTACTGCAACAGGAAGACCATGCCCCAAAGCACCTGTGTTTAATTCCACTCCTGGCGTTTTCTGACGAACAGGATGACCTGGCAAATGAGAGTCATTATGTTGATACGTTGGCAGCCATGCTTCAGGAAAATAACCCGCCTCAGCAAGACAGCAGTAATAACCACCAACAGCATGACCTTTAGATTGAATATAGATGTCACGAGTATCATCAGTTAAACGATCTGGCGCACAATTCAATATACGAAAATACAAAGCGGTAACAATTTCCACCTGAGACAAATCAGCCCCTGTGTGCCCGCCCGCTGGGCTGTTCGCATTTAGTTTAATGATCTTTCTTCGGACTGAACGTGCTTTACGTTCAAGCTCCTCAACTTCTAGTTTAAAAGGATTCATATATCCTCCTGTTAAATAAGGTGGTATGAATTAAATTTCCAACCTGAATATTTATTCTATTTGATCAAAAAAAGTCTGCTGATTTACCAGCAGACAAATCCACCATCAACCAATAAATCTACACCTGTACAAAATGACGCCGCATCAGAAGACAAGAAAATCGCAGGCCCTGCCATTTCATCAACTCTTGCCATTCTTCCCATTGGCGTTTGACGTTCAAATTCTTTAGTTTGATGAATCATTTCTGGTCGAGTGTTCATTGGTGTTGCGGTGTAACCAGGACTAATAGAGTTAACACGTATGTTTTTATCGACCCATTCCATTGCTAGGCTTTTTGTTAGATGGATTACGCCGGCTTTAGATGTGTTGTAATGAGCCTGCTCCAAGCCACGGTTCACAATCACGCCTGACATAGAAGCGATATTGACAATTGAGCCTCCACCGCTTTTTTCCATTAATTCAGCTTGAGCTTTACAAGAATGCCAAATACCAGTCAGATTAATATCAATCACTCGCTGCCATTGGTCTGGTTGCATATCTAACGCAGGATTGGCATTAGCAATCCCAGCAGCATTCACAGCAATATCAAGACGGCCATAAGTGTCTTCTGTCAACTGAACAGCAGATCGTAAAGATTCAAAATCACACACGTCACCAGTATAAGAAACCGCGTCACCACCCATGCTTTTAATGCTTTGCACCGTGTCAGCTAAACCGCCGTCATCGCGCAAATCAAAACAAGTAACCTTAGCACCAGCACTAGCCAAAGCCTGAGCAATGCATTGCCCTATTCCACTTCCAGCTCCAGTGACCATAGCCACTCGTCCAGATAAATCAAAAAGTTTGGCTGCATTTATATTGAAATCAAGCATCATATTTACCTATTGAAGATATTTAAAATTTACAATCATAGACAAACCCTACCTATCCGAAGGCTGTCGCTAACTCCATTACCGAGACATCATTCGCCTTATCACGGTCCAAAATCCCCGTCATTTTCCCTTCAGCCATGACCATAATGCGATTGGAAATACCCAACACTTCTTCAAGATCCGAACTAACCACAATGACAGCAATGCCTTTATTAGCTAATTCAACGATGATTTCGTAGATAGAGGATCGAGCACCAACATCAATGCCTCGGGTGGGTTCATCAAGGACAACTACTTTAGGATCTTTTGCCAGCCATTTAGCCAGAATCACTTTTTGCTGATTACCACCAGACATTTCACCTGCGTTTTGCCCACCGCTGCCCTTTACACCAAAACGAGCTATACCCGCTGCTGAGTATTTTTTGATACTACCAGGACGAATAAAGCCGAATTTGGAAATCGTGGATAAATTCGCATAGGCGATGTTGTCTTCTATGGAGTGGTCGAGTACCAACCCTTGTAGCTTTCGATCCTCTGGCACCAATACCACACCATTCTCAATAGAACTCGTTGGGGTCTTAGGCGTAATGTCCTTACCATGCAAAAATACTTGTCCCGCAGCTATGGGATCTGCGCCTGTTATCGCACGAACCATTTCAGTTCTACCTGCACCAATAAGACCAGCAATACCAAATATTTCGCCTTTTTTGACCGAGAAATTAATATCGTGAAACGTACCACTTGGTGACGACAAATTTTTAACTTCTATACATATCTCGTCTTGCGGTACAGGAATGGCGGGGAACATCTGGTTGAGATCTCGTCCTACCATGCTTTCAACAATGGTTCGAATCGGAACATCGCCAGTATCAAAGTTTTCGACTGTATTTCCGTCACGCATAACTACCAGACGGTCAGCCACTTTACGTATCTCTTCCAAGCGATGAGAAATATAAATAATCCCAACACCATCAGCTTTTAACCGTTCAATTTGTTTAAACAAAAGTTCAGTCTCAGCTCCACCAAGGGCTGCTGTCGGCTCATCTAATATTAATAGCTTAGCGTTAAGAGCAAGAGCTTTGGCTATTTCTATCAGTTGCTGGTTGGCGGTTGAAAGACCGCGCACCAAAGTGGATGCCGAAATGTTCAGACCAAGTCTTTCTATCTGAGCTTGTGCTCGCTGCTCCATCTCTCTTCGGCTAACAAAACCGCCTTTGCTCGGCCAACGACCGATAAAAACATTTTCAGCAATAGATAGATGCTCCAGTAGTCGCAGCTCCTGATGGATAAGTACAAGGCCTGAATTGATTGCTTCTCGCGGACTATTGGGCGAATAAGCTTCACCCATCCATGTCATTTCCCCAGAGCTTTGGTGAAAACCACCAGCAATGATATTGGAAGTTGTCGACTTACCAGCGCCGTTTTCACCCAACAACGCCACGACTTCTCCAGGGTAAACCTCAAGATCTATACCGTGTAACACTTCTGTCGGGCCAAAGCTTTTACGAATTTGACGCAGAGTGAGTATAGGTTTTCGTTCAGTCGTCATGATTTTGTTAGCTCCAGAATTAACGATTACGGATGATCAACAATAAATGCATCAACGTTTGCAGACGTCGTTAAGACTGCATCAATAATCTGCTCTTTTGGTACCGAGCCACCAGCAGCAAGCTTGATTGCCGAATCTACAGCTAAACGTCCCATAGCACGTGTACTCTGTGTTGCAGTTACATCAAACACGCCTTTTTGAATAGCGAGCAATGCACCAGTATCACCATCATAACCGCCGACAAAAACTCTTTGTTTTGTACCTGAAGCAGCCACAGCCTTAGCGGCTCCCATTGCTAAACCATCAGCTTGACCAAAAATCAAATTAACTTTTGGATAAGCCTGAAGTAGATTTTGAGTAATAGAAAAACCTTCATCTTGTGACCAACGCTCACTCCATTGGTTAGCTACTAATTTTACTCCTGGGTTTTCAGCGATTGCTTGCTCACAGCCTTTGGTACGGTTAACTTCTGGAGTCACCCCCTTTTGACCGTGGATCATAATCATTTCGCCCTTGCCATTTGCAAGTCCAATAATGTGATTACAAACCTCATAAGCAGATTTAACCCCCTCACCCGCGATAAAGGTATCACCCGGCTCAGTTTCAGCATTACGATCTAAATTCACCACAGGAATCCCTGCAGCACGAGCCAAACGAGGCGGAACAGTTGCCGCAGCGGCACCAGCTGGAATATACAAAAAAGCATCAATATTTTGAGTCATCAAATCTTGAACTTGGCTTACCTGTGTAGAGCTGTCGTCATTGGCATTAACCGTAATAACTTTAATGCCTTTTTTCGCCGCATAGTCTTCAACAGACTCTTTAATCTGGATAAAGTAATTAGCAGACAAGTTAGGTACAGCCAAACCTATTTTTTTGACTTCTGCTGCACCAGCACCTGCAGACAAAAGAGAAGCCGAAATAGCACAAGTCAATAACAATTTTTTAGTTTTCATAAGGGATTCCCCTCCTAGATTATTATTTTTATTAAACACCGCTTAACACTTGCTCGCGGCCTCTAAGGTAATCCGATAAAAGCATCGGATGAATTTCACTTCGATCTAACATCCATTCATTTGATTACTAAAACATCCATTTTTATTTCTTTTTCAATGCCTCAATAGAGACAGCTAACGCAATAACAAGACCAATCACCACTTGTTGCATGAATGGAGAAACACCTAAAAGATTCAGCCCATTACGCAGAACACCGATAATCAAAACCCCAATAATTGTGCCAACTAAACTGCCTGTGCCGCCCGACAAACTAGTGCCGCCAATAACCACAGCAGCGATAGCATCAAGTTCATATGAAACACCTGCCTGAGGCTGTACCGAATCAAGTCTAGCGCCAAGTAATACTCCAGCCACACCAGACAAAACCGCAGCAAAGACATAAACACCGACCGTATGTAGCTTCACTTTAATACCTGCAAGACGGGCAACCTCTGCATTACCACCAATAGCGTATAGGCTACGTCCGCCCGAAGTGAATTTTAGATAGGCCCAACAAAGAACAAACACTGCGAGCATAATGCCAACAGTAATTGTCAAAATACCGCCGTAACGGATAACCGCCATCAAATTAAACCAAGCAGGAAAACTAATAATTTGATGCCCATCACTAACCATATTGGCTAATCCACGGGCTGCAGACATCATCGCTAAGGTAGCTATAAACGCAGGAACTCGGAAAAAAGCAATTAACGACCCAGACACAAGACCAGCTACAGCAGAAGCAAGTAAGCCAACCGCGATAGCCGCTTCCATTGACCAACCTAACTCTTTAGCAAAATACCCCATAACCATGCCGCACAGGGCAAGTATAGAACCGACAGAAAGATCAATCCCGCCAATTAAAATCACAAAGGTCATTCCAACTGCAAGAATACCTAGAACAGTTATTTGATCGAGAATATTGACAAAATTACGTAACGAAAAGAACGACTCGGTCGTAAAAGAGAGGAAAAAACAGAGTAGCAACAGACCAATTAATGGGCCTGTAGAACCACCGAATAAGAAAGATGCACTAACTCGGCTACGCAGCATAGCTATCACTCCAATAAATTGTTTTGTTTTTATATTTGTATTGAATATTTATTCATATATGTTTAATTATTCAATACATACTATTCATTTCTCGGATAAGCTGTCAAGTAATTAAAAACACAGAACCAACAAAAACAACTTATCATTGACTCGGAATGATTAAATATTCTAATGTGAATTTTTATTCATAAAACAAAATATTATTAACAGGTGGTTTCATGACTAATAAATATAAAAATGTCGTCGTATGTGGTGGTAACAAAGGAATAGGTTTAGGTATTACTGAGCGCTTTTTACACGACGGATTCAATGTTGTTGTCGGAACAATAGACAAAGATTACGCTCCAACATTAGAAAAACTAAAAAACAACTTTCCACAACAAATTATCAGTTTTCTCGAATGCGACGTAAGCTCGGTAAACGCTATTAAAGCCTTTTACAAACAAGCATTTAAATTAATGGGATCTATCGACATTTCCATTCAAAATGCAGGAGTCATTCGCATTTCAAAGCTAGAAGATGTCACTGAAAAAGACTGGGATATGACTCTAGATGTAAATACAAAAGGCATGTTTTTTTGCTGCAAAGAAGCCATCAGCTACATGAAAAAAACAGGAGACGGCGGTCGTATAATCAACACAGCTTCCGGTCAAGCAAGAGATGGTTTTATCTATACACCTCATTACGCAGCTAGTAAATTTGGAGTCATAGGGTTAACACAAAGCTTAGCGAAAGAAGTAGCAACAGATAACATTACAGTAAATTCCATTTGCCCAGGCATCATACATACCGACATGTGGGACTACAATGACCGTGTATGGGGTCAACTAATGGGAGATTTTAAACCTGGTGAACTAATGAACTCTTGGTTAGAAAACATCCCGATGAAACGTGCAGGTACAGTAAAGGAAGTTGCTGGGCTAATCGCTTTCCTAGCGGGTCCAGACGCCGCTTACATTACAGGACAAGCAATTAATGTCGATGGCGGACTTATCATGTCTTAATCAGCACTCAATATATAAGGCAACCAATAACTGCATATAAATGATCTAGTGATTATTCAATAGATCTTTTTTATGCATTAAAACGATTCAAAATTAATCCAAGTACCCATTACTTCTCGTACTCATCAGGTATAATTCCTTCTCATCTAAGTCAAATAAAAGGAATGGCGACGTATGAACCTCGATAAACCAACTCAAGAAAGACTGATCAGCATCGTCCGTAGAGCAGGCCAAGAGATTGTCATGCCTAGCTTTCGCCAACTCAGTGCTGCCGATGTAGAAACCAAAAGCAGCTTAACGGACCTTGTTACCATTGCCGACAAAGCCAGCGAAGCCTTTATCACCAGTGAAATCCAACACGCGTTTCCTGATTGGGAAATCGTCGGTGAAGAAGCCGTCGCCGATGATCCCTCAACAATCGACAAAATCGCCACTGCGGACACTTGTGTCATCATCGACCCAATCGACGGCACGTGGAACTACGCTCATGGTTTATCGGATTTTGGAATCATACTTGCCGTGGTCGTAAAAGGGGTCACACGTTTTGGTTTACTCTACGACCCAGTAAACGACGACTGGATTTATGCCAATCTAGGAGAAGGCGCTTTTTTCCAACGCACCGCCATGAAAGAAAAAGGCAAGAATCAAGTACCCACTCAAGTACCTCTGCCCTTGCATATCACTGCCGAACCCGAGCTAGATAAACTCGCGGGCATCATGTCGGTAAACTCTTACAGTGATGAGAGAAAACGAGACTTTGCCCTAAAAGCGTCTCGCTTTGTACGCATCAACAACCTACCCTCTTGTCCCGCTTATCGACAAATCGCCCAAGGCCACTTTCACTTCAGCCTAACCTACAAAATGCTGCCTTGGGATCACGCCGCAGGGGCATTGGTTCACACCGAGGCGGGTGGCATCTGCCGAACCCTTGATGGCCAAGAATACAGTCCAACCCTACTCGATGGCGAAATGCTCGCCGCTCAATCAGAAGAGCAATGGCAAGTACTGGCTGAGTATTTTCGAAACTAGGCACTAAATACTGAATAGGTGGCTATTTAAAAGCCCCCTAACAGTTTTTCCCTGACAAATATCTGGCCATCACAAAGAAACAACGACAGAGCAAGTGAGCCTTACGGCTCAGATGAGGGGCTAGTACAAACAAAAAGTCGAGTTCACTTTTTAAAAATTACATTCCATGCAGGCGACGAAGTCATTGTCTTTATCGCATTGTACCTTTTTCATTTTGTTCCATTCAGCGGAACAGATTCTATATTTCAGTTTACCTCTAATCGCTTTGCAATAATGATGGTGAGGTGTTGGTTATTACAGCAAGTAATACCAACTTGCCGCACCATAAACCATTTCGTCCAATAAAAATAACAGAGCGATTTCCGATTATGATGAAACATTTACCTCACTATGCTTTTCTCTCATTCAGCCTATTGGCGACACCGCTTCTAGCGCAGACCCAGCTCATTACGCTTGGGACAGGAACCCCGGTCCCCAACCCTGAACGTGTTGGGTCTTCCACCGCCGTAATCTATAACGATACGGCCTATGTCTTTGATATTGGACCAGGATCGGTGCACCGCGCCATTCAAGCGGCAAGCAATGGCTTCCCTCAATTGTTCCCTTCAAATATTAACCACCTCTTTTTAACACACTTGCACAGTGATCATATTTTGGATTACCCCGAACTGGCATCGACCTTTTGGTGGCACCGTACGAAACAAATTTCTGTTTATGGCCCAAAAGGAACACAAGCCATGACCAATGGCTACTACGAGATGTTAAAAGCCGACTTGGATCTTCGCATCAATGGCTCACAGCCGATTAAAAATCCAGACTTATATAAAACCCAAGTACACGAATACGAGCATGGCGGTTGGATAGTAAAAGACGGGGACGTCACTATTGAAGCATTCGATGTACCACATGGGCATATCAAACCGGCGTTTGGCTACAAAATCACGACACCAGATAAAAGCATCGTAATTTCTGGTGATACCGCTTACAGTGAAAAGCTCATCGAGATGTCCAAAGGGGTAGATATTCTGGTACACGAAGTCCTTAATGATGAATCATTAAAGAAAACTCCAGAGAAACTGGCTAAATACTTTTTGGAAGCCCATACCACCGCCTCTGCTGTGGCCAAAATAGCCAATGCGGCAAGACCGAAATTGCTAGTGTTAAGTCATGTACTTAACGATGATGAACCGGAAGAATCTACCGCAGACCAAGTTCGTAAGCACTACGATGGCAAGGTTGTCTTAGCCCACGACCTTGATGTATTTGAATAAAGACTGATACATTTCAATAACACAATGCTTCTGGCTTTTGTTCAGCGGCATATTTACGAAGAACTCATATAAATAGCCCTATGACCTTAGCCCTTGATCGTGGTATCCAAATCTTAGCAGAACTTGGCAACGCTCAAGGGTTAACGCTTTCCGAAATTGCCAGACGAACTGGCATCCCCAAAACCACCGCTCACCGCTTACTTAAGCTGTTATGTGAAAAGCGCCTAGTACGACAAAACTTACTTGATCAGCGCTATCGCAGCAATGTATTGCTACCGCAGCAAGCAGAGATTCATATACCACCAGCTGACCAACCTCTTATTGAAACCATATGCCATTATGCAGAAGCGTTAACCGCAAAGGTCATGTGGCCAACCGATATTTTTATCCCAATAGAAAAAGATATTGTGCTGGTAGAAAGTACTCGAACACTAACACGAGTCTATGTTCCAGATTGTCGTATCCAAGTGAAAGTAAGCACTCTGGATTCAGCTGCTGGTCGTGTTTTTCTGGCCTTTAGCGACCCAGATAGTATTGAGGGTTACCTACAAAACACTTGGCAAAAACAGTCATCCACAGAACAAGAACGCCAGCATTTTTATGACACATGGCCTGCTATTCGTGACAGAATCCGCAAACAAGGATACGCCTTTCGTGCGCCCTCCTACTTCGGAGGGAGAGAAATCAGTGATGGTTATAGAGCCATCGCCGCGCCCATCTTTGTAGACGGAACAATACGTGCCTGTATCAACCTTATCTGGTCTAAAAACTTCGCCAGCGAAGAAACCTTTGCCGACACCTTCGCCCAACAGCTGCTCAATACTGCTGACGAGATCAGTAAACAACTCACCAACAAATAGCCCACCTCGCACGCCTATTTCTGTAGTTCATACTTTGGAAAACCGACTGGATTCAAATTCACTCACCAACAGGCTTGGACGGTGTTAAAAGACTACCTATGACACTTTCGCAATACGATATTCCAAACCAATTACTGCAAAAAATGTCTGAGATATTCACGACGTATCCAGACATTGAAAAAGTGACCTTGTTTGGCTCCCGAGCCAAACAAACTTAGACAAACCAACTGGCTCCTCCCCCTGCTAAGGGGGAGGCTGGGAGGGGGTTAACACTTCTCTGTCTTTTTACTTTTTCTTCCCAACCTTCTTTGCGGCCTTGGCAAGGGCTTCGCTTTCCGCGCGGGCGGCGGCGATGCGTTTAAGCAGTTGGTCGGCGGGTTCGTCGCTTGGATCTTGTGGCACTAGCTCGCCGCGGAAGGCTTTGGCTAAGATGGATTGGGTGAGTTTATCGACCCGCTGTTGGGCTTTTTGCACTTGCTTTTCGATAGTGTCGGCAAAGGCAAAGTATTGATCCACAAGGCGGACGATTTCGGTTTGTTCTTCTTGAGATGGTACTGGTACTGGAATTTCAGACAACTGCTTCTTATTTATTTTTGGTAAAACTGTTCTACTGTTAGCATTAGCAGCCCAAAAAGTAAATTGCTCTGAGAGCAACCAATTCAATAAATACTTTTTCTCCAACTCCGTATTTAAAGGGTACATATCCGCACTACAAAGACCACTAAAGTGAACAAGGGCAGCCTTACACAAATAAGGTCGAATTTTAGAGTAAAGGATTTGACCTGAATAAAAACGATGTTTAGAGCTTTTCACTGCATCTTCTTCAACCGTTTTAAATTCTAACAACTTCCCTGTTCTAGGCTCTATATGATTCGGTGCAATATGAATATCATTAGGAGTTTCTAGTGGATTGACTAAATTAGAGGCTATCTCCACAACCTCACCAAATTTTTTCCAGCTCCAGCTATTAGGCAAAGTACTCAATGCTTTTCCACGAAACTCGTTAATTGATAGAGAAGCAAAAGCTAATACATTCATCCCCCTCCACTCCTCAGTCAATTTCCCACTCACTGCGGCGGCGAGGACGGATTGGCGGAAGCGTTTGAGGATGGCAGGGATGCCGTCGAGGCGAGCTTTGATGGTGTCCACCTGCGCCAAGACTTGATCGAGTTTTTCGACGATGCGTTTTTGTTCGGCTAGGGGAGCTAGTACAAGATGGTATTTAGAAACTAATTTCGGCTTAGCTCTAGTCAAAGAGCCGCCAACGCCACTTATATCTGAGCATAATAAAGTTCGAAATCTTTCAGAGGTAAAGAAGTATCTTATGAAATGGCCATTTTGCAAGTTTGATCGAAAAACAATCCACTCAGATGATGCTATTTGACGATGCCCCTTGCTCTCTGTAACTACCCATACTCTATTAATTCTGGGGTTGATTTTACATAACAGAACATCACCTTCTCTTACTACTTGCTTAGTTGATCCTATATCTTTCCCTAAAATAAATTCAGCTCTACCTGTTGGGAAAATAGGCACACTAAAAAGCTCAAACATTTCGTCTGGGAACTTTAAAGGATTTAGTGTCTGAGCCTTATACTCATTAACTACTTCAATCTTTTCTTCAACCCACCCTTTCGGCAATTCGCTCACGCTTGGCCTCCAAATAGCTCACTTTGGCCTTTTTTATTGCCTTGCTCTGGATTCCCTTCGACGGCTTTTTCTTCCAGTCCAAAGGCTTGTTCTAGCAGTTGCTTTTGCGCTTCGGCTTCATCGTCGGCACCAAGGGCTTGCATCAGTCGATACAGCTCGCTCATGGCTTCGGTCAGTTCCGCCATGGCTTCGCCAGCCAGTATGTCTGGCTCGGGCAGGTTTTCAGAGTTGCTAGCTTCTAGGTCTTTTAACCAAGCTATATCTAGGCTGTCGCCTTTTTGCTCGCGAATATAGTCGCGGCTAAATCTGCGCCAGCGGGCAGTATCCTCACCTTCTTCGGTAGAAAGACCGTCGATTTCGCCCATTTGCTGATAGACGCCCTCTTCCCGTAGCGATTGGCCGTTGGCGTCGTCCCCATAGGCAGCGATAAAAGCATCAAAATGGGCGTCGGTTAACATGCGGCGTTTCCCAAAGGTTTGCATATTGGTGCGCATATCGTAGACCCAAGTTTCTTGCGTGCAATCCATGTCTTGCTGTGGGTTGTCTGGGGTGCCTTTTTGGAAAAAGAGCACGTTGGTTTTCACCCCAGCGGCGTAGAAGATGCCCGTTGGCAAGCGCAGAATGGTATGTAGGTTACACTTGTTCATTAGGTCGCGGCGGATGTCCGTGCCCTTGCCGCCTTCAAACAACACGTTATCGGGAATTACCACCGCCGCGCGGCCACCAGGTTCCAGCGTTTCGATAATGTGTTGTATAAAGCACAGCTGCTTATTGCCCGTTGGGTGAATAAATTTACGGGTGATATTGCTGCTGGACGCGCTGCCAAACGGCGGGTTAGATAACACAAGATTGGCTTTGGGAATGCTCTCGCCATCGGCACCCAAGGTGTTACCCAAACGAATCGCACCGTGTTCGCTGTCGCCTTCGATGTCGTGCAATAAACAGTTCATCAAGGCCAAACGGCGCGTCTCAGGCACCAGCTCTAGACCGATAAAAGCGCGCTCCATTTGGAATGTCTGTATGTCGTCGGGCAAGTCTTCAAGGTTATTGCTGTGGGCTTTGATGTATTTATCGGCTTCGATCAAGAAGCCTGCTGTGCCTGCCGCTGGATCTTGGATAATCTCGCGCGGTTGCGGCTTCATCAGCTCAACAATGGCGCTGATCAAAGGACGAGGCGTAAAGTACTGCCCCGCGCCGGATTTGGTTTCGTTGGCGTTTTTCTGTAACAAGCCTTCGTACATGTCACCAAAATCATCACGGCCTTTGCCTGTGCCATCGGTGTCGTACCAATCGAGCTTGTCCATATTGGTGATGAGTTCAGTCAATTGGGCCGGCTGAGTGATAGTGGTCGTGGCGTTAAGAAATATGGCTTGCACTATGGCATGATGATCACCATCCAACTTGTTTAATAAGGTTTTGTAAAAGCTGTGCTGCTCTATGCCAATTTTGCTGGTTAGATCCTTCCAACGGTAACCTTCTGGCAAGAGATCTTCTTCTTGGCCAGTTTGTTCGCACATTTTTAAAAACAGCAAAGAAGCCAGTTCGTTCACATAGTTTTGGTAGGACACACCACCATCGCGTAGGTTGTCGCACAGCTTCCAGAGTTTGGCGACCAGCTCGTTGTTATTCATAAAAAATCTCTTTAGGAAAGGAAACACACTTGAACCAGCCAAGCGTGTTATTAATAGATGTTCGAATGGGCACTATGATACCGACCTAAGCCAGTTCGTCCCAGATGTACTCGTTAAATTTTTGCAGAATCTCGTCCAGTTCGTTGTTCAAAGCTTCTTGCAGTTTGCGTTTGCCACCGTCCCGTCGGTAATTGCCGATTTTATAAACATCGTCATCCAATACGACCTTGTCTTTAATGGAGCTGGCAAGGCGATCCAGCCATTTGATTTGCACTGGGTTCCAGTCGTTTTCGCTTTTTATCTTGTCTAGGGCGTGATCCACTCGCACATCAAAAGGCAAAAGCTGCGGGTTTTTCATGCTAGCACGACGAATGTGCCCGACTAACTTAGCGGCAATGTCTTGGTTGGTTTTCTGTTTCCATGCGGTTTGCAAAGCGGATTCATCGAAGTGCTTGGCATCGAACCATTCTTGTAATTCCACCAGTCCTTTTCGGGTGAGATCTCGCGGCCGATTGACCACGGCATCCAGCGCCGCCAGTTGGTTCACATTGTCTTTGACGAGTTGATCAAAAGCATCAAGGAAATCGTCTGGCTGGTTATAGTCACCGTATAGCGTTTCCACGCCAATCACTCTGTCTTCTATGTCGGTAAAGATGGGTCGATCTCGCAAACTGTTCAAAGTGCGTTTTAAGTCTTCAATTTGCTCTACCAAGTTCGGCAACTCGGCAAAGTACTGAGCCGACATGCGCGCCCCTTGGCTTTTTAAGGTTTTACCCAGTTCGGCAAAAGAGCAACGGGTAACGTTTTTCAAACGCTCGTCGAGCTTTTGGGTCTGTTGTTCCACTTCTCGGCTACGCAGCTTTTGGTAGTTGGCTTGGGTAATTACCCGCTGTAGTTTGGACACCAACTGTTCGTGACTGTTATCGGCAAAGGATTGTCCATTGCTTTCCATCACATCGTAGGTTTTGTCATCACTGATTTCTGTTACCAAGGTTGATAAGCTGACGTTTGGACGCACGACGACCGCTTGCATGGTATCGACGTCTTCTAGGGTTTTGTATAAATCCACCGCATCAAAAATACGGAAATTGGTTTTACCAATATCGGGACACAAACGTGTAGCACGGCCTTTCATTTGCTCGTACAAGATACGGCTACGAACTTTGCGTAAAAACACCAAATTACAAATGCTGGGAATATCGATACCTGTGGTTAAAAGATCCACGGTGACAACGATATTCGGCAAGCGATCTTTTTCAAAGCGAGTAATCAGACTTTGCACCTTGTTGGCATCTTTGTCTGAATTACCGGTAATTTTGATAATGGCATTGTGTGGTAGGTTGGCGTATTTCGGCTTGCCCGATTGCTGGAAAGCGTCTCTTAACGCATCCACCACAGCATCCGCGTGCTCGTTGTTGACACAGAAGATCAAGGTTTTCTGTTGGCTGTTTGGGTCAAGCCAGTTGGTCAGCTCTTGGCAAATGGCCTTGGTAAAATTCGACGCGATGATTTGTTTGTTGAAATGATCCACTTCGAAGTTTTGTTCGTCTTCTAGCTCATCCAGTTGTAAATCACCATTCACTGCGAGTCGCGCCACCTGCTCACCTTTGGCAATCGTAATACCTTTGGTGTTGAGTTCGGTGTTGATTTTGATCGGCGGCTGATAGTCGTTCAAATAGCCATCGATCACGGCGGTACGATAGGAATAATTATAAATCGGACGACCAAAAATCTCGCTGGTGTGCAAGGCTGGCGTAGCGGTGAGCGCCAGTTTGAATGCATCAAATTGGTCAATTACGCGACGATAGGCCGAGATATAGTCGCGCTGATCACGAAACGCTAGTTCGCCTTCGGTTTGTTCTTTATCAAGAATATAACCTCGGTGGGCTTCGTCTATGATGATGGCATCGTACAAACCAACGGGGATAAATTCGTCGTTTTGCAGTACGCGTTTCACTAGGGATTGCACCGTGGCCACATGGATTTTGGTGCTGTCTTCTGGGAAGCGATCTGTCAGGCCTTTAATATTGAAAATGCTGTTGAAAGTCCGCTCGTTAATACGCGTGTCATCAAACGAGGCAACCGCTTGATTGCCCAAGGAACGACGATCCACCAAGAACAAAACTCGTTTAAAACGTTGCGATTGGATCATACGATACATGATGGCTATGGCGGTGCGGGTTTTACCTGTGCCGGTTGCCATGGCAAGTAAGGCACTACGTTTGCCTGATACAACGGCGTTTTCTACCGTACGCACGGCGTCTTCTTGATAGTAACGCAAGCCCAGCTCGCTCATATCCTCATGGGTGGCAAACCAGTTGTTCAATTTGCCTATGTTTTGCGCCAATTTGCTGAGCAATTCTGCTGGCTGGAACCATTGAGTTAATGCGTCTGGCTGGTTGCTAGCAAGCCTTGTATCACGATACCAAATCCCGCATTTGCTTTTTACCGCGGCGCTGTAACCACGACCATTAGCAGAGAAGCAAAAGGGAATGTTAAAGCCATTGGCATTGTATTGATTGATTTTGAGCTCGCTGACGTGCGCCATCATCTCGTCATCGTTGGCTGCACGTTTTGCAAGTTCATCATGATATGCCAGCAAATCAAAGGTTTGGCTGTAGCGGTAGGCTTCGTTGAGTTTGTCGGCCACATCTTGGTTGTAGCGCTTGGCTTCCACGACGCCAATTGGTCTTAAACCGACAAACAAGACATAATCCGCAAAGCCCACCTTGCCCGTTTCGTCCTTTCCTGTTGGCCATTCTGCAATCGCCATATTGCGGCCAATATCTGGATATGTGCCATTACTATATTTTAGGTTTTGCGTGTCTGCTTCCCAACCCGCGAGACGCAATTGCTCGTCAATTAAATAGCGGGTTTCTTTCTCGCTAAGGCCAAGTTTGTTTTGGTTGGCTTGCGTAAGGACAACCTTATGGAAAGCGTTGCGATCAGCCTCGCTCAACTTGGCTAATTCAGTGTCTTTCGCTTTTAACTGAGCTTCCAGAGCAGCAATGCGTGCTTCACTTTGCGCTTGGGTTTCTTGCTGTTGGCTTTCAAAGACAGACAAACGGCCTTTTAGCTCGGTCAGTTCGATGTGCTGTGCTTCAATCTCGACTTGGCTTTTATGCTCGTTTTGTTTGGCCGCTTGTTCGGCAGCAACAAGCGCCAATTTTAGCGTAGCCAATTCTTCTTGGTAAGCTTGTTTATCTTGCTGACTTTGTTTGCTGGGCAGTTGAAAAAGCGGTGCAGGGAAATCTTTGTCTTTGCTAATCAGTCGGTAATACCAAACCGCCAAGCGAAACGCTAAGCGCAGGCACATTTCCGCATCGTTTAGGTCGTTATGATATTGATGAACCGCTTGGTTGCCTATTCGGCGCAGTTTATGAAACACATCCAGAATAGTTTGATCGACATTGGTTTTTTTACTGATTTCATCAAGTAATTCATACTGCTTATCTTGCGGTTCGATATTCAGTAGTTTGCCAAGATGATTAGCAACATATTCACCAAAAATTCTCAGCTTCACCAAAGTGGTATTTGGATCGTCTGGGTAGTTTTTCTCGGCAGCTTGGGCAATAGAAAAAAGGAAATCGTTATGACCTTTGAGAAATGCAAAGTTTGATTGGGTCGTTGTCATTGCGTTCTAAAGTTCCTTCTTCACTTATTGTTGTCATCTTGAATTGTCAGTTTACCCTTACAATACTTAATGCGGAATCCTTTCTTTATGATTCATCACCAAAGATGCTCGGCAAAGTAGCTTTCTAAATGATCAATCAAGGCACGGACGTTAGGCGATAGGTGTTTTCGAGACGAATAAAGTGCGTAGATGGTGAGATCTTTGGGTTTCCAGTCAGATAAGACGTGGCACAAACGGCCATCCTTGATGTAGCGATTCGCTAAATAAGTGGGTTGTAGACAAACCCCCATGCCATTCAATGTAGCATGTAAGAGCGCTGTGGCTTCGTTAATACTTAAACGACAATCTACGCTAATCGATTCAAACTGATCACCTTTGGAAAGATGCCAGGTGTGGCGTTCAAAGTTTTTATAGCCCAAGCATTGATGATGTATCAAGTCCTGCGGTTGTTGAATCTTACCTATCGTTTGTCGTGTTTTTTCAAGATAAGCAGGAGACGCCACCAGTACAGATTCACAAATAGCAATGGGTTTACCAATTAAGGAAGGATCAGGGTTCGAGGCAATTCGTATCGCAAGATCAATGCTTTTTTCGGTTAAATCTGCTGCGCTGTCTTCTAAATCAATATCAATATGAACCTTAGGATGTTTCTGCATGAAGTCTTGAATGGCAGGCATCAATTGAGAAAAGCCAAACGACATGCTGGACGTGATTCGCACCAAGCCTGACAACTCATCACTGGTATTCACCAAGGAAATAATATTATCCGCTTGCTCCAACCACTGCTCTACGTCTTTTAAACAAGCTTCACCAGCGCTAGTCAGCGATATTTTCCGCGTCGTTCGATGCAGCAAACGAATCTTTAACCAATCTTCCATGGCTTCTATATAGCGCGTCACCATGGGACGCGACATATTCAATCGATCGGCAGTACGAGAAAAGCTCCGCGATTGGGCAACATCGATAAAAACTTTAGCCGCTATTACTCTGTCCATAATTTTACTCACTCACTTGCACGATATAAGAAACAATCATGCTCATTTTTGTGTATTTTTTCGAGCATGTAAATTATTTATTCTAACGCTATAACATTCATGTTAATGAACTGTGTCGGTGAAAATCACTTTCTCACACTGGTTAAATTTAAATCTGATAATTAATAGGTAAGCATAATATGCTCAACGTTCATTACTTCTTTGACCCTATGTGTGGTTGGTGTTACGGGGCGTCATCACTGGTAGGTGTATTGGCTGACATTCCGGAATTTGAAATCATTTATCACCCTGGTGGTATGATTCCGAAACAGGCCATTGATCCTTCGTTTAGACAGCATATTTTGCAAGCAGATGCTCAAATCGCCAACATGACAAAAGCACACTTTGGTGACGCTTATAAAGCAAGAGTGACGGGAACTGAGGATTATATCGTGGATTCTTACTCAACCACTCGTGCCTTTCTTGTTGGTCAAGAAATGGGGATCGAAGCACATGTCATGCTAGCCGCCATTCAAAAAGCGCACTATCAAGATGGTCAGCATTTAGATGAGTTGAATGTTTTAGCGGATCTGGCCGTATCTATGGGATTAGATAAAGCGACTTGGAACGAAAAAATGGCTGACTCTGAAGCAAAAATGCGAAGCCAAGTGCAAGAAAGCCATGACCTCATGGGACAACTGCAGGTTAGCGGCTACCCTACATTTATTTTAGAAAAAGAGGATCGTTTAATGCGTCTGCCACACAGTAATTATTATGGCAAAACTGAAGAGTGGAAAAACTATCTAGCCGAATGGGTTTAATTGTTTACATTAAAAAATCCCCTGTTGATGATCGAGATCAACAGGGGATTTTCATTAACCGCTGATTAGAAACAGCACCAATTCGCGTTAAGCAACTGCTGCACGAGCACGAGCATGCTTGTCTTCTAATTCTGCTTTGTCCGTTTTAAGAATTTCAACATTGAATTCAACGTCCAAATATTCGCTGTCAAAGCCGTGTGCATTGTCATTCTTTGGTGTTGCTTCAACAACCAATTCATCACGAGTCGCAAAAGCAAAGTCATCGTAAGTGTATGCATCACCCGCCAAGTTAATCTGAGTTGTTAGATGCTTGTAACCAGGTTTAGAAACAAAGTAATGAATGTGAGCGGGACGGTTACCGTGACGGCCAAGGCTCTGAAGTACTTTAATAGTATTACCTTCTGGTGGAACACCGTAGCCGTTTGGCACGATACTACGAGCACGGTAGCAACCGTCAGCATCCGTAATCACTCGACGACGTAGGTTAAATTCACTTTGCGTTGGATCAAAGTAAGAGTAGCCACCTTTAGAATCAGCGTGCCAAAGGTCAACAACCGCACCCGCTACTGGTTTGCCATCTTCATCCACTACTTTACCGTGAAGCCACATACCTTGGCCTGGAGACTCACCATCGTCCATGCGTGTTTCACCTTCAGAAATTGGCGCATTCTCTACATATAGAGGGCCTTCAATAGTACGTGGCGTGCCACCCGCTAGGCCTGCGGCTTCATCTTTTGCATCTTCACGAATATCTAAGAAATGATCAAAACCTAAACCAGGTGCAAGCAAAACAGCTTCTTTCGTCGTACCAAGGTCATTGAGATAATTCACACCTTGCCAAAACTCATCAGGCGTAATATCTAGGTCGTCGATCATCTTATAGATGTCTGACACTAAACGAAAAATGATTTCCTTCATACGTGGGTTGCCTTGCTCTCTGTCCAAGCCAGCCACTTTTTTCAGTAGGGTTTGTACTGCTTCTGTTTGAATTGTTTTAACAGTCATTTCAATCTCTCCGCTTCTGTGTGCCATGACAGCACTTTTATTAAATGTTGTTTTTGTTTTAAATAGTTAGCGCTATTTTATGGAAGATGGATGTTGACATAAGGCTGTCACTTCCATCGTCATAAATGGGTACAAAGGCAAGCCTGTAAGGATTTCATGCAAATGAGCATTGTCTTTCACATCAAAGATACTCACATTGGAATACTGTCCGACAACCCGCCACAAGTGCACCCAAATCCCAGCTTTTTGTAATTCTTGTGAATAGTTCTTTTCCTTCAATTTGATCGCATCTGCCTCTGCAACCGGAAGGTCTTTCGGAATATTCACCGTCATTTCAACTTTAAAAAGCATGTTCATTTCCTCATGATTGTTTGCGTTGGTGCTGTGTTATTTACGTCGATAAAGCGCCAGCTTTTCTTCGTCAATTTCAATACCTAAACCAGGCGCATCCGGTACATCTACCCCATTGTTATGGTAGCGAAGTGGCTGTTTGATAATGTCATCTTGTAAAAGAAGAGGACCAAACATTTCACTTCCCCAATGCAATTTCGGTAAGGTAGACCAAGCATGTATTGACACCGCAGTACCAATGGAACCTTCTAATAAAGTACCACCATATAATTCCATACCTGACGCCGATGACACGGTCGCCGCATAAAGCGCTTCAATTGGTCCACCCGCTTTGGCAATTTTCAAGGCGATACCACCATTAAAACCACGCTGAGCAAGCTGGAAAACATCTGAAGCATCGGCAACACCTTCATCCGCCAAAATAGGAATCGTGAATTTTTGCGATAATCGGACTAAAGCATCCCATTCTTTTGCAGGGGTTGGCTGTTCAACTAAGTCCACGCCCGCTTCTTGAAGCGCCGCCATGCCTTTTGCTGCTGTTGACTCATCCCATGCTTGGTTTACGTCGACTCGCACACTCGCGCTATCGCCCAATGCCGCTTTGATAGCCGCCACATGAGCCACATCGTCATTAACATGTCGAGAACCGATTTTCAGTTTGAAGTCGCAATGACGACCGCTAGCGATCAGTGCTTTTGCTTCTGCAATGTCTTTATCTGTATCGCCAGAGGCCAATACCCAAAGACAAGGAATATGTTGATGAACAGCGCCGCCCAAGAGAGTAGAGACAGGAACACCTAAATGCTTGCCTTGCAAATCCAACAATGCGGTTTGCAAAGCTGATTTAGCAATCATATTGCCTCGTACAGACATGCTTAAACGTTGAATAAGAAATTTGATGCTATGAAGTGGCTGATCGATAAGCAAAGGAGCAAGGTAAGTATCGATGTTCGTTTTAATACTTTCTGGGCTTTCTGGGCCATAAGCCAAACCGCCAATAGTGGTGCCTTCACCTAAGCCTTCACGACCTTGATCATCCTTGATACGAACAATCACCATGGTTTGCACGGCCATAGATGTCATGGATAATTTATGAGGGCGAATCGTGGGAATATCCACAAGCATTGTTTCAATGTGAGTAATTTTCGATGTCATGCTAAGGTGCATCCGTTTATTGTTTTTTCTTACGATAGCCCCCGGTAAAACCCTTCACAAATATCAATTTAGTTGTATGAGATACCTTAAAAGTATTGCTCAGCAATTTCACATTGTTAACGAAATAGAAAATCCAAGCCAATCCTAGTATTTACGCCTATTCACACATTAATCAGAGCCATAAATCATTATTATCCCCTCTAAAACATCTAAAAACCCTCATCACTCAAACTTGATCTAGATCAAACTTTAGAGCGAGTTCACTCTGTAATACCTTAAAAGTCTTATTGAAACCATGAAATGAAATGAAATGGATGTATCTAGGCATTTTAGAAGGGATAGTGAGGAAATACGTTAGCGAATCCAGCCAGTATGTCAGAGATAACAAGTGCCTTTGTAACAAGGCACTTGCTGGTATTTGATTTATGCCCCTGCTGCCGTTTCGATTAAACCTTTACCAATCGAACCTTCAAACTCTTTCCAAATAGGAGACATGGTATTGACCCATTCCGCTCGCTGTTCAGGAGTTAAGGTATTTATTTTTCCGCCTGCACGAAGGATATTCTCACGATTCACCGCATCTTTTTCTTTTACTAGCTTGTTGGCGGATTCCGTTGCCCTATCCACCAGACCTAAAAATTGTGCGCGATCCTCATCAGACAAACTGTTTAAAAAATCGCTCGACGTGACAAACAAATAAGCAAGAACTTGATGGTTAGTCTCGGTGATACTGTCTTGAACTTCGTAAAATTTCTTCGTGTAGATGTTTGACCAAGTGTTTTCCTGACCATCGACCACGCCAGTTTGCAAAGCGCCATACACTTCAGAGAAAGCCATGACTTGTGGCGAAGCCCCCATCGCACGGATCATTTCTTTTGCAATTTTCGATGATTGCACACGTATTTTTAATCCTTTGGCATCACTCGGCACAATCAAAGGCTTGTTGGCAGTAAAGTATTTCATGCCGGACATCCAATAACCCAAACCAACGAAGCCGGCAGAGTCTTCCATCACATTCAATAAATCTTTGGCTTCCGGTGTTTTTGTAAAACGAATAATCTGATCTAGATCTTTGAATAAAAACGGTAAGTCAAATACCGCGTATTTATCTGTAAAAGCGCCAAACTTTGCGATGGAAGGCGCAAGTAACTGTACATCTCCCAATAACAAGGCTTCCAGCTCTTTTGAGTCCCCAAAGAGTGTGGAGTTTGGGTAAACCTCAATGCACAATTTGCCATTCATTTCCCGATTAACATTCGCGGCAAATTCATTGATCAATATGACTTTGGGGTGCGTGGTCCCCCCCGTTACATGACTGAATTTCACAACTCGCTCACCAGGATCACATTCTGAGGCGTGAACAACACCGCTCAATAAAGAGGTGCACAAAGCAAAAGCAGTCAAACTCGAAGGTATTTTTTTCATTAGAAGTTACCTATTTTTTATAGTTATTATTTGCTGATTCAAATGATGTGCAGTAAGTTGCTTACTGGCTCTATCAAATGGTTTCCATGCTTGAAGGTATATTTTATTAGGCAGGAACGATCTACATTAGACTCGGTAGATAGAGAGAACCAATATCAATTAAGTTGTTTGCAATACCTTGGGGGTATAATGGAGTTAAGACATCTACGTTATTTCTGTGCGGTTGCTGAGGAAAAAAATCTCACTCGCGCCGCTGAAAAACTCTTTATTGCGCAACCGCCATTAACAAGGCAGATAAAGCAATTGGAGGAAGATGTCGGTGCGCAACTTTTTGATCGCCACTCAAGAGGACTGACGCTAACACCCGCAGGTGAATACTTCTGGGAACAAGCAAAACAAATGCTGGCGAAAGCCGATATGGTCATTGAAAATACTTGCCGCATTGCAGAGGAACAAAAAGCCGTTTTCAGTATTGGCTTTGTTCCCTCCGTGTTTTACGGCCAACTGCCCTCTTTAGTACGAGATTTGCGTCAACAAACCAACGCCAATATTTTGATGCATGACTTAAAGACGGGCGAACAGATAGAGGCATTAAAGACAGGTAAAATAGATATTGGTTTTGGTCGCTTAACCATTCCCGATGATCAGGTCGAACAGACCATCTTGTTCCAAGAGCCTTTATTAGTCGCCTTGCATGTTGGCCATCCGCTTCTTCAAAAAGGAGAACCGACACTGGAAGAGCTGGCGAAAATGCCAATGATTTTATACCCAGCAAGCAAAGCGGCGACACCCACTTTTGCCGATATTTGTACCTCGCTATTTACCAGCCGTGGGCTAACCACCAAAGTGACTCAACAGGTCAACGATCTGCAAACCGCATTAGGATTGGTGGCATCTGAAATGGGCTTTACTCTGGTCTCCGAGCAAGTAAGACATTTTGGACGAGATGATGTGGTGTTTATTCCTTTGCAAGATAAGTCCATCACCTGTCCCGTTATATTTAGTCGTCGCAAAGAGCCCATGGACTCCATTACGGCACTGGCGGTTGATATTCTCAAGAACCTAATTAAAAACCGTCAGAACGGCTTATTTCATTGATGATAGCAAGGTTATTTTGTATGCAAGCGAATCTGTTCTGCCGCTTCCTGTAACACAGGCAAACATTCTTCAATCAAGGTTTGATGACTCACGCGTGATGCATTGGTACTAAGGTTTATCGCCCCCAGTAACGTGCCATCAAAAGTGAACGCTGGCACTGCCAAGGAGCGTAAGCCAAGATCCAACTCCTGATCCACCACGCAATAATTCTGTTCGCCAACTACTACAAGCATTTGCTCAAATTCCGACTTATCGACAATGCTGTGTTGAGTGTAGGCATTAAGAGTGGCCTTTTTCAGCCAATTTTTTCGTTCTTCGGCAGGCAGTTTCGCCACCAGCATTCGCCCCATTGAAGTATATGCAGCAGGCAAACGAGTCCCTGCACTTAACGTGATCGACATTAAACGGTGGGCGGCTGGCGAGCGAACCACATACATAATATCTTGTTGATCCAACACAGCGAGAGACGAAGATTCACCTAATCGCGCGGTAATATCATGCAGATAATGCTCCACCACGCTAAGATGATCATTGCTAACATTGTAGGCGTAACCAAGCGCCAACACTTTAGGCGTTAACGTAAACTTCCGCCCTTCTCGCTTAATGTATCCGAGCGCATGAAGAGTCAGCAAAAAGCGTCGGGCTTTGGCTCTGTCCATGCCAGTTTGCTCTGCTACTTCGGACAACGTCATATCTTTATGCTGCGGATCAAATGCCATAATCACATCCAGCCCAGATGCCAATGCACCCACATAGTCACGATGATCTGGTGACAGCTTTTCCTCACTCATACCCTTTTTACTCATTACTATTAATAACCCCGCCATTATTTATGATTCATTACAGGCCCGCTAGAGGGAAGCGACTTTTCAGCGCATTTTTTATCTAAATCAAGAGAAAAAAGACAAATACAAAATTTTAACTTGACCACTAATCTTGGATTGATTTATCTTGTTCGTATTGCAAACTTAAATTCGCATAACGAACAGGATACATTATGACTAAGTTTATGACACTAAAAGAGGCCATCGCGACCTACATAAAAGATGGCGACACCATTTCACTTGAAGGCTTTACTCACCTCATCCCTTTTGCGGCTGGGCATGAAATCATCCGCCAGAAAAAGCGCGACTTGGCACTCATTCGTATGACACCTGATCTGATTTATGACCAATTAGTCGGTGCAGGCTGTGTACGCAAACTGACCTTTTCTTGGGGTGGCAACCCTGGTGTTGGCTCCCTTCACCGTGTTCGTGATGCCATAGAACATGACTATCCCTGCAAACTAGAAACGGTTGAACACAGCCATGCCGCCATGGCAAACGCCTATGAAGCCGGCGCGGCAGGACTGCCTTTGGCGGTTTTCCGTGGCTATGTTGGTAGTGAATTACCTCAGGTAAACAAAGAGATTGCCTCTATCACCTGCCCTTTCACTGGCGAACAGTTGGCAGCCATTCCTGCTATTAGACCCGATGTGGGCATTATTCATGCTCAAAAAGCCGACCGAGCTGGCAATGTGCTTATCGAAGGGATTATTGGCGTGCAAAAAGAAGTTGTCTTGTCCTCTAAACGCAGCATTGTCACAGTTGAAGAGATTGTCGATGACTTAGACGTTACACCAAACGCCTGTGTCTTACCCGCTTGGACAATTGACGCGATTGCCGTCGCACCAGAAGGCGCAAAACCCTCTTATACACTCGGCTATTACGACAGAGACAACAATTATTACAAACAATGGGACAGCATCAGTCGTGATCGAGATAGCTTCAACCAATGGTTGGAATCCCATGTGTTTGGCCAAGGAGAAGTTTAATATGACAACACATAACGAATACACTTCCGCCGAAATGATGACCATCACAGCGGCACGCGCTTTAAGCAATGACATGACTTGCTTTGTCGGAATTGGTTTACCCAGCGAAGCGGCTAACGTAGCCCGTTTAACTCATGCTCCAGATGTCACCTTGATCTACGAATCCGGCACTTTGCAAACCAAACCAGATGTATTGCCTTTGTCGATTGGCGATGGTGAACTCTGTGAATCGGCGCTTACCACCGTCTCTGTACCAGAAATGTTCCGTTACTGGCTACAAGGTGGACACATTGATGTTGGCTTTTTAGGCACAGCGCAAATCGACCGTTTTGCTAACCTCAACACCACGGTCATTGCCGCTAACCACCCTGAAGAAGGGAAAAACGGTGCGCACAGTTATGCCAACCCTAAAGTTCGTTTACCTGGCGGCGGCGGTGCTCCTGAAATTTCCACCAATGCAAAAGAAGTCTTTATCACTGTTAAGCATTCCAAACGTACTTTTGTAAAAGACGTAGACTTCATCACAACTATTGGTTTTGGTCGTGATGGCAAAGGTCGCGAAAACCTACCCAATATTGGTCGCGGGCCAAGTGTGGTGATTACCGATTTGTGTATCCTAAAACCCGACCCAGCCACCAAAGAATTGATTGTGACTAGCTTACACCCTGGCACAACAAAAGAAGACGTTATTGAAGCAACGGGATGGGAAATCAAATTTGCCGACTCTCTTGAGACCACACCCGCGCCAAACGAACAAGAGCTGCAAGTATTACGCGAATTAAAAGCCCGAACTGAAAAAGCACACAGTGCCCAGGAGGCAAAATGAGTTCTGTTTACATCTGTCATCCTAAACGCTCTGCTGTTGGCCGTTACGCCGGATCCCTTGCGGCCGTTCGTCCTGACGACATGCTAGCTCAAGTCATTCAATCTGTATTGAAAGATGCCCCAGATCTCGACCCTGCGGCCATTGATGACGCGATTTTTGGTTGCGCCAATCAATCAGGTGAAGACAATCGTAACGTGGCACGCATGGCCACCCTTCTATCGGGTATGCCTTATAGCGTCTCTGCAACGACAATAAACCGCTTATGTGGATCAGGTATGGACGCTGTTGGCGCTGCATTCCGAGCCATTCAAGCAGGTGAAGCAGACTTGATGCTTGCCGGCGGTGTTGAGTCCATGTCTCGCGCGCCATTTGTTATGGGTAAACCCAATGCGGCATACGATAGACAGCAAAAATTAGAAGACACCACCATGGGCTGGCGTTTTATCAACCCTGTCTTAAAGTCTTTGTATGGCACAGAATCCATGCCGGAAACCGCGGAAAATATTGCTGAGCGCTACAAGATAACTCGCGAACAACAAGATGCATTCGCTTTACGCTCTCAACAAAAAGCCAAAGCAGCACAAGAAGCCGGTCGTTTTGCTGAAGAAATCACACCAATCACGATTCAACCAAGACGCGGCAACCTAATTGTTGTCGATCAAGATGAACATTTACGTCCTGACACCACCTTGGAAGACTTAGCCAAGCTGAAAGCCCCATTTCGAAACAATGGTTCAGTAACAGCAGGTAACGCATCTGGCATAAACGACGGAGCGGCGGCCATGTTAATTGCAAGTAAAGCCGCAGTCGAAAGCCAAAAGTTAGAGCCTCTGGCGAAAATCATCGGCATGGCAACGGCCGGTGTTGAACCCACAGTAATGGGCATGGGTCCCGTTCCTGCGGTGCAAAAATTGCTAAAGCGTACCGGTCTTTCTCTTGCGGATATGGATGTGATCGAATTAAATGAAGCCTTTGCGGTACAAGGCTTAGCCTGCATTCAAGAATTGGGGCTTTCACCTGAAGACGAACGCATTAATCCAAATGGCGGTGCTATTGCTCTTGGCCATCCATTAGGTATGTCAGGTGCTCGCCTATTACAATCTGCCGCTATGCAGCTAAAACGCACAGGTGGACGCTATGCATTGTGCACCATGTGTATTGGCGTCGGACAAGGCATTGCGATGCTGATCGAACGGAGCGACATTTAATGAAGAAATTATTTTTTACCTTTGAAGGCGATAGCCATAAACCCGTTATCGTCCTTGGTCATCCTTTAGGCATGAACAGCCGAGTTTGGGATGGCATTGTCCCTGAATTACTAAAAGATTTTCGAATCATTCGCTGGGATCTTCCTGGTCACGGCTTAAGCGCCCCCCTTGACTCAAGCGCTTCACCGTTAACACCCAACGCGTTGATTGACCCCTTAATTGCAAAATGTGATGAGCTGGGCATCGAAAAATTTCATTATGTGGGAACGTCTATTGGCGGCATGATTGGTCAACAACTCGTCACCCAACACCCTGAGCGTTTGTTAAGTGCCACCTTAACCAACACGGGGGCAAAAATTGGCAGCCAAGAGGCGTGGCTAACTCGTCAAAAAGATGTGATGACGTTGGGACTAGAAAGTATGGCACCAACCTTAGTGTTACGCTGGTTTAGTGAAGACAGTGTGAAAACTAACCCGACGTTAGCCACTTACTGGCAGGAACAACTCGCCAAAGTAGATGACTTTAGTTACGGTGAGCTTTGCGCATGGCTTGGCAATATGGATCTCAATGATTCATTAAAATCAAGTTCGCTACCAATACAATTAATCTGTGGTGAGAAAGATGTCGCAACCACGCCAGAACTGATGAAAACACTCGCTTCATCACTACAGGTTAATAAGCTAGAAATTATAGAGAAGATTGGCCATGTGCCATCGGTAGAATCACCAGATCAACTCACCAGCCTAATTAAAGGCTTTATCTCATAATAATCGGTTTTTCACCATCTATACTTCGCCCCAAGAGCTTTAGTAGGCTCTCGGGGCGATCGTATTGGAAAACAAATAAATCAGACGTGGTTATATTTGCCAAGCAAAGGTCAAGGTGCCATAACGAGTCTGTTCATCAAACTTTTTATCTGCATCACTACCATTGATAGTAAAAGGGGAATTAACCGCAAAAGACAGAGCGGACTCTCCCCATGAATAAGTTAATCCCGTGGTAAATATATTATTTCTATGGTTGTAATCAATAGATCGACTATCACGAAAAGTATTACCATCCGTAAAGATTTGATTAAAAACATAACCCGCTTTTAAACCGGCATAGACAAACCAACCATTCCCCACAGCAGTTGGATTAGCCATTCTGTTCTCCGATAACAAAACCGTTTGATACGAAACGGCTAAATTCCGTCCGTAGCGAAACATAAAACCGGTACTCACTGAACTTTTAATGGTTCCAACACTGATGTCAGCACCTGTTAGCAGATCCATAGTGTCTAGTTCTGATGCCCAAGAACGCCAAATACGACTGCGAGATAATTGAAATGCAACTTCCGTTTTCAGCTGAGTATCCCACCCCATAGGCTCTTGCGCACCAATAATACGGTGTACAACCTTTTGTGTTTGCTCCCCCAATGCAAGAGGACCGACAATACCGATTGTTGTACTTACACGATCTGCATGATCGCCTCGGGTAGCAATAAAAGTATTGTTAAGGCCTAACAAAGCCGAGTATGGAAAATCATTTTTCGGTGGATTTGGATCTTCAATATCATCCGAAGTATTGATAATTTGTCCAATACCATAGATATTGGCGGAGCTTTCTACTGGCCCTGAGGGCATAGTCCACATAAGCGGTTTTACCCAAAAATCTGGAGTGTGATCAGAAGCATCACTATCTCTTAAGTCGTACCATGAAACATAAAGCCCATTGGTATAACCATTGTCTTCATACACAAAAACATCATTATCTAGCGTTGCTGAAACCCAACTTGTATCCGCAAAAACTGGCATCGTAGCTAACAGAGAAAAACTTAAAAGGTAATATTTAATGGCAGATACGTTGCTTAGCTTGAACATACCTCTTCTTGTATAACGGTTTACTGTTTGCACCTTGGCCCGACTCCCAATAAATATAATGAATGCGAACCATTATAAAGAGATCTTATAATAAAAACTGAGGCAAAAAGCATTTATAGAAATTAAACCCTAAAAGGAAAGTTATAAGGTGAATACATTCTAATTTGTCTATTTTGTGTAAAAAAATCCCAAAAACTAATTCCTTAATGTATTGGAATGACTAAATCAATTTTTTAGTTAACGCCCCATTTCTCCTACACAAAGACTTGCCAAACGAAATAGACTTACAACATGCATTAAAAAGAACCAAAAGTAGAAACAGTGGAAATCGAGCCCAACTCCGAGGACACGGTAAAGAATGAGGCAAGCTCTAGAGAAGAAAAAAGCGATATAACGCCTACGAGATAACGTATTTCGCTAATAAAAAAAATCAGAGCCTAGGCTCTGATTTTTTATCGTGATAACAAGGTCCATTATCGATGGGCAAACGCAGTTTTCGTGCAATCACCCTCGATTTTATCTTTCTCTTCTTCGAGAATCTCATCCGTAAACTGGCTCATAAAGCAGCAGCAAACCCCTTCACCAATCATAGTACGCGGTCCCATTGGGTGACCAATGTGCTTGTAAACACCATGGCTATGTCCGTGATCATGGGAATGCCCATGCGAATGGCTGTGCCCATGTGAGTGATCATGGCTATGACCGTGTGAATGGTCGTGGCTGTGGGAATGACCGTGGCTGTGATCATGCTTTAGCACTAAAGAGTGTGCATGATCATGACCTTCTGACTGAACCACATTCACATGCTTCGCATCAAACTCAGACAAACCTTGTGTATCATCTTGCGGATCTACAAACTCCGCATGGTGATGATGCACATCCACTTCACCAGCGGCAAGGCGGCGCTTGAAGGAGTTCATCAAGGTTTCTTCGCCCGTTTGCAGTTCTCCTTGCATGATCTCTTCAACACGGTTTTGAAAGGCATCAATCACGCGAGAGTGGTCACTTAGGTAATGAGTTTGAATCAATTCCACACCTGGGTTCGCTTCAGCCACTTTGTTCACATAACCTTGAATGCGTTTAATCAAACGACCGGTAAACAAGAAGTAAGGCGCCACCACAATGCGCTTAAAACCAAGCTTCATGAGTTTTTCAAGACCCACACCAACAGAAGGGTAAGTCACCCCAGAATAGACGGTATCCGCCCAACCAAAACCCATATTTTCATTGACGATACGAGTCAGCTTAGCGGCTTCGGCATTGGCCGACGTATCAGACGTACCACGCCCCACCACCACCAGCATGGTGTCGTATAAATTTTCTGGTGGGTTTTCAGGGTAAAGGCCAAGCGATTCATAAATGCGCGCTTGAAAGGCTTCGATCATGTCGTCTTGTAGGCCTAACTCACGACCGTAGGTAATATGCAAACCTGGGTGCTTTTCTTCGTACGTTGTCAGTACAGAAGGAATGTCGTTTTTCGCATGGGTCGCAGCAAACAACATACCCGGTACAGCGTAGATTTCTTCCACACCTTGGTTTACCAAGCTATTTAGCCCCATATGAATATTGGGCGCAGAAAATTCAAGAAAGCCATATTCCACAGGAAGGTCTGGATAACGCTCTTTAAGTCCTTTTGCCACTAAGCCAAATTCACGCTCCGCGTCTTTATCACGGCTGCCATGACCACAAATCATAATGCCCTTTTTGGCCTGTTCTTTATTGCTCATTTTTTCTCTCTACTTTAAATCATCTCTGCGACTAATCAGTTTAGATATTAGCCGCAAGGTTACAAGAGATCTTCTGCCCAAGATCACTGACGTTGCTCTTGCTGCTGATCTAAATCAAGCAACAAGGATTGAATTTTTTCTTTATGAGCATCGGCGTTTTGCCACATGCCTCGTTGTATCGCTTCTAATAAGCGCTCGCCCATTTCTTCCAGCGCATGGGGGTTATTATCGCGTATAAAGGCTTGATTGTCTGGATCAAGAAATAATCGATCGGTCACTTGTTCGTATTGATAATCCGACACTAAATCCGTTGTCGCGTCATAAGCAAATAGATAATCCACCGTAGCGGTCATTTCAAAAGCGCCTTTATAACCATGTGTTTGCATGGCTTCTATCCATTTAGGGTTCAGTACCCGTGATCTTACTACTCGGTTTAACTCTTCTTTCAAAGTGCGAATTTTGGGTGAGCTCGGATTCGAATGATCGTTGTGATACACACTCGGTGCTTGACCACGAAATTCCGTCACCGCGTTGGTCATGCCACCTTGGAATTGATAATAATCGTCTGAATCAAGAATATCATGTTCGCGGTTATCTTGGTTTTGTACAACCGCATCCAGTTGCGACAAACGCTCAACAAACGCCGCTTTGGCTTCTACCCCTTCGCCCTTATTATTTGTTCCGTCATTATTGGAACCGTATGCATAACCGCCCCAGTTCACATAAGCTTCCGCAAGATCCGCTTTGGTATCCCAGCAACGCTCGTCAATCAAGCCTTGCAACCCAGCACCATAGGCACCTGGTTTACTACCAAATACCCGATAGGAAGCTTGGCGGCTGGCTTCTTCCGCGCTCATACCTTGAGCGAGCAATTTGCTTTTGCGCGCTTCCACGTTAGCACGAATAACATTGCCATTGCCTGGCTCTTGATAATCGGCAATGGCTTGTACCGCGGCATCATAAAGGCGCATGACATTGGCAAAGGCATCACGAAAGAAGCCCGAAACGCGCAAGGTGACATCCACGCGTGGACGTCCTAATTGCATGCAGGAAAGAATTTCAAAATCCGTCACTCGGTTTGAACCAGCCGCCCAAATAGGACGCACTCCCATCAAAGCAAAGGCCTGTGCAATATCATCGCCGCCAGTTCGCATGGTGGCCGTTCCCCACACAGACAATCCCAAATCTTTTGGATAATCCCCATGCTCCTGTAAGTGTCGCTGGATTAACGCTTCGGCCGATTGCTGACCAATTGCCCACGCCGCTGGTGACGGAATGGCGCGATTATCCACCGAGAAGAAATTGCGTCCTGTCGGTAATGTGTCGAGCCGCCCACGTGTCGGCGCGCCACTAGGCCCTGGAGGAATAAAGCCCCCCGCCAACCCCGTAATCAAGGCTTGTATTTCATCCTGCGCACTTTGTTGCAAAGCAACTAATAGGCGCTTTTTACTGTGTGCCAATAGCATGGCGGTGTGAGGCAGCTTGGCGGCCAATTCCTCGGTTGATTCATTGCCCATCAAATGACTGAGCACCAAGGATTTAGCCAATAATTCTAAGCGCTCTTTGGTGTCGGCATGGGTTCGCCAAGCCAAACTACTTACCGCTAACAAGACGTCTGGCTTGTCACCAGCCCAAGACGTGCGCTCACTTTTCATTGGATCAAAGCCGTCGTGCTGCAATGACAAATCGTTCACTAATGCGTGCAAAATGCCTTGGCTAGTGATGTCACTGCCTCGTGGTAAACGCAACAAGGCCACCAGCGTATCCGCCAATTTATCGTCTTCGGGTAGCTCCCCTAAACGATGCAAACCATGGCGAATTTGAGCTTCTTTAATGTCACATAAATAGGCATCCAAACCTTCCAGCACAGTGTCTTCATTATCAGGTTCGATACCGGTTAACTCTTCCAATAAATGAGAGGTTTGGACTTTCTGAAGAATTTGCTCGCGCAACCAGCTTTCACGGCGCACATCCATTCCCATGGCTTGATAATATTCATCAACTAGATTTTCTAATTCGGCCATCTCGCCATAGGTTTCTGCACGTGTCATCGGCGGCATAAGATGGTCAATAATCACCGCTTGGGTACGACGCTTGGCTTGCGCCCCTTCCCCCGGATCATTCACGATAAAGGGATAAAAGTGTGGCATTGGCCCAAGGGCAATATCAGGCCAGCAAGAAGCAGACAAAGCCGTACCTTTGCCCGGTAACCATTCAAGGTTGCCATGTTTTCCCACGTGCACAAAGGCATCGACTTTGTAGACGTGACGCAGCCAAAAGTAAAAAGCCAAATAGCTGTGAGGCGGAATCAAATCTGGATCATGGTAGTTCGCCGCAAGATCCAAATTAAACCCACGGGCAGGCTGAATACCGACAAAGGTGTCACCTAAGCGAATCCCCGCCAACATGATACGACGCTGACCATTTTGCTCGCGGCATTTATGATCGTCTTCTGGCGGTCCCCAACGATCCCAAACCGCGTTTTGGCATTCCAACGGCAGCTGATAGAAATACTCTAAATAGTCTTCCAGGGCGAGACTCTGCCAGCAACCTCGTTCATGCAGACTATTGGGGTTATTGGTAACAGCCCCAAGCAATTCCTCGATCAAGGCATTGCCATGATCTGGAATATTCTCTATCGGATAACCAGCTTCTTCTAATGCTTTTAATAAATTAACCGCTGACGCTGGCGTATCCAGCCCAACCCCATTGCCAATACGGCCGTCTTTCGTTGGATAATTTGCCAACACAAAAGCAATGCGTTTTTCATGGTTGGGTTTACTGGCTAAATGGGCGAAGCGCATCGCCAGCTGAGCAACAAAACGCGCTCGCTCTTGGTGTAATTCGTAACGTACCAAATCCACTTGAGCGATGTCATTGTAGTGACTTAATGCTTTAAAACTCACAGCACGGGTAACAATGCGGCCGTCCATTTCAGGCAAAACAATCTGCATAGCCACATCACGACTGCGCAAGCCTTGCGTTTGCCCCTGCCAGTCTTCTTCAGTACTGCCTGACAAAATCAACTGCAGTACTGGAATGGGCGAAGCAAATGCGGATTGAAAATCTGTCGGTTCGGATGATAGATCAGGGCTGCCTACACGATTTGCGGCAAAGCCTGTGGTATTTAGAATGACTTTGGCTTGAGTGCGTTCCACTAGGGATTCAATTAAGCCTACGGACACATCATCTTTGAGTGAACTCACAGCCACAGCCAAAGGCACCAAGCCTTCTTGCTCCAATACCCCAATCAGGCCATCAAACATGGCGGTATTTCCGCTTTGTAAATGCGAGCGATAAAAAGCCAAAATGGCAACGGGACGATCTTCAGCCAAGCAATCTTTATAATGACGTTGCCATTGAGCAAACCCACTAGAATGACCAGCATGATAAATTAGCGCACTAGGTAAAGGCGCGGGTTCTTGCCAAGGACAAGTTTGATCAAGGTAACGATCTGCGAGGAAATAGAATAATTGCTGTGAATTGGTTTGGCCGCTTTCACGTAGATAGCGCCAAACACGATGACAGTCTTCTGGTTGCGCCGTAGACGCTCTCATTAATGCAGGATCTTGCGTATCGTCCCCCGGAACCACAATGAGAGTGCGCCCCGCTTTCCCTTTCGCCCAAGCTTGCAAACGCTGGAAACCATAGGACCAATAATGCTCCCCACCCAGTAGCGAAACCACCACGACTTTGGCGTGATCGAGCACCTTATGTTCGTATAAATCGTAAGCAGCGGGTTTGACCAGCTGCATCCAATTGGCCAGTCGAACACTCGGTAATCGCACTTCGTCCAATCCATCATTGGAACAACGGAAAGCTTCGATCTGGTCGAGAGCGCTACCCAGTGCGCCGAGTACACTATCAGCCGCCGCCAAAATCACTAAGTCTGCTGGCGTTTGACCAAGATCGACAATCCCCTCATCGTCGACAAAGCCACCCGGTTTGGCTGCTAATAAGTGCACTCTTTCTCCAGTGTATCAATCTTGTCATTCAGTTATTCGATATTTATGCGCGGCGCCACAAACGCAGCCGCTTCGTTTAAATATCAAGCACTCAAAGCATCGTGCAGAACATTCTCAATCTGCTCTTTACTAATGCCTTTACCAATAAAGACTAACTGAGTTTTACGCACTTCATCTGGCTGCCACAAACGATCAAAGTAACGGTCTATACGGGTACCCACCACTTGAAACACTTTACGCATCGGCTTGCCATGAACCGCCGCAAAACCTTTGATACGGAAAATATTGTGTTCTTCTACCAGCTGCGTCAGGGTTTCTTGCAAAAGATCCGTTTGCACTTCTCCTAACGTCACCACAAAAGAATCAAAATGATCATGAGCGTGTTCGTGATGCTCACCGTGCGCATGATGATGGTCGTGATGATTATGCACGTCATCAATGCGACTTTCCGTTGCAGCATCAATACCTAACAAAAGATCCAATGCGGCTTCACCGTTTTCGATATAAACGGTTTTAACCGTATTTGGCACTTCATTGGTAATGACAGCTTGAACTTGAGCACGTTCTTCGTCGCTCAATAAGTCGTTTTTACTGACGACAACCAGATCGGCGGCACTTAGCTGATCATCTAATAATTCTTGCAAACTAGGGTCGTGGTCCAAACTTTCATCCGCTAGACGTTGTGCCTGAACTTTGTCTTCATCATGAGCAAAACGACCCGCCGCAACAGCCGCGCCATCGACAACGGTAATCACCGCATCCACTGTGCAATGCTCTTTAATGCCTGGCCAGTTAAACGCTTGAACCAAAGGCTTTGGCAACGCCAAACCACTGGTTTCAATCAAAATATGATCAATGTCACCACGACGGGCGACCAACTGCTGCATTACAGGCAAAAACTCTTCTTCTACTGTGCAGCAAATGCAGCCATTGGCGAGTTCATAAAAGCCATCGTCACTGCGCTGGCTTCCTTCTTCCACACCTTCTGGACAATCAAGTGGACAAGAGCGCAAAAGATCTGAGTCGATGTCTAGCTCACCAAATTCATTAACAATGACTGCTATGCGCTTTCCAGCCGCTTGTTTAAGTACATTCGACAATAATGTTGTTTTACCACTGCCCAAAAAGCCAGTCACAATTGTTGTCGGTATTTTATTCAATTGCATGATTCATCCTTCTTACTTTCAGGGATCGTATTTTTAAAATTAGTTTTTCTTAGACTTATGTATCTTACGAAAAATATGCGCTTGCCCTTTATCGTACAAATAGGAGTCGGCAAAATCTTCTGTGTCTAATACCTTCCCGACCAAGATCAAACTGGTGCGAGTGAATTTTTTCTCTCTTACTTTGGCAACAATATCCGCTAAAGTTCCCACAACATAGTCCTGATCTGGCCAACTTGTGCGATAACACACAGCAACCGGACAATCTTCACCATAATGAGGAATGAGTTCTTCAACAATTTTATGAATGCGAGTAATGCCAAGATGAATGGCTAGTGTCGCGCCGCTTTGCGCTAACGCGGGCAATCGCTCTCTTTCTGGAAACGGGGTTTTACCTTCATAGCGGGTCATAATGACCGTTTGGGAAACGCCCGATAAGGTCAATTCTTTGCGAAGTAATGCCGCCGACGCCGCTACCGCACTGACGCCAGGAATCACTTCGTAATCAATGTCTAACGCTTCCAAGCGGCGAATTTGCTCACCGATAGCGCCATACAAAGCAGGATCACCAGACTGCAAACGGGCAACATCCTTGCCTTCTTGCGCGGCTTTTTCAATGACTGAGGTGGTTTCATCAAGGTTCATTTCCGCGGTATCGTAAATAGCCTCGGCGCTGCCACGTACGCTATCGATAACTTGTGTTGGAATAAGTGAGCCAGCATAAAGAATGATCGGACATCGCTCGATGGTTTTAACTGCTTTCACCGTCATTAAATCTGGATCACCAGGGCCTGCGCCAATAAAGTAAACCTTCATTTATTTCCCTTACTTAACCTTGATAAGCGCGTTACAGCTTTTTAGAGTAGCCACGCGGTGTGTAAATCCAATGCTTGTCACCATTGACTATGTGTTTCGTATCTGAGTTCCCTACGCTGACCATGGTAAACATGTCTACGTCTTTGGCATCTAATTCACCCAGTGTTGTAAAAGTAATCTCTTCTTCGGGACGAGTGAGCTGACGGCCAATCATCACAGGCGTACTAGCAGGACGATACTGCAACAAAACATCACGAGCATGATTCAATTGCCAGTCGCGTTTCTTCGAGACAGGGTTGTAAAAAGACACCACAAAGTCACCAGCACCACAAGCATGCAAGCGCTTATCTATGGTTTCCCATGGGGTTAATAAATCGGAGAGAGAGATGGTACAGAAATCATGACCAAGCATGGCCCCAACTCGACTGGCACCCGCTTGCATTGCAGATATACCCGGAATGACTTCCATATCGACATCCAACCATTCTGGATGGTCTTCTTTGCCTTGCAATTGCATATCCAGCAATTCAAACACCAAAGTCGCCATGGCATAAATGCCAATATCACCACTGGAAATCAAGGCTGTGCTTTTACCTTGCGAAGCCAAATCAAGGGCTAAGCGGGCGCGCCCTATCTCTTCACCAAGTGGTAAGTTATGGAAGGTTTTGCCCTCACTGAGTTCGCCTAATAGATCTAAATAATAGCCATAAGCAACCCAATCGCTGCATACGCTCAAGGCTTTAGTGGCGTTTGGTGCAACTAAGCCCAAATCACCGGGCCCCATACCCATTACAAATAACTTGCTCATCGAATCTCTACAATATAATCAAGCGCTTAGGTGCGCGAATGAGACCATTGTACACGGATTGCAATTATGACGGGATGAAAACACCACGATTTAAAGTGAGCAATGCTCAGGTAACAAGGTGGTGATTAAGATTCAATACGAACCAAATGACAATGCGCTTTCTCTTGAGTATTAAACTCTAACTCAGCTTCGTCACCATGAATCCAAAAGGACAAGCCCTCACCCAAGTAAAATGAGCCAGACGCACTAACAGCATGAGTCAACAAATAACTTTTGTCCTTCCAAGACATCTTGGCTTGATCTGCATGAAAGAATATATTCAATGGCGCGTTGTCACAAAGATAGTCGGCTGAATTGGTCTGATCGATATCTTCTAATTCATATGAACCATCATCTAAAGCCGTATCTTTGTGTATAGAACTACAAGCTGTAACTCCAAAGAAGGCAATACCAACGAAAACAATTTGTAACAGAAACTTTTTAATCTGCACTCTATGAGACTCCATTCAAAACGTTAACAACCTAATCCTGACCAAAAGGTCATTTCAATAAACACCTACGACACTATCAGTTCATATTATATCGGGCCAGATAATTAGCTCTACCTAAGCAATATTTGTTATTAGTTACTTTTTGTTACTTAAGGAAGGTGCGAATAAGTCTACTAAGCCTCAGTCTTTCAGAGAAATCGTCAAATAAGGCGCGACTCTGAAGGAATGTAGGTACCTTTCAAAGAGTCGCAACGACATGTGGCGTTTTCTCTGAAAGACCCGCAGGGCATGGCCTAAAAGCCTGCATTCTTTGTTGAGCACCTCGAAAATAGAACCACTATTTACATTCGCTACTCGCCTCGAATAACAGGCTTTTATCCACATGCTGAGACAAGAGGACTTGTTCGCACCTTCCTTAACATCTCGCAAACAATTAAATAGTCACAAAACCAACACAATTGAAAATTCGTTACGCTTTGACACTTAAGGTATAAAACAAGTATATTCCACAGGTCGGATTTATCCGACTTCGTTCTCGGGGCGGGGTGAAATTCCCCACCGGCGGTAAAGAATCTATTTCTAAGCCCGCGAGCGCCTTTAAGATTGTTATCTTTTAGGGTCAGCAGATCTGGTGTAATTCCAGAGCCGACGGTTACAGTCCGGATGATAGAGAGCGCGTCAGACAAAACCTATATTGACATGGTTTTTTTGCTGTGTCAGATTGAAGGTATGCCCTTTTATAGTGGCGTATTTGCCTGCCCGTTCGCCCTGATTCACCTTAGCAATATTAGGATGTAAAAATGAATCAGAGCTCAACGAATAACATTGAATTCACTCCAGCCACAAAACGCATTGCAATTCTTCACGCTTCTTGGCACGAAGACATCGTTCTAAAATGTGTTGATGGCTTTAAAAACGAACTTATCGCTCGCGGTTATGATGCTTCATTAATTGACGTTATTCCCGTTCCTGGTGGTTACGAAATTCCATTACAAGCAAAACTGCTAGCCAAAAGTGGACAATACTCTGCGATAGCAGGTACAGCCCTAGTGGTAGATGGCGGTATTTATCGTCATGATTTCGTTGCTTCCACGATTTGTAATGCTTTAATGCAAGTGCAATTGGAAACAGAAGTACCAGTACTAACAGCCGTACTGACACCGCACAATTTCCACGAACATGACGAGCACAAAGAGTATTTCAGTCGCCATTTTGTTAAGAAAGGGGTTGAACTGGCCAATGCTTGTGACCAAACCATTCGCTTAACAGAGAAAGCGAAACAAATGCTTTAAGCATTTCTAGAGTTTGATCCGTTCGTAAAAAACGCCGAGCATCACAAAAAGATGCTCGGCGTTTTAGTTTGCGCCATCACTTAGCATAAAGCTCTCTTGCTATGAAAAAGCATGAGATCGAAGTAATTGATAAAGCTCCGTATTTCTATCCTCTTGAACACATAACCCCAGCATATCATCAATAAAAAAACCAAAGGCACGTCGCTCTATGCGCTCAATCCCGCGCTGTTGATTAGCTGATAAATTGGCATATTTTGAAGCCGCCCCAAAATCGCCAAACAAAATATGCCCTTCTTCATTGATCAGAGTATTGTGGGCATATAAGTCTCCGTGACTGATTTTTTTGCTACAAAAGTGTGACACCAGCTGATCCACTTGTTCAATAATTCGGGCAATTTTATCAATTGAAAATTGTTGATCATCAGCAAAAGTATCCCGAGTGCAAGACTCCAAGCTGGGCGGTTTGCCTAAATTTGTATAATGGGCAGGGATGAGTTCCATTACAAGAGCGGAACAATCCTGCTCTGTCACCTTGGCAAGAGGTTGAACTAAATTATCGTGACTACCAACAGCAAGGCACGCATCCAGCTCATCTTCAGGGTAACCGTCACTGGTCACCTCACCTTTGAAAACTTTTACCGCAACCGAATCTGAAAAGTTAAAGGTGTTTTCTTTCCATGTGGCAAGAGAAATAACCCCAGATGCGCCCTGCCCTAATACCTGATGCAAGTCTAAGTCTCGAAATGATACGGTTTTAAATTCATTATGCGGATCACGCTCTGCACAGAATGGATTACCTGAAAATGCCAGCCAAGCCAAACGCGGTAGTGCTAATAATGCATCAGGAAAAGCCACCAGCTGATTTGCCGACAAACGTATGAGCTCTAATTTTTGACAATGCACTATGGAGTCTGGAAGAGACGTTAAGCGATTACCCGCCAGCGCCAGTTTTTGCAGTCGAACCAACTTACCAAAGTCATCAGGTAGGAAGGCAATCTCGTTATCCGTCAAAATAAGCCAACGAGTCTGTGTGGGCAAAGACAAGGAAGATACGCTTGATATTTGGTTATTTTTAAAACCAATCATCTCCAAGTTTTCACACTGCCCAAGAACCTCTGGCAGATGCGTAAAACGATTATTCGAACAAAACAGTATCCGAAGTTTTTTTAGTCGGGATAAATCTTCTGGTAAATCGCATAGCTGATTATTCGATAAATCTAAAATTTCTAGGCTATCAGCAAGGTCAAAAATGGCTTCAGGAAACGTTGTTAAACCTTCGGACAATTGTAGGCGAACCACGCCCTTCAACTCGCTGCGATTAAGTTGGTCAAGTGTGTGCAAAATAAAACTCTTTTTTTAATACATTTAAAGCGCAGTATAACAATTACATAGAAGGAATGGTGGTTATAAGATCGGTTGTGCCAAAATCAGTGCCCATTTGAGATAGTAACGTGGTTATTTGTCCGCGATGGTGAGTTTGATGATTAAAAAAATGCTGCAATGTAAAAGCAAATCTTTGCGAATGTTCGATTCCTTTCATGTTTTTATATACCAGCGCCGATGCCAGCATTTCATCCGAGACTTCATTCATCATGGCAATAATTAACTCATCTAACTCAAAACGCTGACCTTGCAATGGCGCTAATTCACTAAACAATTGCGTGTTAAGTGCCGCTGGTCTTTGTATGGTGCGAACCAAGTCTAGACTGGAAAGCTCAATAAAATGATCGGCAAAGCGTTTAAGCCAAATAATATCCCCTGCAAGGTTATGATTTAGAGTACCTAGCACCGAACCAAAAAACGCACCTTTTTCTTCCACCAGATCAGCATAACTCAACTCTGCCGCCGCCTTGTAAATAGATTGATTCATCCATTGATTATAAGATGCCATTAGTTGTAAATTTTCCTTTACCGACATCACCTAATTTCCTTTAAAAATGTGTTATGACGCAAATAAAACAGCAAGCAATGCAATCAAACCAGGCAAACCTTGTACGAATAAAATTTTCCTACTTGAGGTTATCGCGCCATACACACCGGCAATCACCACACAGAGCAAAAAGAATACCGTCACCTGAATACCTGCCACACCAAGCCATATTCCCCACAACAAGCCCGCAGCAAGAAAACCATTATATAACCCTTGGTTTGCTGCCATGACTTTACTGGCTTTCGCAAATTCTGGCTGCAATTTGAATATTTTCATTCCCTTAGGCTTATCCCAGAGAAACATTTCGATATACATAATATACAAATGTAAAAGCGCGACACACGTTGTGGCAATGGTGGCAATCAGTTCCATATTTATGACCTCTTATATTTATTCCATTTATAGTCAATTTGATAAAATCAGCTACTGTTCGACTTCTATTAATACGTTAGAGAAGCATTTTGAAAGCTTTCTAATCTAGCTTTTTTGCTTCACCTTCTGAGCTATCCATTTTTTTCACCTTCCGTTGAAAATCTCGTAACGCAATGGTTAGTGCTCCCACGGCCACATTAGGCTCAATATCATGACTCTCAAGTAACTCAATCAGATCAACAGCCAATTTAATATGATCTGGTGCGTGGTCTAAAGACATAAAAACTCCGTATAGAAGGCTGCAACACTCTATGTGTAAAATGCAAAAATAGGCAATTAAATAACTTTTTTGCCGTCTATAATGGCTTTTTGCATTACGATTTGTTCAACGTAAAATAAGACAAATACAATACACTCGGAACATAAACAAGCCTAATTTAACGAGGTTATCGTGATTACAAATGAATTTTGGTTAGATCGATGGAAAACAGGGCGAATTGGCTTTCATCAAGAAGGCGTCAATCCGAAGCTAATAGAGTTCTGGCCTGTCTTACCAAAAGGCAGCCGAGTACTTGTTCCTTTATGCGGAAAATCCAATGATATGATTTGGTTAGCTGAACAAGGCTACGAGGTCACTGGGGTAGAATTATCCTCGCTGGCGGTGATTCAATTTTTAGGAGATAACGATTTAGCGTTTAGCACTCATCAAGACGGCAACTTAAAAGTACATACGGTTGATGGCTTGCCATTACGTATTGTCGAAGGCGATTACTTCGAATTTAACGAAAACAACTTTGATGCTTGCTATGATCGTGCTGCCATGGTGGCTATGCCGGACTCCAAGCGCTCCGATTACGTGACTCACACGCTTGAAAGACTGTCACCTTCTGCCACTGTCTTATTAGTCTCTTTAGAATACGATGGAGACAAACAAGGCCCACCATTCTCAGTCACCGAGCAAAGCGTCGTGGATTTATGGGGCAGCGAAATCCAAAAAATTGCCTCTGAAAACCTAGCGCAAACAAACCCAAGTTATAAAGAACAAGGACACTCCATTTTCAAGGAAAGCGTTTGGCGCATTCATCCAGAGTGAATAAAGCTTGCAGGGGCTTAGATTAGGCTGTTTACCCTCTGCATTTTCTGGGATAATGCAGCACAATTTTTCACCGACAAACCATGTATCCTCGTAATGGCGACGCTTACCAATAAGCCATTACGCCTGATACCAAGAGTACACAATGATCAAACGACATAAAACGGCCAAAGAACTCTTTTCTTACCCATTATATTGGGCTGAGTGTTATGGCGTTTCGCCCTTCCTACCCACCACCAGAGAAGAAATGGATGCGCTTGGCTGGGATAGCTGCGATGTCATCATAGTCTCTGGTGATGCTTATGTAGATCACCCTAGTTTTGGTATGGCTGTTTTAGGTCGCTTACTGGAAGCCCAAGGTTACCGTGTCGGCATTATTGATCAACCTGACTGGCGCAACACGGAAGATTTCATGCGCCTTGGACGTCCTAACCTCTATTTTGGTGTTACAGCCGGAAACATGGACTCCTTGATTAACCGCTATACCGCGGATTTAAAAGTGCGTAATGACGATGCTTATACACCTTATGGTATGGGCGGAAAGCGCCCTGATCGCGCCGTTATTGTTTACTCCCAACGCTGTAAAGAAGCGTTCCATGATGTCCCTGTCATGATTGGCGGCATCGAAGCCAGCCTGCGTCGTATTGCTCAATACGATTACTGGAGCGATGAAGTTCGTCGCTCGGTATTAATCGACTCAACGGCTGATATTTTACTCTACGGCAATGCGGAACGCGCCATGATTGAAGTAACTCATCAAATGGCCATGGGCAAAACATTGGATGAACTAACAGACATTCGTGGCACAACCATTGTTCGAAATGCGCCGCCAGGTGGCTACACCGAAATTGATTCGACTCGGGTAGACTGGCCCGGTAAGGTCGACAAAATTTACAGCCCTTACGAATATATTCCAGAGGGGAAATGCCAAACCAAAGACGAAGAAGAATCAGATGTCATGCCAATACGCGTGATTCCTGCCCCGCTTCGTCGTGGTGAAAAACTGGACCCTGAAAAAACGTATATTCGCTTACCTTCTTTTGAAAAAGTATCTAAAGACCCTGTTTTATACGCTCACACTTCGCGTATTTTGCATCTTGAATCCAATCCACATAATGCACGTGCCTTGATTCAAAAACACGGCAAGAAGGAAATCTGGGTCAACCCACCACCAATCCCATTAGAAACACCTGAAATGGACGGGGTATTTGACCTGCCTTATGCCCGTGTACCGCATCCAAAATACAAAAAGGCCCGCATTCCAGCCTATGACATGATTAAGACCTCAATCAATATCATGCGCGGTTGCTTTGGCGGCTGTACCTTCTGCTCCATTACAGAACATGAAGGACGTGTTATTCAATCCCGTTCACACGAATCTATACTGAATGAGATTGAAGACATAAAAGCAAAAGTTCCGGGGTTCACAGGTCACATATCTGACCTAGGGGGACCAACATCGAACATGTACACTCTGAATTGTAACGATGATGAAGTTCAAGCATCCTGTCGCAAACTGTCTTGTGTTTACCCTACGATTTGTTCGAATTTAAACACTGACCACAGCCCAACGACCGAGCTGTATCGTAAAACTCGCGCAGTGGAAGGCATTCATACCGTTTCAATTGCCTCCGGTCTTCGCTACGATCTTGCCGTTGAAGATCCAGAATACGTTCGAGAGCTTGTCACACATCACGTTGGTGGTCTTCTGAAAATTGCCCCTGAGCATTCGGAAAAAGACACACTGTCGAAAATGATGAAACCAGGCATGGGCACGTACGACAGATTCAAACGCATGTTTGATAAATACTCAAAAGAAGCGGGTAAAAAGCAGCATTTGATTCCTTACTTTATCGCAGCACACCCAGGCAGCTCTGATGAAGATATGCTTAATCTTGCCGTGTGGCTGAAAACCCATGACTTCAAGCCAGACCAAGTACAAACTTTTTATCCATCACCCATGTCCTTGGCGACCGCCATGTACCACTCTGGCAAGAACCCTCTTAAGCCGGTTACTTACAAAAGTGAAGATGTGTATACACCAAAGGACTATAAACAACGTACGGTACAAAAAGGCTTCCTGCGCTATCACGATCCGAGTAACTGGCAGGATCTTCGCAACACACTCGTCAAAATGGGTCGAGCCGACCTAATAGGTCATGGTGATAACAAGCTGGTACCAGCCGAAGACAAAGATAAACGAGTTGGCCGTCGCCCTCAAAAAGCGAAACCTGGCCAAGCAACGGGAGCATCCCACACGTCAAACAGGCCGACTATGGAGAAAAACCTAGCAGCCGAAAAGGCACGACGTAAGAGCAACAATGGCGGTGGAGCGAATCCTGCAAAACGACGTAAGACAAAGATAAAGTCTCGTCAGCAATAAAACGAAACCGACAAACACAAAAAAGCGCGCCCTGTTTTGCAGGGCGCGCTTTTTTGTCTCTAACCTTGCTCAATTAGTCAGAAAGCAGCTTCTATAAATCAGACGATTCAAATTTAGGACGATTTATAGTCAATTAAATTTAAAGAGGCATCACTGTCCATTAATTCATCCTGCATACTTTCTACATGTCCTGCCACTTCATCAGGCGCTGAAAAATGAGCAATGTGATACATTGCATCCCCTTCCTGAACCAATGGAATATTTTGCTTACCGATAATAATTCCGCCATTTTTGCAGAGAACTTTATCCAAAATATCGCCATAAGGATCTTTAATTTCAGCCAATACATCGCCTTTTTCAACAAGGTCACCCAACGCTTTGATATGAGTCGTGAAACCGCTGTCTGTCGCTCTCACCCAGCTACTACTTCTTGCAATTCTAGATTCGGATAATGATTTTTTACTTCGAGATTTCGGCAACATCCCTAAATGCCGCATAACCCCCACAATACCTTTCACTCCAGCACGTATTGACAGTTCATCAAAGCGTAAAGCCTCTCCAGCTTCATAAAGAATGACCTTAGTTCCAACGTCATTAGCACACTCTCGCAATGAACCATCCCGAAGATTAGAGTTCATCAATACTGGCACACCAAAAGCTTTAGCTATTGCCAACGTTTCCGGATCATCTAGGTTAGCTCGAACCTGAGGTAAATTAGTACGATGTAAACTTCCGGTGTGTAAATCAATACCATAGTCAGCTTTCGATACGATCTCACTCAAAAAGCGGTCAGCAACACGCCCAGCCAAAGATCCACGAGTAGAACCTGGAAAAGATCGATTTAAATCTCTGCGGTCAGGCAGATAGCGACTTTGACTCAATACACCATAACCATTCACAATCGGCACAGCGATAAGAGTCCCCTTTATACTTTCAAGGTACTTGCTTTGAATAATACGGCTGATAATTTCAATGCCATTTAGCTCATCCCCATGAATCGCCGCACTAATAAATAAAATAGGGCCGGAGCGCTTACCGCGTTTCACATAAATAGGCATAGACATATTTGTATCTGTATAAAGCTTCACCATTGGCAGCTTTATACGAACTGTGCTGCCCAACGGAATCTCTTCACCACCAATTGTTAATGTGGTTGTACCCATCAACCTTTTCCTTTTGTCTTCGTATTGGTTGTGCTTAACAACGCCGTTTTCTCAATATGCTGAATAATCATGGCAGCGACATCTTTTCCGGTAGCAGACTCAATCCCTTCTAAGCCAGGGGAAGAGTTCACTTCCATAATAAGAGGACCATTATTTGAGCGAAGAATATCCACGCCACACATATTTAAGCCCATGACTTTTGCAGCTTCAACCGCTGTTCGGCGCTCTTCCGGAGTAAGCTTAACCAAAGAAGCGGTACCACCACGATGAAGGTTTGACCGGAATTCGCCTTCTGCACCTTGTCGTTTCATCGCAGCAATCACTTTACCGCCCACGACCAAACAACGAATATCAGCACCTCCGGCTTCTTTAATATATTCCTGCACCAAGATATTCGCCTTTAATCCCATAAAAGCTTCAATGATAGACTCAGCGGTTTTGTTAGATTCCGCTAATACAACACCAATACCTTGTGTGCCCTCAAGAAGCTTAATCACAACAGGCGCACCACCCACGTTCTTAAGTAAATCACCAATTTTATCTGGATGATTAGCAAACCCCGTCTTAGGCAATCCTAGCCCCTTGCGAGACATAAGCTGTAGAGACCTTAATTTGTCCCTTGAGCGACTAATCGCAACTGATTCATTAATACTGTAAGTCCCCATCATTTCAAACTGCCTAACAACAGCGGTCCCATAAAACGTCACCGATGCACCGATTCTTGGAATAACCGCATCATATTTGGGTAACGGCTTACCATCGTAACGAACAGATGGGTTGCTACTTGTAATGTCCATATAGCAATGCATGGTATCAATAACATCCACCTCATGGCCGAGCATTTCACCTGCTTCTACCAACCGACGCGTAGAATAAAGTCGCGGATTACGAGAAAGAATTGCAATTTTCATAGATATCCTTTGAACAAAAAAAGAAAGCAAACCCACTAAGGATGCTAATAAAAAAGCTGAGAGCCATTGGCGCGAGGATAGTGAATAAATGGTGATATAGAAAGAAATTTATGCACAAGTGACAAAAAAAATCCCCGAGCACCTTTTCATTATATAAGGTACTCAGGGATTGTTTATCTAACTAAAAACTAAGCGTTTACTTTTTAGGTGCAAACGGGTTTTCTGAAGATTTAAACTCAAAAATAATCGGGGTTCCTGTAATGTTTAGAACTGTTCTGAACTTATTCTCTAAGTAACGTTTGTAACTGCCTGGCAAAGCATGTGTTTGATTACCATGGACAACAATTCGAGGAGGATTAGATCCACCTTGGTGAGCATAGCGAAGTTTAATTCGACGACTATTTACCATTGGCGGCTGATGCTCAGCAACAGAATCTTCAAGAATTCTTGTTAAACGGTTTGTCGACCACTTCGCATAACAAGATTCATAAGTACTTTCTATTGTGTCATATAGATCACCCACACCTGTTCCATGCAAGGCCGAGATGTAATGAACTTTAGCATAAGGAACAAAGCCTAAACGACGTTCCACTTCACTTTTGATGTGTTCACGATCGTCTTTTTTCAGACCATCCCATTTATTGATCGCAATGATCACTCCACGCCCTGCATCCAAGACATAGCCAATCATATGCAGATCTTGCTCTACCAAGTCTTCGTGAGAATCAATGACTACGATAACCACATTAGCATCTTGAATCGCTTGCAAAGTTTTAACAATTGAAAACTTCTCAACCGCTTCTTTTACATGCTTACGACGACGCACACCCGCCGTATCAATCAGGGTATATTCTTTATCGTGACGAATGTAAGGTATATAAACACTATCACGTGTTGTTCCAGGCATATCATAAACAACAACACGATCTTCACCCAACATGCGGTTAACTAAAGTAGACTTACCTACATTAGGACGACCAACAACACCAATTCGAATACCACGTGACTCTAAACTAATTTGGCTCTTTGCTTCTTCCACTCTTTCGGCAAACGGCAACATGACTTTATCAATTAAAACATGAACACCTTTACCATGAGACGCTGCAATCGGATGCAATTCACCAAAGCCAAGAGAGTAAAAATCGGCAAGAGCTATATCCTCATTAATGCCATCAGTCTTATTAACCACAAGAGACACAGGCTTATTAGATCGACGCAAATGATTCGCAATCATCTCATCGGCAGGATTAAGACCATGTCGACCATCCACTAAGAATAAGACAGAGTCCGCTTCCTCAATAGCTAGCAAAGACTGACGGGCCATTTTTTCATCAATACCCTCTTCATCACCACTAATACCACCGGTATCAATGACGATAAATTCATGCTCACCAATTTTTCCGTCACCATATTTTCGATCTCGAGTCAGGCCAGCAAAATCCGCTACCAAAGCGTCACGAGACCTGGTCAACTGGTTGAAAAGAGTGGACTTGCCAACATTGGGTCTACCTACCAATGCAATAACTGGAATCATTTTTTTACCTATAAAAATACAAAGCGGCTGCCACCCCCAAAAAAGGGATGGCAGCCTCTAAAAATCACTAAAAGAAATCGAGTTCGACTTCAATAACTCAATGCCGTTACACTCGAATTCGGCGTAAGAATAAACAATTGCTTATCACTCACAACCATACGACTTCCTGACGGTACGTCATTATCGGCAACTTTTTGCGCCGCAACTTCTCCCGTCACTAAATCAAGTAAATGTACATAACCGCCACGATCCATCACAGCAACGTAATCACGGTAGAAGGTTGGAGAAATCAAATCTCGATCTAGAAGTGTTTTATTTTCCCAAACTTCCATGCCGTTTTTGGCATTCAGAGCAATAACCTTGCTCTTCATATCAACTGCAACTAATAACTCACCTTTAACCGCAACCCCAACAGAGCTTGGAATGCTCCTCTGCCACAATGGACTTCCACTATCTATCGATAATGCGACCAGCGTGCCATTATAGGCTACTGCATAAACAACGCCATTTTTTACGACTAAACGACCATCTATATCGCTTAACCTTTCTATTTCATAGCGCCCCTCTGGCTTACCCACATCATATGACCATTGCAAGCTGCCATTTTGCAGTGAATATGCCTTCAATTTGCCATCAGAAAAGCCAGCAATCACTTTACCATCTGCAATAACAGGAGCGCTTGTACCACGCACGGTTAATGATGGCAAATCTTCTTTGGCACGCCATATAGGATCGCCAGTTTCAGCATCAAGAAGATTCAACCAACCATCAGAGGTTTGAACCGCTATTTTACCAGCGGCATATGTCGCCTCTGACAAAATCTCAGAACTCAGCGTTTTTTCCCACAACACAGATTGAGTCGATAAAGAAACAGCGACAAGTTGAGCATCATACGTACCGAAATAAACGACATCTCCATGACGCATAACACCTGCGCTCGGTTTATAGTCAGTTGGAATCGTTTCTTTCTTATCCCCATTTTCTTGTGCAATCTCGTACAAAGTTCCCTTGTCAGTTACAAAAAACAAAGACCCATCTTCTGCCACGAGGTTAAAACGCTCACTTGATTCACCAAAGTTACCATCCACACTGGCCCGCCAAGTTTTATGTAAATTGACCTTACTTTCTATCGATGGCAGATCCGGCAATGCAGGACGAGAATTAGAACAGCCTTGGACAATCAGAGCAGAAAATAGCACAACAAAAAAAAGAGACTTGCTCATAATTAGCCTTTCACCAAATCTTTAAGCTTAATATCCAGCAATGGATGATTAGCACCCACACCTAATGACTCGCTTGCTTTTTGATAAGCAATACGTGCGTCATCACGCTTACCTTGTGCTATTAAAATGTCACCAATCAATTCTTGCTGCTGAGCTGTAAACTCTTTTGCTGTAACTTTTTCAGCACGAGCCATTGCTCCTTTGTAATCTTCTTTTTGCAACATCAAACGTGCAACTCGCAAGTTAGCAATAGCAATGAAAGACACATCTTCTGTCTTTGAAATAGCGTTATCTAAAGCACTAATAGCCTCATCATACTTGCCGTTCTCTGCATCAACACGAGCCAAGAACAATTGACCAAACATGGCGTAACCGGTATCGCTGTAATCATCTGAAAGTTGCTTGGCAATAAAAGTAACGGTTTTCTGATTATTTTCATCCTTTAGATCTGCCGAAGCTTGGACCAAATTCTGATAAAGCGACGATGCCTCACTGATGTAATTGGCTTGACTTGTTTTCCAAGCCTGCCAACCAAAGTATCCGCCGACAGCAACAGCAACAGCAATAACAAGTGTTACGCCATTTTTTTTCCACCAAGTCTTAAACGCTTCAATTTGTTCTTCTTCAGTCTTTAATTCAGACACTTTTTATTCCTCAATCAAGGTGTTGCCAACAACGAAGACAAACACTCCATTAAATCAAATTACACATTACGACAAATAAAAGAAGCAGCCTCATTCAATGGACACGCTTGCTGTTCACCTGTTTTCATATCCTTTATCTGACAAATACCTTGTTCAACTTCATCTTGACCAAGAATCATAGTAAATCGTGCTTCAGAGCGATCCGCTTTCTTCATCTGATTTTTGAAGTTGCCACCACCGCAGTGACGCAGCACAACAAGATTTGGGCTCTCTTCACGTAAGCGCTCAGCCAAGACAAAAGACGCGAGCTCAGCATCACTACCCATGCTAATGACAAATACATCAGTAGAAAATTTCGCCGCCGTTGGAATCAAGTCTAAGGTTTCTAACAAAAGAACTAAACGCTCAACGCCCATGGCAAAGCCAACAGCAGGAGTAGATTTCCCCCCCAATTGCTCAACCAAACCATCATAGCGACCGCCAGCGCAAACGGTCGCCTGAGAACCAAGATGAGTAGTAACCCATTCGAAAACCGTTTTACCGTAGTAATCTAAACCACGCACTAAGCGGCGGTTGATCACATAAGGAATGTCATTGGCTTTCAAAATAGATTGAAGCCAATCAAAATGCGCTTGCGACTCTTCGCCAATAAAGTCTTCTAGATTCGGAGCATCCTTCAATACCGCTTGAGTTGATTCATCTTTAGAATCTAATATTCTTAAAGGATTAGTCTCTAAACGACGCTGACTGTCTTCATCTAGTTGATCTTTAAATTGTGTTAAATAATCAACTAAAGCCGCTTTGTATGTCTCACGCTCTGAGGCTAAACCGATAGTATTTAATTGCAGCTCGACGTGATCTAAAAGCCCAAGCTTTTTCCAGAGTCGAGCAGACAAAATAATTAACTCTGCATCGATATCCGCCGTGGCCATACCAAAAGATTCCACCCCTATCTGATGGAACTGACGGTAACGACCTTTTTGTGGACGTTCATAGCGGAACATTGGTCCGGTGTACCACAGGCGTTGAGTCTGATTGAACAATAAACCGGCCTGATCGGCTGCACGAACACAGCTAGCTGTGCCTTCGGGACGCAATGTTAATGATTCACCATTACGGTCATCGAAGGTGTACATCTCTTTTTCTACAATATCGGTTGTTTCACCAACACCGCGTTTAAACAAATCGGTATTTTCGACAATCGGAAACCGAATTTGTTGATATCCATAAGACTTAACAACCTCTGCGACTGTTTTTTCTAGATACAACCAAACAGAAGATTGATCAGGCAAAATATCGTTCATTCCCCTAATCGCTTGAATTTTACGAGCCACAATGGATCCTTAATTTTTAACAATAATATTGGCTAATTCCCGTTCTTTAAGGACAGCCTTTTCGCGAATCATTTTTTCTAAATCATCCACTAACGTTTCATTTTTAGTCTTACTATCTGGTTTGCCATCTTGGTAGATCAAGTTATTTGGCGACCCTCCAGCAAGACCAATATCCGCTTCTTTCGCCTCACCTGGACCATTTACCACACAGCCAATAACCGCCACATCCATTGGAATAGTGACATCTTCCAGACGCTCTTCTAGTTCATTCATGGTTTTAATAACATCGAAATTCTGGCGAGAGCAGCTAGGGCAAGCGATAAAGTTAATGCCACGGTTGCGCAATTTCAAACTTCGCAACATATCCCAGCCGACTTTAATCTCTTGTACAGGATCAGCAGCGAGAGAAACACGCAGTGTATCGCCAATACCATCCATCAGAAGCAAACCGAGACCAATAGAAGATTTCACCGTGCCAGATCTTAACCCACCCGCTTCAGTGATCCCAAGATGTAATGGATTATCTATTTGGCTAGCAATTTTACGGTAAGCTTCAACCGTCATAAAAATATCAGACGCTTTCAGACTTAATTTATATTCATGAAAGTCTAACTCATCAAAATACTGAATTTGACGAAAGGCGGATTCCACCAAAGCATCAGGCGTAGGTTCACCGTATTTTTTCTGCAAATCTTTTTCTAAAGATCCAGCATTGACTCCAATTCGAATAGGAATATTTTTATCCCTAGCGCAATCAACCACAGCACGAACACGATCTTTATTACCAATATTGCCTGGGTTAATACGAAGGCAGTCAACGCCATATTCAGCTACTTTTAAAGCGATTTTGTAATCGAAGTGAATATCAGCGACTAATGGAATAGAAACGGCTTCACGAATTTTTTTAAACGCTTCAGCGGCGTCCATAGATGGAACGGAAACACGAACAATATCGGCTCCAGCGTCGGCAATAGCACGAATCTGGGCAACTGTCGCATCTACATCACAAGTTTCGGTGTTTGTCATACTTTGAACACTGATTGGCGCACCACCGCCAACCGGTACATTCCCAACCATAATCTGGCGGGAGACACGACGTTTAATAGGTGATTCAAAATGCATAGAAGTCTCTACTTGAGCTCAAATCGAGCCAAATCTTTACGGATGAAAGGGGAAAAATCGAATGTTTTACCTTTGTATTTTAAAGATGACACGCCTTTAGCGTAACCCAATACCACTCGATACGGCGCTTTGCCAGTTAAAGCCAATTTACTACCCGCTGTTTTCACGCCTGAAAATAGAATTTTACCAGTTGAATCCCGTATTTCAGCCCAACAATCTGCATCAAAAGCGATTTCAATATCATCAGAATAGCTTGGCGTTACCGGTAAAGCGGGCTCATCAGGCATTTCAGCCGTTGCCTTTACCACTTCTTCAGGGTTAACTCCTGCTTCTTCCAAAATCGCCATGGTTTCTGCAGAAAGCCCTGTTACAACACTGCCATCATCTGCAGTTTGATTATCTTTAGGGCTAATTACTTCCGCTGTTTGCTCAGAGACAGGGTCAGCCGTTTGGTTAGTTTTGAGATCAGCATTATCTTCAGCGGAAGTCGCATCACTTGATTCAGCGACTACAGGCTCTTCAGAGGTGTCAGTATCTTTTGATACTATCGTATTCTCAGCATTCACTTCATTTTGAGTGTCATCAGACGAAACGGTTTCATTTACTTGCGAAGGCCACCAAAAAACCAAAAAAACTAAAACAGCAACAATAACGATAGAAGTGAAAATAACAATCGGATCACCCAAATGGGTTTGCTTATTCACTTTATCAACAGGCTTTATGGTCGATTCAGCACCAGATCGTTCCGCATCAAAGGCATGGAGTATTTCGGAATGATCAATTTCAAGTAAACGACAATAACTTTTAAGAAAACCACGAGCAAAAGTCACAGAGCGAAAATAACTAAAGTTATTAGCTTCAAGCGCCCGTACTTGATCAATAGGGATTTTTAGTTCGGTGGCGACATATCTTTCATCAAACTCTAGCTCTAATCTTTTGGCTCTTAATCTCTTGCCTATATTAATTGTTTCTACCGTTGGTTTAGTTTCAGAAGCATCCGTTTGAAGTTCAGTTGTCATGTTTATACCTTGAGCCATTCAGGCATGTAAAATTACTCGCTGACGAATACAGTGTAGGGTCAGTCTCGCGTGCAGTTAAGTGCCACGACAGACAGTTGTATTCATCAAAATGCACCGAATTTCGGGCAATTTCTTTATCAGCCTGGATATTATTAAAAATTAAGCGAGCTTTGTCATTACTACCCTGTATTAAAACAAGATTGAGCTCTGTCATCAAACCAATCAGCGGCAATTCGGCAATTTCTTTTGCTTGATTTAGGTAGATTTGGGCTAAATTTACTCGATTCTGACGAAGAGCACACCGAGAAAGGTTTATTTGTACCGATTGGCGTTTTGAAGGCCCTACTTTATCCGCATTTTCAAATGCTTCACACGCTTCTTGCCAGCGATTTTTTAGTCCTAATAAAACACCGTAATTATTCCAAACAAAACCGTCATTTGGATACTTTGCTAATGCGCTTTCATGCACCAATAGAGCGTCATCATTATGTTCAACACTTAACCAATACAAACTCAGTAAACGCCAATATTCTCGCCTTTGATACGGCTCTTGAATTTGATCCAATTGTTTCTTTGCTAACCCCCACTGCCCCAATAAAAGGTGAGCTTGAATAATCGAAAGCTTTTTAGATTCTGAGATAGAATCTGACACGGGAGAAACCACTTGATAGGCACAAGAAGAGCTAAACAGGCAACACAAAATAAGCAAAAACAACCACAAACGCATACTGACATCCTTGTCATATACAAATTATTCACTTAGCAATATTAATTATTCACTTCACGCAATTCTATGTATTTTTGACTACGGCGCGTTTTATCGTGGAAGTCTCCAACCAATTGTCCACAAGCCGCATCGATATCATCACCTCGAGTGGTACGAACGGTCACCGTATAGCCAGCATCGGCTAAAATTTTCTGAAAGCGTCGAGTACGATTATTCGACGGTTTGTCGTACCCCGAATGAGGGAATGGGTTAAACGGAATCAAGTTAATCTTGCATTCTAAGTCTTTAAGAAGCTTAGCCAATTCATGGGCTTGCTCTTCATTATCATTCACCCCAGACATCAAGGTGTATTCAATGGTGATATGACGCTTATCAGGTAGGTTTGCCAAGTAAAACTGACAAGCTTCAAGCAGTTCCGCAATCGGATATTTTTTATTAATCGGTACAAGTTCATTACGCAATGCATCATTAGGAGCATGCAATGAAATAGCCAGAGAAACATCCGTACGTTTAACTAGCTCATATATTTTTGGCACCACACCTGATGTACTTAAAGTAACACGGCGTTTAGATAGACCATAAGCGTGATCATGCATCATCAGAATCATGGCATCAACGACAGGCTCAAAGTTCATCAACGGCTCGCCCATCCCCATCATAACCACATTGGTCACACGACGAGGACCATTAGGATCCATAGGACCAAAAGATTTAATCGCGATCCAAACCTGACCAATAATTTCAGCAGGAGTTAGGTTTCGATTAAAGCCTTGCTTACCAGTCGAGCAAAAGCTGCAATCCAAAGAGCAACCCACTTGCGAAGAAACGCATAAAGTGGCTCGATCACCATCAGGAATCAAAACGGTTTCAACGCAATCGTTCTTGCCACCTTCAGTTCGAATGATCCACTTACGCGTTCCATCAGAAGAAATATTCTGCGACACCACCTCAGGAGCACGGATCTCACAAATCTGCTCTAATTTTGCACGCAGCGCTTTACTGACATCCGTCATCTCTTCAAAGCTTTCCGCTCCTTTTTGATGAATCCATTTAATCACTTGAGTAGCGCGAAATTTTTTCTCGCCAATGGATTCAAAGAATTCAATCAGTTTTTCTGGGGACAAACCCAGAAGATTTACTTTTTTGGTGTCAGTCATAATTCAATATCGCTTGCTGTATGTAGCATTAAGTGTAAACGAAAAAAGCCTCTGAAAAGAAAAGTCTTTTCAGAAGCCTCTGTAAAAAAGCGGGCTAGCACCCGCTTTTACAAAACATCTCGGACATAATCGTCCTAGCTGTCAATTACTTACCGAAGAAGTAAGCAATTTCACGCGCTGCAGATTCAACAGAATCAGAACCGTGAACAGCGTTCGCATCGATAGAAGTCGCGTAATCAGCACGCAAAGTACCAGCAGCGGCTTCTTTAGGGTTAGTAGCACCCATTAGTTCACGATGACGAAGAACAGCGCCTTCACCTTCAAGAACAGAAACAACAACAGGACCAGAAGTCATGAAAGCAACCAAATCTTTATAGAAAGGACGCTCTTTGTGCTCAGCGTAGAAACCACCAGCCAATTCGTCGTCTAGTTGAATCATTTTAGCTTCAACGATTTTGAAACCAGCACGTTCAAAACGAGTGTAGATTTCGCCAATTACGTTTTTCGCAACAGCATCAGGCTTGATGATAGATAGAGTGCGTTCTAACGCCATGATATAACTCCAAATTAAATTTAAAGGGGCGATGCCTTTTGCATGGCCCAGGACTTAAAAGTTCAGCGCGCGTATTATACGCACCAATTCATTAAAATTGTACGATCTAAAGAACATTATTTATTCAAATAAGTATAAAAATACCAATTCTTACGCTTATGCCACTGCTCGAAGACGAGTTACTGCGTTTTTAATGGTTTCAGCGGCAAAGTCTACCTCTTCTTCGCTGGTAAAGCGCCCGACAGAAAGACGCAAAGAACTGTGCGCTAAACTATCTTCCAAACCAATGGCACGCAAAACATAAGAGGGCTCTAAGCTTGCTGACGTACAAGCCGAACCTGAAGAAACCGCAATGTCACTCAAAGACATCAGCAACACTTCACCATCTACATCAGAAAAGCCGACATTTATGACGCCAGCCACTCGATTATCTGAATCACCATTTAGGTGCACCCCAGTCATTTCACTCAATGATGACCATAAACGCTCGCGCAATGATTGGATCCGAGCACAATCTTGCACCATTTCTTCCGCTGCCAGACGAAATGCTTCGCCCATACCAACAATTTGATGTGTTGCCAGTGTACCAGAGCGCATACCGCGCTCATGCCCACCGCCATGAATCTGTGCTTCCAATTTTACTTTTGGTGAACGACGCACAAACAAAGCCCCAATTCCTTTTGGTCCATAGGTTTTGTGGGCTGTAAGAGACATTAAATCCACTTTCATGGCATTTACATCAATCTCAACTTTCCCCGTGGTCTGAGCCGCATCAACATGCAAAAAAACACCACGTGAACGAGTCAACTCACCAATCGCTGCAATATCTGTCAGCACACCAAGCTCATTATTGCCATGCATCAAAGAGACTAAAATAGTGTCTTCTCGAAGCGCTTCCTCAACTTGGCTAGGAGATATAACACCATGCGAATCAGGCTGTAAATACGTCACCTCAAAGCCTTCTTTTTCAAGCTGCTTACAAGGGTCCAACACAGCCTTATGCTCAATCATTGACGTAATAATATGGCGACCTTTTTGACGATAAGAGTGCGCCACACCTTTTAAAGCCAAGTTGTTAGCCTCTGTTGCACCGGATGTCCAAACGATCTCACGAGAATCCGCTTTAATTAAACTTGCCACCTGCAACCTAGCTTCTTCCACCGCCTCTTCGGCACGCCAGCCAAATAAATGTGAACGTGAAGCAGGGTTTCCAAAGTTACCATCCTGCGTTAAGCACGCCATCATTTTCTCAGCCACTCTTGGATCGACTGGTGTGGTAGCAGAATTATCTAGGTAAACCGGGGTGTTCATTTAACGCTCTCCAATAAAATTTAAACGGCTGCTTGTGCAATGCCTTTAATGCGGCTGACAATTGAACGCAAACCATTGCCACGAGTCGGACTTAAATGTCTCTCAAGGTCTAGCTCTTCAAAATAAGCCGTAATATCAAAATCCAAAATTTCTTGTGGGGTTTTATGGTCTAAAGCAGCCAACACTAAACCAAGCAAACCACGAACAATAATGGCATCACTGTCTACAGAAAATGTCAGCACTTCCCCTTTAGCGGGATCTTGCTCACTTCCTGGCTGAATCCACACACTGCTCTGACAACCTTTCACCAAACGCTCAGGTGTGCGCCAAGATTCATCAAATTCAGGCAACGATTTACCTAGATCAATAATGTATTTGTACTTGTCTTCCCAGTCGTCAAAAAACGACAGGTCATCTATGATCTCTTCAGTACTAGGTAAAGCCATGACTACCTCTTTTGCATTGCGTCTATTAAAACAAAAACGGCTTTGGCTAAATGCCAAGGCCGTTTCGTATTGTATTCGATTTTAATGAATGACCGAAGCCATCAAAAGAAAACAGCTAAAAGAAAAGACCCGCTTCCAATTGAGCTTCTTCACTCATCATCTCTCGTGACCAAGGTGGATCAAACACTAGATCCACTTTGACTGAATCCACATTCGGCACCTTTGCTACTCGGTATTTTACATCACCAACTAACACAGGCCCCATACCACAACCTGGCGCGGTCAAAGTCATATCGATCAAAACTGTCTTATTCTCTTGGTCTAACGACACCTTGTAGACCAAACCTAATGACACCAAACTTATCGGAATCTCTGGGTCATAAATGGTATCTAGAGCCTGCCAAACTTGCTCTTCACTGATTTCTCCAGTACCCAAGTCTTCGAAATCTAATACTTCAGGCTGCTGGCCAATGGCTTCTGCGTCGGTTCCATCTATACGCAGCATATTGCCTTGCCAGGTAACAGTATAATTACCCCCTAGACTCTGATTGATAGTAATAAACTGACCTTCAGGGATACTAACTGGTTCGCCACTTGGCACTCGTCGAGCAGGACAAGATCGCTGTGTTACTACCATTTTTTGCATGAACTTAACTCACACTAAAGCTTTCGCCACAGCCACATTCCGCTACAACGTTAGGGTTTTTAAACTTCACAACTTCGTTAACGCCTTCGCGCACTAGGTCAATTTCGGTTCCTTTTAGCATGGATACTGACTGAGAATCTACAGCAAGTGTCACATCACCAAAATCTAGCACCGTATCACTTTCCATTGCGCTATCAACAATATCTAGCACATAAGAAAAGCCGGTACAGCCACTTTCTTTGGTACTTAATCGAATCAATTTGCCTGGCTGCTTTGTCAATTTTGAAGCAAAGTATTTCTGCGCAGAAGCGGTTAAAGACACGCTAGAGACAGGATCAAAGGTTGCAATCGTCATATATACCTCCTAAGCCAACATGGTTCGCACTTTTTTGAGTGCGACAAACAGAGCGTCAACTTCTTCTAATGTGTTATAGATTGAGAAGGATGCTCGCGCAGTTCCAGGAACATTAAAACGGGCCATTAAAGGCTGAGCACAATGATCCCCGGTACGCACCGCAATCCCCTGACGATCCAGCAAAAATCCAATATCCGCAGGATGACCTTGGTCCATAACAAAACTTAGTACGCCAATTTTCTCTTTGGCGTTACCAATAATGGATAAACCTTCAAAGTCTTGCGCCAGCTCAGTTGCACGATCAAGCAATGCTTTCTCGTGCGCCGCCACAGCCTCTTGATCCAAAGCGCTAAACCAACGGATCGCCTCACCCATCGCAATAGCATCACCCACATTTGGCGTACCTGCTTCAAAGCGATAAGGCAATACATTCCACGTCGCATCTTGCAAAGTCACGATAGAAATCATCTCGCCACCTGTGCGCCATACAGGCCAAGTCGATAACACAGACTCTTTCCCCCACAAGACGCCAACGCCCATTGGCCCATAGATTTTATGCCCAGAAAACGCATAAAAATCACAACCGATGTCTTGCACATCAACCCCACCGTGAGCAGCGCCTTGAGCACCATCCACCAAAACCCAAGCGCCGAACTTCTTCGCTTTGGCTGTCATGGCTTTAATTGGGTTTACCGTTCCAAGTGCATTGGACACATGAGGAAAGGCTACGAATTTTGTCCGCTCACTGAGCATAGCGTCATAAGCCGCTTGATCTAACTCACCAGAATCCGTTACAGGAATGGTTTTTAATGTCGCGCCAGACGCTTTACAAGCTTGCTGCCAAGTCACTAGATTCGCGTGATGATCCATTTGCGTTGCAATCACTTCGTCACCCACAGACAACAAAGACCCCAAACCGTTAGCCACAATATTAATGGCTTCAGTGGTACCAGTTGTCCAGATCACCTCTTCACGCTTTGGCGCATTGATAAAGCCTTTTACGATATCACGGGCATCTTCAAAACGACGAGTCGCCTCATCCGCAAGACGATGTGCGCCACGATGCACATTGGAATTACATGTGGTGTAGTAATCCACCAGGGAATCAATAACACACTGCGGTTTTTGTGTGGTCGCGGCATTATCAAGATAAATAAGCGGATTACCGTCAATGACGCGCTTTAAAATCGGAAATTGCTCGCGGATTGCCGCTACATCAAAACTCATTCGATTCTCGCTTATTTCACTTCCATCTGCGCAAAACGCTCGCGGATAATAGGACGAATCCATTCCGCTAACGCCGCATTTGGCATTAAATCAATCAGCTCATTTATAAAGCCAAAGTTAAGCATCACTTGCGCTTTTGCACGACTAACGCCACGGGTTTGTAGATAGTACAAAGCCTGCTTATCAATTTGAGCAACCGTTGCGCCATGGGCACACTTAACATCATCCGCGTATATTTCGAGCTCTGGTTTAGTATTGATTTCGGCTTTGTCTGATAACAACAAATTACGGTTATTCAATTCTGCCAATGTCTTCTGAGCATCACGATGGATATGAATACGGCCATTAAAAATAGCGCGAGCACGATCCGCAACAATACAACGAACGTTTTCTTCAGTTTTGCCATTTGGCATAGCATGTTCAACCGTTGCATGCAGATCAAACAGCTCTTTGCCATCCAACAAATACATCGCATTAAGCTTGGCATCAGCAAATTCACCAGCGTGAATAATGTCTGTATCTAAGCGAGACAGCTCACTACCAAAGCCTACAATCGTACTGGTCATTTTCGCATGGTCATGCAAATTAAAGTGACTGCCGCCAACGGCCACATTAGAGCCAGTTTGCAAAGCAAAACGATAATGTTCTAGTCGAGCATTAGCCGCAATATTGTATTCAACAAAGGCGGTATTCAAACTCTCGCCTTGAGCCTGAATGTCTTCTATGACAGTTAATTTAGCACCTTCAGCTAACGCAACTTGTACACGCGTATGAGACTCTGCACCTTGACTCAATAGAGAACTAATACGAATCGGCTGAGCAACCTCAATCCCTTCAGCGACTGTGACCACAACAACGTCTTGGGCCAAGGCATCGTTGACCAAACCAAAAATATGACGCTCTGGTTTAATCGTTGAAAAGACACTAAGTACATCCGCTTGTTCTGCTGAGCCTAGGTCAGCCCCCAAACAAACAGACAAACCTTCAGGTAACGTGGCTGGCAATTGCGTTTTATCAAACTGGCCATTTACAAAGACCAGTTCAATCGCTGATAAATTATCAATGGCAAGCGGCGATAAATCCGTCATACCACTTGCTGGCTTGGCTTGAGAACGATCTACAGGACGCAGCGGCGTATAGCGCCAAGCTTCGGTTTTGCGTGTTGGCCATTTAGTATTTGCCAATACTTCAAGTGCATGAGCTCGCTTTGGAGCAAGCCAGTCATTAATACCTTGCGCTCGAGCAATGGCGCTTTCTAACCATTCACTCATGAATTACCCCTCAAGTTCGTCTTCAGCTGGCTCTTTTTGCAACCAAGAATAACCTTGAGCTTCTAACTCAAGCGCAAGAGAAGCATCACCACTCTTAACAATTTTACCGTCAGATAGTACGTGTACAAAATCAGGTTTGATGTAATCTAAAAGACGTTGGTAGTGAGTCACTACGATAAAGCTACGATCGGCAGAGCGCTGGCTATTTACACCTTCCGCAACCACTTGTAGCGCATCAATATCCAAACCAGAGTCAGTTTCATCTAGGATACAAAGCTTTGGCTTAAGCAATAGCATTTGCATTAATTCGTTGCGCTTTTTCTCACCACCAGAAAAGCCTTCATTAACACCACGCTTTAAGAAAGCCACCGGAAGATTAACTTGCTTACAAGCCGCTTTCGCTTCTTTCAAGAAATCAGCTGAAGAAATGGCCTCTTCGCCACGAGCTTCACGCTGAGCATCAACAGCCGCTTTCAAAAACTCCAAATTGCTTACACCAGGAATTTCTACAGGGTATTGAAAAGCAAGGAACAGACCTGCACGAGCACGGTCTTCAGTTTCCATGTCTAATAGGTCTTCACCATCAAGTGTTACACTACCACTTTCTACGCTGTAGCCATCTCGACCAGACAAAACATAACCTAGCGTACTTTTACCGGCACCATTTGGCCCCATGATAGCGTGTACTTCACCTGGTTTAATTTCTAAATCCAAGCCTTTGATGATTTGTTTCTCTTCAACGCTGGCGTGCAAATCTTTTATCGTCAACAAGTTTTTCGTGTTAGACATCTTTAATAATTCCTTAACCTACTGAGCCTTCAAGGCTTATTTCTAGTAACTTGCCAGCTTCAACGGCAAATTCCATTGGTAATTCTTTAAACACTTCCTTACAGAAGCCGTTCACTATCATGGATACCGCTTTTTCAGGGTCAAGACCACGCTGACGACATAAAAACATCTGTTCATCGCTGACTTTAGAGGTGGTTGCTTCGTGCTCAACAATAGCCGATGGATTGCGACTTTCTACGTAAGGGAAAGTGTGTGCTCCGCACTGATCCCCAATCAACAAGGAATCACATTGAGTGAAGTTACGAGCACCTTCAGCACCTGGGTTCATACGAACAAGCCCACGGTAACTGTTGTTACTTCTGCCTGCTGAAATACCTTTTGAAATGATGGTAGATTTGGTGTTTTTACCAATGTGGATCATCTTGGTGCCTGTATCAGCTTGCTGACGGCCACGAGTCAGGGCAACAGAGTAGAACTCACCCACACTATTGTCACCTTTCAAAATACAGCTTGGGTATTTCCAAGTGACAGATGAGCCAGTCTCAACTTGAGTCCAAGAAATCTTGGCATTGGTATGACAAATACCACGCTTGGTCACAAAGTTGTAAATACCGCCTTTGCCATTTTCATCGCCCGGATACCAGTTTTGCACGGTAGAGTATTTAATTTCGGCGTTGTCTAAAGCAACCAATTCAACAACGGCAGCGTGTAACTGGTTTTCGTCACGTTGCGGTGCCGTACAACCTTCAAGGTAGCTAACGTGACTGCCTTCATCTGCGACAATCAAGGTTCGCTCAAATTGGCCAGTATTTTGTTCATTAATACGGAAATACGTCGACAACTCCATTGGACAACGAGTGCCTTTAGGAATGTAGACAAAAGAACCATCCGTAAATACAGCGCAGTTCAAAGCGGCGTAATAGTTGTCTTTTTTAGGGACCACACTGCCAATATATTTTTTAACAAGATCAGGGTATTTGTGAACCGCTTCAGATATAGGGCAGAAAATCACGCCCGCTTCTTCAAGCTTTTCACGAAATGTTGTGACAACAGAAACTGAATCAAATACAGCGTCAACGGCAACACCCGCCAACATTTGTTGTTCAATGAGAGGGATACCAAGTTTCTCATAAGTACGCAGTAACTCAGGATCAACTTCATCTAAGGATTTAGGTTTGTCCTTCATACTCTTTGGTGCTGAATAGTACGAAATAGACTGAAAGTCTATTTTGGGATAATCCACCAAAGCCCAATCAGGTTCTTCCATTTCTAACCATTCACGAAATGCACTTAGGCGCCATTCGAGCATCCATTCAGGCTCACCTTTCATTCCAGAAATACGACGAATCACATCTTCATTCAAACCAGGCTCAAAGGTTTCTGATTCTACATCAGAGACAAAACCCGCTTCGTATTCCCGTGCCAGCGCCTTATCTATCTGCTCAGTCATATAAAAACTCACTCAATGTTAGCCACTAACACGCTGAGAATCAGCGTATTCAGCTTTATTAATTTATTCTTTATTCAATCAACAATGGCCGCGCTAATTTTGTCATTTTCGAGACAACGCTGTCGGCTTTCGTATTCTTGCCGTTCTGCAACTTGACGCACATCATTTCGACGTACCAATTGATCTAGGCTAATTTGATTTAAAAAATCGTGTATCTGATCGCTCAAATCACACCAAAGATGGTGGGTAAGACAAGTGTTACCGCTTTGACAATCACTTCGCCCTTTACACCCCGTTGCGTCGACTGATTCATTCACCGCATCAACAATCTGAGCAACAAAAATCTCATCATTAGAACGACTTAAACGATATCCACCACCTGGGCCTCTCACACTACTAACTAGTGACTTTTTACGAAGCTTAGAAAACAGCTGTTCAAGATAAGATAACGATATACCCTGTCGGCTTGAAATATCAGATAAAGACACAGGTCCTTGATCCGAATGCAATGCCAGATCAAGCATGGCGGTTACCGCATAACGACCTTTTGTTGTCAGGCGCATAAACTATCCAGTTAAGATTATTCAGTGGTTGTAAATACTACACAATTCCTACTGTTTTGATCAAGTATTTACCTGACTATTTTAGTAGGTTATTAATAATCCCAAATTTTGCGCGTATTTTACGACAACTAACAGGAAAATAAACCGCTGAATGATACAGAGATGTAACAATGAGGTACTAAAAACGGCAAAGAGTATTTAAAATGCTCTACATGTGCACAAAAGCCTAATTCGTTTCATCTTAATGGTCGCCCTGCTAAGATGAATATCTAAATACAGCAAGGAGAACACATCATGCCATCCAAAGTTAATGATGATAAAAAGACTCAGGAAGAAGCGCCTAAAAAAAGCTCTAAAAAACTGATCATCGCTTTCTTTCTGTGCTTCATTTTTAGTGTGGCATCCTCTTCAGGTATTACTTACTTTCTTTTAAAACCAAAGCAAGAAGACATTCAGACTGCTAAAACCATAAGCGAACAAGGTGCCTTACTGTCCAAATTTGAGCAATCCCTTGCCAAACAAGATAGCAAGATAAAAGCAATTGAAGAACAAAATGATGTGCTGAAGCTTTACTTAAGACATAGCAGCGCAACAGCACTAAAAAATATTTTAATTGACCAGGAACGAAATATTCAGGCTTTTTTAAAGGTATTGAAATCCGCCATGAGAGACCTAGCAACTCTCAGCCCACGAACATCAGAATGGAATGACGATTATCAGTATCAACTAGACTTAGCGTTAAAAGGCAGTATGGAAAGAGAGGATCTCTTAAAACTACTTAAAACGGGTGAGCCAAACGATAAAAGTCAGTAATCTAATCACCAACTTACAGCCGAGGATGTAAACTTTTGCGATTATCTACAATGAGAAACGCCAAGGCATTGAGAGTCTATGACAAGGTTAAGACCAGTTTCTGGTTTACGCCTTGTCTAATTTTATCGCTCACTATTTTAAGTTGCATATCTCTGCTCTTTATTGATCTTTACGCTGGCCTACATTCATTAAATTGGCTTCACTTTCTCTATCATGCCGACCCAAGTATTACTCGCGACCTTCTAACGACAGTCGCAGGCAGTGTAATGACCGTGGTCAGTATCACCTTCTCAATTACCATTGTTGCCTTAACGAATGCCTCATCCCAATTTGGTCCAAGACTCATTCGTAATTTCATGGAAGATTCAAGCACGCAAATTGTTCTTGGCGTCTTCATATCTCTATTCGTCTATTGTCTGATTCTTGTTCGAACAACAGACAATTTCGCAAACAGCGCTTTTCTTCCGGGCCTTACCATTGCTGGGGCCATAGCGATGACGCTATTCGGTATCCTTCTGCTTATCTATTTCATTCACCACGTCTCACTGAACCTACAGTCCGACAGTGTCATAGACAATGTTTATCAAGAGTTGCAATACAGTATCGGCCTCATCTTCAAAGAACAAAAAGAGGAAGAAGACAACTGTTCATCTGTGAAAAAGAGGCAAAAAAAAGAAACAAAACAATCTGAAGATATCAAAGAATTTGAATGTGAAAGTCATTCATGCGGCTACATTCAAGCGATTAACTACGCCAATTTAACCAGTTTAATGAGCCGATTAGATGGGCACTTAAACATCTCTGTAAACCCTGGAGATTTTGTTGTTAATCGCATGGTGATCATGACATCTAATATTGAAACATTCTCAGAAGAAGACAGAAAAATTTTACACGAATCGTTTACTCTAGGCCCCAAACGTACACCACTGCAAGATCCTGAATTTGCCGTCCACCAGCTGGTCGAAATCGCATTGAGAGCACTGTCTCCCGGCATAAACGACCCCTATTCCGCCATCGCCTGCATTGACAAATTAACGGCAGCCGTTTGTGATCTGACACAAAAAAACTTTCCTGAAGGCATTACCTATGATGAAAATGGAAAAGCGAGAGTCACTTATAAGACAACGTCATTCAGAAACTTAGCCAATATTGCTTTTGATCAAATTCGCCAATACTCAAAAACATGCTTAGCCGTACAACTTCGCCAAATAGAAGGACTCATTCGTATTGCAGAGCAAGCCAATGACTCAACACATTGGTCCTTTATTCAACATCAAAAACGAATGATAGAGCACGAATTAGAGCAACAACAATTAGTAGATTTAGATAAGAAAGAGACCTCTAGTCGCTTACAAGTTTTAGGTAAACTATTAGAGAATGCCTGACGGTTAGTCACCGTCAGGCTATACCGTTATTTAACCCTCTATAAACTGCAGCGATAAACTGATTGGGTAATGATCGGAGGAGTGAATATCGGTATGAACACAAACATCAACCACTCTAAGGCCACGACAATAAATATGATCAAGATGCCGAAATAAGTGACCGAGTCTTGGCTGACGTTGAATCTGAACTTCCTCTAAAGAGCATGAGATTGCCAATTCATTAAAGTACGCCATTCTTTTTCTGTTCCAAGTATTAAAATCACCGGCAAATAAAATAGGGCCATGATGGTGCTCTAGTGCTTGAAAAGCTTGATCTAAATGGGCTCTAAACTTCTCAAAAGACACAAAGTTAATCATGTGTGTATTAATGACTAACAAAGACGGCTCAAGAACCGTTCCTTCACTATTTGCTAAAGGATACTCTGTCGCTAGCATCATTTTTTTAGTATTAGTCACAGGCTCACTGTGAGCTGACACGGAAAAAAAGTGCTTACTTGCCATGACACTGGATCCCGTTTTCACCCCTGTTTCAATATTAGATTTTACGTTTTTAAAGCTACTCGCCATTATCCATTGATGTTCTGAAGACTGGTAAAAAAGACCATCAAATGGCGAGTTTAAAATAGCCTCTTGCAGAAGAATCAAATCCTTATCCTCTGCAAGAGAAGCAAAGTCATTCTGCCAACCCTTTCGCTTGCATTTGAATACATTCCACAACAGCACACTGATGTTGGGGCCCATCACATTTTTTGAGGCACGGCCCATAACCTTTAAAGACTCTACAGCGCTATACCGGCTTTTGATCATTAGGAAACCTCAAAGGAAATCAAATTCATAAATAAGGAGAAAACAAACGAAGCAGGTTGTTACGGACTTTTTTATAAATAGAAAGATGACTGACATCTTCCGCTAGCACTTCCTCAGAATCGAGCTTTTTCGATTCATACAGTTCCGTAAGTTGATGATTAAGAGCGCCATCAAAGCACTCTAAATTAATTTCAAAGTTAAACTCTAAACTCCTTGCATCCCAATTCGTAGATCCAATAAAGGACCAAATATCATCAATAAGAACGATTTTACTGTGATCGAATGGTCGCATATTTTTATAAATTTTGATGCCATGCTCTATGATTCTTGAGTAATTGGCTTCCATCACCCAATCAACAAAAAGAATATTACTGTGCTTAGGAACAATAATTTCTACTGATACACCACGCAACGCCGCGGCATGAAGAGATGTCATTAAGGTTTGATCAGGAATAAAATAAGGTGTAATGATCTTAACGCTTTTTTCTGCACACACTAGCGCATTGATTAGAGTCCAACGAATTCTGTTATGGTTTTCATCCGGCCCATCCTGAATAACGCGAGAAACAACTTTACGATCATCTTGCTGGCTCACAGCCCTCGGACTATACGCAGGAAACTGAATCACCTCTTTGGTGGCAAAATACCAATCCTCAATAAAAACTTGGCTAATCTGATCAATAACAGGACCCGTAACTCTAAAATGAACATCATCAATCGGATGTTTTGCGGAACTAACCAAGTTATTTTTGCTGATATTCATTCCACCAATGTACGCTTCCTCACCATCGATACAGAGGATTTTTCTATGATTCCTTAAATTAATAAAACGAATACTCGTTAGTGAAATGGCAGGCAAGAACTGTGCGGTTCTCACGCCAAGTTTCTTTAATGCCCTATCAGATTTACGCCAACTGTAACCAACACCAATACCATCAAGCAAAACCTGCACAACAACGCCTCGCTCCTGAGCTTGTGCCAGCGCATGAACAAATTGTCGCCCTAGAGAGTCGTAGTCAAAAATATAGCTCGATAACACAATGTGCTTTTTGGCCGACTCAATAGACTTGATCATGGCTGGATAAGCGCTATCACCATTCACTAATGGCTCTATGCCATTATCATCGACGTAATTTACAGGGTGAATGGTGTACCCAGCGATAATAGAAGAATGCCAATTTTTCGGTAGACTATGAAAAACAATACAATCTTCCTCATAACGAAAGTCTTGTTTTAGTTTTTGAGGATGCTCCCTTTTCGCCATTCGTTTAATGCGGTTTATACCAAACAGCCAATAAATTATGCTACCTAAAACAGGTGACAATATGACTAAGCCAATCCAAGCAAGAGACGTACGCTCATTTTCTTTAAACAAAAGTACGTGAAGAGAGGTGACAACCGACAGACCGAAATGCACCACAACAATAATAGTGACCCAGTGAAAGCTAATCCATTCAAACAATGACTCTAATACCTGCATAAACTCCAACCCCAATACTGCGCAAGGACGTGGCCGCAACTTTTATCAAACATTTTAGATGTGATAAGTTACACCAATAATCAACGAGATAAAGTGATTTTCAGAAAGCTTTTAAGGTATTTGGGTAAAATGGGACTCATAGATCGACAATAAGGCTAAATCAGCGACCTAAGGCTAGAAAATATGACGAATGACAGAGACATCATTGCGCGACTAAGAGAAAGAATCCCCTCCTTTGCGTGCAAACCAGGCTGCCACGATTGTTGCGGACCGGTCACAGCCTCTTCAGAGGAAATGTTACGTCTACCCGTAAAATCTGATGCCGAGCACGATGCCGCTCTTGAAGAGTTTAACTGTGTTCATTTAGGACCGAATGGTTGTGAAGTGTATGATGAACGTCCGTTGATTTGCCGACTTTTTGGCACCACACCAAGAATGGCTTGTCCAAACGATTGCGGGCCAGAAGTCATGGTCGATACTGAAATAGAAGCACAAGTTCATGACTACATCGCCAACACAAGACAAGTACTTGTTTAACTATCTCGCACTCATTAAAAAACGAGAGTGGTGAAAGCACCACTCTCGGAATGTTCAGTCAATGTTATAAAGCGCAAGCCAACAAGGTGCCTTGTTTAATGGCGCGCTTCGCATCCAATTCAGAGGCCACATCAGCACCGCCAATAAAATGCACAGGCTGACTAATGTCACTTTCTAATAACCGATTCGGCTCCTGACCGGCACAAACCACAACAGTATCAACATCAAGACAACGTGCCTCGCCATTCACCGTTAAATGCAAACCGTCATCATCAATGCGCTGATAATCACAGTGAGACAAAAAGACAACGCCTTTTTTTAATAACTCGGTACGATGAATCCATCCGGTCGTTTTACCTAAATTCGCGCCAACCTTGCTTTTTTTACGTTGTAACAAAAAAATCTCACGTTCCGCTGATTCAAATACTGGCTCCATACCTTCCACACCACCTCGAGCCGAAAAGTTCATATCTACCCCCCATTGAGACATGAAATCTTCAATGCTTTGCGCTTTATGAGTGGTTGAATACAACAGATATTCACTGATATCAAAACCGATACCACCAGCCCCAATCACAGCAACTCGTTTGCCAACGGTTTTGCCTTTCATAACCTCTAAGTAACTTAATACTTTTTGATGCTCTATGCCTTCAATCTCTGGTGTTCTGGGCAATATCCCTGTTGCCAATACCACTTCGTCAAACTTCTCGCTTTCCAATAGCGCCCCATCAACACGAGTATTTAACTGAAGGTCCACGCCTGTCAGTTCAACTTGGCGAGAAAAATAGCGCAAGGTTTCATAAAACTCGCCTTTGCCTGGAATGCGTTTGGCTATATTAAATTGCCCACCAATTTCATTACTGGCATCGTACAGAGTTACCTTATGACCGCGTTTTGCCGCTGTAGTCGCAAACGCCAAACCAGCTGGGCCTGCTCCGACAACAGCTATGCGTTTAACCGATGTTGCTGGGGTAATAATGATCTCAGTCTCATGACATGCTCTTGGATTAACCAAACAAGAGGTCATTTTTTGCTCAAATACATGATCCAAACAAGCTTGGTTACAAGCGATACAGGTATTAATCTCGTCAACACGGTTTTGCTCTGCTTTTAATACAAATTCTGGATCAGCAAGAAAGGGACGCGCCATAGAAACCATGTCCGCATCACCACGGGCAAGTACTTGTTCCGCGACATCAGGCGTATTAATTCGATTTGATGTGACTAAAGGCACAGATAAGGACTTACGTAGCTCTGCCGTCACCCATGTAAATGCCGCTCTTGGCACTTTAGTGGCAATAGTTGGTACTCTTGCCTCGTGCCAACCAATACCCGTACTGATGATACTGGCACCCGCATTCTCAATAGCAAGACCAAGCTCTATCGCCTCTTCCAAATTACTGCCACCTTCCACAAGATCCAGCATAGATAAGCGATAAATGATGATGAACTCTTTACCAACTGCTTCTCGAACTCGACGGACTATTTCAACCGGCAAACGAATTCGATTAACGTATTCCCCACCCCATTCGTCGTCCCGTTTATTTGTTCGTACGGCGATAAATTGATTAAGGAAATACCCTTCCGAGCCCATGATCTCAACGCCATCATAGCCAGCCTGCTTAGCTAACTTAGCGGCATTCACAAAATCATCAATTTGCTTCGCGATCCCTTCTTCATCCAAAGCGTTCGGTTTAAATGGGTTGATTGGCGCCTGTTCCGCTGACGGCGCAACTAATTTAGGGTTGTAGGCATAACGTCCTGTATGCAGGATTTGCATACAAATTTTTCCACCTTCTGCGTGCACGGCATCCGTTATAATTTGGTGCTTTGCAACATCTTCATCTGAGGCCATTGTTGCAGCGCCAGCATAGACAGCCCCCTCAGAATTAGGTGCAATACCACCTGTGACAATAAGCCCAACCCCACCACGAGCACGTTCAGCATAAAAAACAGCCATTCTCTCAATGCCGCCTTTCACCTCTTCTAAACCTAAATGCATAGACCCCATCAATACGCGGTTTTTTAACTGAGTAAAGCCGAGATCAAGTGGTGTAAATATTTTTGGAAAGGTTGAATGCTGCATAATTGTGACTCGCTTTGTTTATTATTTTTCGATTGCGGCTGCCCGCACGCAATTTTGACACTGTCAAGATAGGTTTTCATTTTGACATTGTCAAGATAGAAGTATTTAATCTGCTCCATGTCGACATTAAAAACACAATATCACCACGGTGATCTCAATAAATCCTTACTCGAATCCGCCTCTTTAATCATCAAAAAGCAAGGCGTAGAAAGTCTGAGTATGCGCAAACTTGCAGACACAGTTGGCGTTTCAAGAACGGCACCTTATCACCATTTTAAAGATAAAAACGCATTACTCTGTGCTATTGCAGAACAAGGCTTTTGTGAGCAAGAAAAAATTCTTAGTGATTTAAGAAGGGAAAAAAACACGGCGGAAGAAGGCTTCAAAAAATACGTTCACGCCTATGTAGAATACGCGCTGCAACATAATGAAACCTATGACCTAATGTACGGTAGAACACTTTGGAAAGCAGGTAACCCAAGCGACTCACTAAAAGCCGCCTCTAAGCAAACCTTTAAAGCGTGGATCGACTGGGTAGAAGAATTACAAGAGCAAAACATCCTACCAAATAACAATACACCGCTCAGAATAGGACAAACCACCTGGGCTAGCTTACACGGACTGGCCAGATTATTTATAGATGGTATCTACTTAGATAAAGGTGATCTATCCGATATGATTGAACAAATGATTAAGAACCTTTGCTCAACCGGCACCTAAATTGGAACGCGTATTCGACAACAATTGCTCTTTTTTCAAACGTCGAATATCCTTTTGACTTAAATAGAGCAAAGGTAAAATAACAAACAGTGACCCAATAAAAACGCTTAAATCTGGCGCCTCACCAAAGATCCACCACCCCAGTAAAAACGCGAAAATCAATCCTGAGTACTCGGCACTTGTTACTTTACTCGATGCCACATACCGATAGCCAATCAGACAAGATACACTGTATAAAATCGAACAAATCGATGACAAAGCAGCAAACATCACATTGCCAATATCAAGCGCTTCACCTTCCCAAATAGCTAAGACACAGACCATTGGAAGAGCAAACATTTGTGTCACAAACAAACCATATAGCATGCTTTGTTCTTGAGGCAATTTCTTAATCAATAAGCTATTAGCCGCTAGAACAATGGCAAACAAGATCGCACTCATCATTGAAAAAGTAATTTCTGTCGGTCTTAGAATCACCAAAATACCGATAAAGCCTAAAATAGCGGCAAGTACAACATCCATACTTAATCGCTCTTTGTAGAAAAAAGCGCCAAACAACATAATGAAAATAGGCGCGGTATAAAACACCGCATTGGCTGTTGCCAATGGCAATTCCGCTAAAGAAATAGTCAGCAGAACCCCAGCCAATACCCACATATTGCCACGGATAAAGTGAAGCTTTAAACCCAAGGTTGCCGTTGCCCTATCAGAGTTCAAGTACCTATGCACTGCGATAGGAAAAAGAATAAGACACATAAAAACGGCACGAAAAAACGTGAATTGAAAAATTGCCACATCAACGTCTGCCATCTTGATAAAGACATCACATAAGGTCGCAAAAAAGCTCCCTAATACAAGAATTAAAATGGCACTGCTGACTGTACGACCTGACACGATGTTTCACCTTGAAAATACGAATTATTGGCAATAGCTTAATAACTACACATCATTAGATAAAATGATATATTTACATTTAATATTAGTTATTTGGATAATGAGACATGCTTCCTCCTCTAAAATCGTTACCTGTCTTTGAAGCCGTCGCTAGATTAAACAGCTTCTCTTTGGCTGCCAATGAGCTCAATGTCAGCCAAAGTGCGGTTTCTCATCAAATCAGAATTTTAGAGAATCACTTAGGAGAAAGCCTTTTTCATCGACAAGGAAGAAACCTTGAATTAACAAAGGAAGGCAAACACTATCTAGACTCAATCAGTAATTCATTATTGCAGATTGAAGAAGCCACCAATCACATCAAAGGCCAACATAAAACGAACGTCAGACTGGCTGTATATAGTTCATTCGCTGTTTATTGGCTCATTCCAAGACTTCCAGAACTCAAGCACTTATACCCACACCTCGAGCTTAGTATTGAAATGAGTCACGGCATGCCGGAACTTTCTGATCGAACCGCTGACTTTTTCATTACCACAGAACGAGAAAAACGGGGTTTTCTCATTGAGCCCTTTTATCAAGAAGAACTATTTCCAGTCTGTAGTCAAAGCTATTTAGAAACCATCAAAAGTAAATTAGGCGCCATTACTTATCAGGAGCTCGCTGAAAAATTGAGTATCGATCCAAACTCAATCGCCCAATTTCCACTTATTACTTCCTATAGTGTCTATGAACGTCATATAGAGGACTGGAAACGCTGGTTTACCAATTTATCTTTGCCACTGCCTGACTATATTCAATTCCACCGATTTAGCCATCTCATGCTAGCTTATGAAGCCGCAAAGCACTCGCTTGGAATCGCCTTGGTCAATGACTACATGATGAATGAAAAAGACGATGAAACACCACTCATTAAGCTCCCTTGCAGTGCTTTTAAAACGGGTGAAAATTTTTATATCGCCTATAAGGAAAGTAGGAAGGATGAAGAGGCCATTCGCTCATTAAGAAGATGGTTGAAAAAAGAGGCTAAAAACTTGATTAGCTAAATGAGTACCTAGCGAGTCATCTCTTTAGCCTCTTAATCATTAGAAATAATGTAACAAAGATAGTTGAGCAGTATTTTGCCTCAAATCATCCTGCTTCTGTTGCTCTAGTTTTGCTCGAACTTGCCAGTCATTATCAATTAAAGAAGACCATTCAATTTTACCAATCTCGAGAGATTTGCGGGATGCTTATCCCCTTGCGGGACTCTCACATGCGTATCTTTGGTAAAGAGCCCGATACGCACTTGCTTGGTAGGAAAATCCTATTACACCGCCAATACGAAAAAACCCCGCCCTGCTGAGCAGGACGGGGTTCTTTTCAATATAAAGCTTGACGACGACCTACTCTCACATGGGATCTCCCACACTACCATTGGCGATGGCGCTTTTCACTTCTGAGTTCGGGATGGGATCAGGTGGTTCAACGCCTCTATGATCGTCAAGCAATTCGTTTTGCGTTTTGTTCTGGTTGGACGTTGTCGTCTCACCAAAACACGCGAATACGTGCTTGGATCTTTAACAATTCATTTTGAAATAGCGATAACCAAGTATCAAACCGATGCTTATCATTGC